>CAZPVO010000015.1:0-1532 GCA_964590205.1 uncultured Candidatus Saccharibacteria bacterium | reverse complement strand
GCACCAAACAAAAGCACTTTGACCTCAATAAATTTGAGGTCTTTTTCGTTTTCTTTTGAGAATATTTAGTCTAAAATAATATCGTGAATAAAGTATCCAAAAATGAAAAAGGTTTCAGCCCGATTGAAGGTTTACTAATCGTAGTTATTGCAGGTGTATTAGGCTTTGTTGGTTGGTGGGTATGGCATAACCATAGTAAGACTACTCCAGCAACTGAAGTGGCACCAAAATCTGCAACAGTTTCAACCGCAAATGATTTAATTTGTATGAAAAAGGGCGACAAATATTTCACAATCAAGGAGTGGGGTGTACGAGCAACATATACCGGGTCTTTGTTACTGTGCCATAAACTTGATGGCAGGTTCCTCGGACTTTCATCTGTTGAACTGGGGGCTGTAAGCAAAGATTGTAAGGAGACTGGTGATGCCTTTATGCAGCGAGGTAAGGCAAATGACGACATCAACTTTGGCGCACCAAATAAAAAAGCTTCGAAAGCTGCTACTGATCCGATGTCATCAAGTTTTGCGTACACAAAGGTTGGCGAATATTACTATTTCTACATTAAGTTCCATCAATCTGCCTGTGATCCATACAGTACCAATTCAACAATAGCTACGCTACAAAAAGAAACTGAAGATGCCTTTAGGATGTTAGTGCCAAAGCTAGAAGCTATTCCAGCGCAGTAGGTTGAGCCTTACGGTGGATTAGTGTAAGTTCCTGCTCTTACCTACATTCTTATACTCCCAGCAATATATCTATCGCCAAAGTAAGTTTATACATTCATTAATAATGCTGCATCAAATATAAGCATCATGAGCTCCATATAGTGGGCTCTTTTTTCTTGCAGGCCGAAGTAAAAAAGAGTTACACTTAAGATATTATGAATAAACTCCAAAAAGATCAGATGGGCTTTGGCACCATCGAAATATTAATAATCGTTGTTGTGTTAGGTTTGGCAGGAGGAGCCGGCTGGCTGATTTATGACAGAAATCATGGGAAGAAGGCTGATAACACTCCAGCGAACGCTACAACTTCCACTGCTAAAGTCGACCCACATGCTGATTGGAAGACATACACAGATAGCAAGAGCACGTTTTCATTCAAGTATCCTAAAACTCTTCACCTTGAAGAAAGAGTGACAGGCTACATTGTGTTACTTAAGGATGTTGACAAGCCCCAAGACGTACTGATGTCGGTAGATGCAAGGCTGGCAAAATCGTTCGACCAAGAAGTTGCAGCACGCAAAGAGACTGCGACTGACCTTAAAACAGAGGAGCTTACAAACGGTGTTAAAATATCGGGCAAGGTAGGCTCAGGTTCAGGCCAGGGGTTGCCGTTCACGGACTTTTTGTTCAAATACCAAAATGGAGCATTAGTAGTTGAACAATCAGAAAATCACACTGACGCTGACATTCAACTGTTTAGTGACATAGTAGGCACATTTAAGACAAGCGAGTAACGTTACGCTCTGATTTTAGATCAGCCGTTTGATAGAATAGGTGTATGAGAAAAATAGTTGTTTTATCGTTTAT
>CAZPVO010000014.1:0-4207 GCA_964590205.1 uncultured Candidatus Saccharibacteria bacterium | reverse complement strand
CCACTGACCTCAGGCTTATGAGTCCTGCGCTCTAACCAGCTGAGCTACGCCGCCATGAAGAACAGGGGTAAATATACCATGTTTCATATCTGTTTACCATTAAAAGAGCCCGCGGCTAAGCGGGCTCTTTAGCTATAGCTAGTTACTTCTCTCAGGCTTCGCTGAGTATTTTATCTACTTCGGCAATTGTTGAGTTTGTGCTTGGTAGAAATTCGTAGCTCATCTCATTTAGTAACATTGTGAGGCTTCCAACCCTTCTAACTTTTTAATTTTACTTCGTGTTATTTACTACTTACGAACTTGTTTGTTAGATCGATCAACACTTGTCATTATACATGTTTTTGCGTATTTGTCAATATTGATTCAATTTATTATAGGTTTTTTACACATCATATGTTTAAATATGCGGGCAGGTTCTTATGCGTTCGAGATGTTCGATGTTCTCTCCTTGTTTTAGTAAGGTTAGACCGTTCGGAAGCTCAGAAAGCAAAGGGTCGTACCTTGCTAAATATATTAAGGAGAATATATGTATAAGTTATTTGTAGGCGGTTTACCGTTTTCAACCACTGACGACGAATTGCAACAGCTTTTTGCCGCTCATGGTACGGTTGCATCAGCCGTGGTCATCAAAGACCGCGACACTGGCCGCAGCAAAGGCTTTGGCTTTGTCGAGTACGAAAGTGACGACGAAGGTAAAGCTGCAGAAAAGGCACTCAACGGCAGCGATGTCGGTGGTCGGTCAATAACCGTCAACCAAGCTCGTCCTCGCCCAGAGCGCTAAAGTTCATTGAACTTTAAAAGACTCCCCGTTTGGGGAGTCTTTTTATTTAGGCCGCCGGCCGGCGACCGCTCAAGAAGTTGAATATGAACACAACTAGGGCAATGACAAGCACTAGATGGATCAAACTCCCACCAACGTGGCCAATAAGCCCCAGAAGCCACAAAATAGCCAAAATAATAGCGATTGTTAACAGCATCTTTCCCCTCCTTTATTATCCCTAACAGCATAATAAAAAAGACTACTGAACAATACGAAATATTTCGCACTACGCTTGATTTTATGCAGTGTTAGAATGCTAGTGTGGGTTATATTTTTATACTCGGTTACATATTGCTTGTTGGTGTTGCTACATTCCTGATGAAAGTGAGCTTAAAGAGTCTGAGCCCATATCAACTAAACTTTCTAATGGGGCTGGGCATGCTAATTACTGGCATTCCAGCACTACTGATTGCCCATAAAACCTTCAAAATGCCTGCCAAGGATGTGCCGGTTGGCTTCCTAATAGGTATGATGATGGCGCTGGGTTCCCTGTTATTTGTACTAGCCATCAATAAGCTGCCGGTCAGCGTTGCTTCTGTTTTGGCTGCAACTTACGTGGGGGTGGCAATTATCTTATCGTGGCTATTCTTAAAAGAGAGTTTTGACACAATAAAAATCCTGGGGCTTGTACTAACTTTTTCTGGCGCTTTGCTACTAACCTACCGCTCATAATCCGTTTCAGCGCTTTCTCAATTTATAGGCCTACGATGAGTATGCTGCATTAAAAGCAGCTGAAAGGATAGATATTATGCAAATTAAGAAACCTTTGTTAGTGGCCGGTCTAGTCACCACTATTAGTGCTGCCGGACTGGCTGGAACTCAGTTTGCAGCAGCTGCGACAAGTTCGGACAATGGTAGTTCACTAGTCGATAAGATTGCCCAGAAGTTTAATCTTAAAACATCTGATGTTCAGGCAGTCTTTGACCAGAATAAATCTGAGCATGAGGCTCAACATCAGGCTGATATTAAAGCCACCCTGGATCAGGCGGTCAAAGATGGCAAGCTGACAAGCGAACAAGAGACTAAAATCTTGGACAAGCTCAAGGAGCTGAAGGCACAGCACGAGGCTGATCACCAAGCCATGGAAGATAAAACTCCGGAGGAACGCAAAGCCGACATGGACGCCAAGAAAACCGAGATTGAAAAGTGGGCTAAAGACAACGGTATCCCAACTGATTTCCTGAAATACCTACGTCCTGGTGGCCATGGCCACGGCGGCCCTAGAAATATGTAGCGGCATACTAGGTATTTTTTCGGTGTTGGACTTGTTTCTTTTCGCGCTCTAGTTTTTTGTCGCTTTGTTCTTCGGCTTCAATCAAATCCTTTTCAGTAATCCCTAGTTTTTCCATAATCGCATCTTGCTTGATATTAAAAGCCAAGTTGTCACGGTTCTGGGTGTTTTGAATTATAAATACCATCAGAAATGTAATGATGGTAGTGCTGGTATTTATAATGAGCTGCCAGGTGTCAGAAAAACCTAGCAATGGGCCGCTAACGCCCCAAAACAGCAGTACTCCCAGTGCCACAACAAAAACCCAAGGCCGTCCTAGCATTTTTGAAGTGCTACTTGTAAAACGAGTAAATATATCTGTTTTCTTTTCTTTTGCCATGAGACTAAGTAAAAACCAAACCATGGAATGGTTCTGTTAGAAAATCCTCAATGGTTCACGAGCTTTTGATGTATGCAAATCATTGTGCCCGCGTTGACACTCCATATCTGTTCTGGTACTATTACCAAGCTTCAAATTCCGTCGCGGGGTGGAGCAGTGGCAGCTCGCGTGGCTCATAACCACGAGGTCGCAGGTTCGAGTCCTGCCCCCGCTACCAAGATGCTTATGCTAAAAACTTCTCACATTAGAGAAGTTTTTTATATTGCTTGTACTTGCATAGTTGTCTACAAGTTTTAAAGTGTAGCTATGCCTGGTCATAAACCGTGGTACAAAAAATCCGGTTTCATATTAAGCTTAATCCTAGTCGTAGTACTAGTATTAGTGCTTCTGCGCATTAACAATAAAAATCAAACCAACAGCCAAGCAACTATACAGCAACACTCAGCCACAGCAGAAGCGCAAATTTCACAGTCTGCTCCTTATGCAGAACCAACTGATTCATCCGCCAACGACCAACAAGACGAAAGTAAGGTAAACTTTGCCAGGCTCAAAGCGTTTATTAAAAAAATTCAAAGCCAGCCGGTCAACACCACCAGCCTGGACAGCCAAATTAATCAAATAATCAGTGCCAATAAAGATATAACCTTTGGCGTATCAATCAGTTATCTGAACACCGGCCAATTGCACAATTACGGCAGCTCACAGGCCATGACCGCAGCTAGCGTTACAAAAGTTCTGACTGCGGTTGATTACTACAAACAGGTTGAGTTAGGCCATAAGAGCCTGGATACCATTATGCCTAACGGTAAAACCGCCCAATATAATATCGAGCAAATGATTGTTGTGAGTGAAAACACTGCCTGGCATCTCCTAAACGAAGCCCTTACCTATGAACAGCTACAGCAATATGCCCACAGTATTGGGCTTACAAGTTACAGTTACGTCGATAACACGATCAGCGCAATTGATGAAACCAAATTACTAACAGATATGTATCAAAGAAAGCTTATTAATGAAGCCCACGCCGAGCAACTGCTTGCCTACATGGAGCGTGCTAACTATCGCGATTTAGTAATTCCAGCCGTGCCAGCAACCGATACCATTTACCATAAAGCCGGTGAATACAGTGGCTACCTACACGATGCGACCATTATCACAAATGTAGACAACACTATTGTACTGACGATTTTCACAAAAAGTACTGGCAGCTATAGCAAGTCCCGAGTAGCTTCGTTAATGCAACAAATTACTACACCAACATTGGAAACATTTCATTTGAACTAAGACAAATTGACTCTAGATGAAACGCCCTTCCATCTAGCTAATCCTACTCTCAAACTGTCCAATTATAGCTTCTGGACAGGTTTGACTTTTTTTATGGGACTGGCCAAACTTGGCTTCGGCATATAATCTCACTAACCGTTCGATTATCGAATGAACCTGGGCTACCATGAATGTGTGTTTAGTGTCGTGGTATAATTTGGGCGTGAATTTAAAAAATAAAAATTTGGTTCCTCTACTCTTAACTATTGCTCTACTATCTGAATTGTTAACATGGCCTATAGGTAACAGGGTGAGCATACCGGGGAGCTGTGGTTCATCAACTGGTTATCTACCTCTTCTAGTATTTTTTCTTGGATTAAGTATATTTCTGCCAATAGTCAGTCTTGTTATATCTATAAAACTAGGTTCAAAAAAGAACATAATAGCTTCATCTATAGTAATGGTAGTGTGCTTGATACTAGCACCTCTAATCTATTTAGGTTTTACTTTCTGT
>CAZPVO010000013.1:0-5546 GCA_964590205.1 uncultured Candidatus Saccharibacteria bacterium | reverse complement strand
CAGCCCCTGAGACAGTCATAATTCCTTGCAAATCAAGCGTTTCACGTTGGCGATATAAACTAGCAAGTTTGTCGGCATAGCCATTGACTCCTTGCGGAGTCCAGCCATTACCATCATTACCTTCAGCAAGAAGTTCACCAGATGACTTATAAAACACAGTTCCTGGAGCAGACATTTGCATTATTATAACGCTTTTGCAAAGTTTTTGCAACTCTCGCATCCTAAATTATGGCGATGGTATACTTAAAAAATGAAGATATTTTCGTGGAACGTCAATGGGATTCGAGCCGTTGTTCGAAAAGGCGAAATTCAAAAATTTGTTGAAAAATACAAGCCTGACATCTTGTGCATGCAGGAAACCAAAGCAGAGCAGGGACAGGCCGAAATTGATTTTAGTGGGTATGAAGAATATTGGAATTCGTCACGCACAAAAAAAGGCTACTCTGGAACAGCGATTTTTACCAAGATTAAGCCGACTGCCATAATTAACGATATACCGACAGAGATCGCCGAGAAGCATGGCTTAATTGCCGATAAATATGGCCATAGTAATGATGAGGGCCGAGTCATCGCTGCCGAATTTGATAATTATTTTGTTGTAACTGCATATACACCGAATGCCAAAGATGATCTCACGCGAATACCGCTAAGGCAGCAATGGGACAAAGCCATGATTGATTTTTGCGATCAGCTGCAAAAGAAAAAGCCGGTCATTTACTGCGGCGACATGAACGTAGCGCACACTGAAGATGATTTGGCCAACCCAAAACCGAACATTGGCAAAAAGGGCTTTACTACCGAAGAACGGACTGGTTTTGATAATTGGTTAGCTGCAGGCTTTGTCGACACTTTTCGGATATTCAAACAAGGCAATGGCTTTTATACATGGTGGAGCCACTTCGCCAATGCACGAGCCAGAAATGTTGGCTGGCGCATCGATTATTTTTTGGTATCTGAAAGTCTAAAAAGCAAAGTCAAAAAAGCCGAAATCCATGCTGAGCAAATGGGCTCTGACCACTGTCCAATCAGTATCGAATTATAACTGCGTATCACTTAGTTCACTGGCTGGAAGCGCATATTGATCGGCCTGAAGATGTGCAAACGCATAGTACCGATACGCTTCGAAGGCTCTGTCACCCAAAGCACGAGCAATGCCGGTAAATTTTTCAATCTCAGCAGTGCGATCTTGGCCATCAAGTTCAGCAGCTTTTGTGATGCTTTCCATAAGCGCAGCAATCCCTGGCGCAAAAGCAGTTTCTTCAAACGGTGTTTTTAGGAGTTCTGAGCTACCTGTGCCTAAACCTGTCGGTAATTCTGCAACTACTTTGGCGGCAGTTGCTCTGGCGGCTATAACAAAATTATCTATTGTAGCGTCTGTCCCACTTTGCATCCATTCGCCAAGCGCAACTTTATCGTAAAGTCCAGCAGCGAATTTCGCCAGCTGGAGTTGGCCACTTTTACCGTGGAATGGCATATAGTGTGCTCCTTGCTTGCTGGCCAGTTGATAGTTATGCCATTCATCGCCTAAATGCCCGTAGATACTTAGTCGGTCATCGATTGGTAAATGTGCACGCCCTATCTTTTTATCATAGCCAGCTTTTGTGGCCGAATAAACCAGCTCGCCAGGTAACCATTCAGCAAATCTTTCAGTGGGACCAAATGCATTAGTCATAATGCAGATTATACCATCTATTGTTGTTTTATTCAATAGAACATCAGTGGTAGAATAAATACATGAAAAAGGTTGCAATACTGCCCGGTTTTACGGAGGGGAATTGGCACACGGTGCTCTTAAGAGATGCTCTCACACAAGAGGGCTTTAAAATAGCTCCTTTAAACCAGGCCGACATTATTATTACGCACTCTGCAGGAGCATATTTACCGGCTGCACGAAAAAAAGTGGAACTACTTGTGATCGTAGGGCTACCAATTTTCTCGAGAAAAAAGACGATGCTTAAAATTAATCAGAAAATTTACCACGACTTTAGAGCCCACCGCAAACAACAACAGCTACGTCGTTGGGCACGTAAAAACCGACACAATATCGGTTATTTCTTTAGTAAGCCAAGATTATGGGTTAAAATGCTTCGCCATCTTAATCCTAATAATCTTTCAAAGTTACATGCCAAGAAAGTCGTACTGATAAATGGAAAGCGAGATATCTTTAACAAACCAGATCAGACCCGCGAACTAGCCAAGAAAAATAACTGGGGATACTACAGCGTAGACGGTTCGCATGATGATATTTGGGAGAATCCTGAAAAGTATGTCGATATAATAAAAGCATGTCTGTGAGAAAATTTGCTGCATTTGATTTGGACGGAACTTTAATTCGGTGGCAGTTATACCATGCAATCGTTGATAAATTAGCAAAGTCAGGAGAGCTTGGTAAAGATGCGCACAAACAGTTGCATAAAGCACGCATGGTTTGGAAGAACCGTGAACATCCTGATGCATTTAAAGAATACGAAATGGCGCTCATTAAGATTTACGAACAAGCGTTTCCAAACTTAGATGTCAATACATTTGATAAGTTGGTGCACGATGTAATAGGTGAATACAAAGACCAGGTTTATACCTACACACGGGATTTGATAAAAAAATTGAAGATGCAAAATTATTTTTTGTTAGCAATTTCCGGCTCGCACAAAGAACTTGTAAAAGAAATTGCCGATTATTATGGTTTTGACGATTGTGTAGGAACAGAGTATGACCGTAAGCAAGGGAAGTTTAGCGGCAAGAAATTTATTGCTAGTAGAGATAAAAAAGCTGTACTGGAGCAACTTGTAAAAAAACATACTCTGAGTTTTGAAAACAGCATTGCCGTAGGTGATAGCGCCAGTGATGTCGCCATGTTAGAGCTGGTTGAGAAGCCGATTGCTTTTAATCCCGATCAGTCGCTGCTAAAAACCGCCCAAAAGAACGCTTGGAAAATTGTAGTTGAGCGCAAAAACGTCGTGTATGAACTGGAAAGCAAAAACGGAATATATATTCTCGAGTAAAGCTCATGCTTGTGTAAAAGCCAATCGCGAACTATATTAATCTTCAATATGATTGAAGCTATCAAAGACTTTAGTCGGGAACGTCCTGCAGCTCGCAATGCGCTTATTGCGAGCGCGGTAGTAGCTGGCGGGCTGGCATTGTACAAAGCACTCAAGCCAGAGCAGCATTTTGAAACCGGTGAGAATTACTTTGATATTATTCAAGGTTTTAATCAGACTGTTGTTGATGCAGTTGGTGAAAACGTTGGCTATGTCATGATGGGTGGTGGCGCATCCGCGGCACTTATGGACAGTGAAACAGTTATCGATGTAAAAAATCGACGAATCATACCACCCAAGTCAATTCATAAAGATCAGTTTAGAAAAACTAACGGAACCAGAGCTGATATTGATGTGTTAGTTTTTGCTATTGATACAAAGGAGCCTGAAGATATTACTGATGTAGATAGGGTACGGAGTGCACTCGAGGTGCAGTACGGCGATAAATTAAAAGTAGGCGTTACAGGATTACATGATGGAAGAAATTATGACAAGCGGCAAGAATCTGATTCATTTATGGACCATATTAAAAAGGATTGGGTCAGTGATCGCCTTGAATATCCTGATGGTACACGCTATGTAGCAATCGGCAATCAAAAAGTTGAACTGCCAGACGAATATTTTGAACCCTGGGATATGGAGCTGTATAACAAGAAAACAAAGCAAGTCGAGACAGTTCCAGTCTTTCACCCTCTCATTCAAGTGATGTGCTACTTATCTCGAGCCAGTCATGGTATTCGTCCACGCGACATCGAAAAAGTTACGACGATTATGGATAATGTCGGCTACCGTTTTGGCGCAAACTTAGAATGGGGAGATAAGAAGAAGCAAACAGCAAATATTGAGCTTACTCATCCTGTCGACGGTGCCGTGACTGAGGCAATTTACTTCTGTGAGCAAAAAAATAATTTACGAATGCCCTCGTCAATTTCCAAACTTGGTATTACCGAGGCAGCTTGGATGGCCACACGAGTTGCCATACATCGCCAGCTTGATACGCGCAGTTTCTTTGAGCAATTTGGTCAAGGTGGCTGGATATTTGATAATGTGATTGCGCCTGTTTTTAGCGGCGAAAAACAAGGTAAACTACCTGTTAAAACTACTGAAGTTGAAAAAGCTGCTTAGACATTTATACTAAAAACACTAATGGACAACGAGTATTGGCTTAAGCAAAATCCTGATAAACCACTGTTTGAAGATTTATTGTGGAGTAGACCAGAAAACAAAACCCATGCTGGCAAATTACTAATTATTGGTGGTAACTTGCATTTTTTTGCGGCGCCAGCCCAAGCATACAACGAAGCACTCAAAGCTGGAGTAGGCGTAGCCAAAGTTTTATTGCCAGACAAACTGCAAAAAACTATCGGGAGCGTTCTGGAAAATGGTGAATTTGCGCCTAGCAATAAGAGTGGTAGTTTTGCCCGTAATGCTCTGGCCGAATGGCTTGATTTTGCCGGTTGGGCTGATGGTGTTTTACTGGCGGGCGATTTAGGGCGCAATAGTGAAACGACAATTGTCACCGAAGAGTTTTTACAAAAATACTCTGGCCAAGTAACAATTGCCAAAGATGCCGTCGATTCGATTTCAGCCTCAATTCAACATACGCTGGAACGGCCCAATACGACACTTGTTATTTCGATTGCTCAGCTGCAAAAAATCTGTAAAGACACTGCCTGTGCTCACCCCGTGCAGTTTGACATGGGTAATATCGCCCTTGTTGAACATCTTCACGATTTTACGCTCAAATACAACACCAATATTATTGTCTTGCACAACGAACTTTTATATGTGGCCGTAAAGGGCGAGGTTAGCACAACCAAAGTTAGCGTGGGCGAATCATGGCGCGTTAAAACTGCAGCCTATGCCGCTACTTGGTGGCTTCAAAACCCCCACAAAACCTTTGAGGCTCTAACTACTTCTATTGCCAGTTAGAAGTTTTTCTTGTGTGCCTGTATACCAAGTAGGTTGCAACAATAAAGAATATGCCGATTGCTTCGATCCCCAGCCAAGCGTGTGACTGGTCAAGCACCTTATTGTCATTGGGGTTGTCGGTTTTGTATGCAACAGTAGCAGTTTTGCCGAGAGTTTTGTCTTTTTCGTCGTTTGGTATGTATTTATAAGATTTGGCTCGGTAGGTTTTACCGTCTTTCGCCGTAAATTCAACAATCGCGTTCCAACAAGGCCCAGGGGTATCAGCTCTATAGCCAGGGCATGTATTAATCGTAAAGTCTACGACTTGTCCTTTGGCTGTTGGCTGGCCAGGAAGAGGGTTGGTCTGAGAATACGAGAATATACCAAATATCATCCACGCCAACCCGATAACACCAATTATGCCGAAAACGATCTGGGTAGCTTTTTTTGACGGTTGTCGCCGCGGTCGATTCATAAGCATTATAATATCAGCAAATATGGTGGGCGGGGAGGGACTTGAACCCTCATGATGTTGCCATCACTGGATTTTGAGTCCAGCGCGTCTACCAATTCCGCCACCCGCCCGGGTAGGAG
>CAZPVO010000012.1:0-12460 GCA_964590205.1 uncultured Candidatus Saccharibacteria bacterium | reverse complement strand
GGTTGCCTTCACGTTGCAGCCACGGCCACACCGGATATCAGGTTCCCTAGCAAATTGTGTTAGATAATCATTCTTGGCAAACGTACCTAGCATTACCAATTATAAGGCTTTTGTTAGCCTAATAAAAGATGGAATAAAGCTGCGTTTGCCCAGAGTACCACTGGACTTAGGAATGGGAAAAACAAAAACATAAAGATTAAAATAGCCGTGAAGCCCATCGTCTCGATTCGATACATAAATCTTTGAACGGGTTCTGGGGCTAGCGCATACAAAAGTCGCGAGCCGTCCAGTGGCGGGAATGGAATCATGTTAAACACAAAGAATGCGATATTAACCTGAACAAAGGTGCTCATAACAGTGTAGGTTTCTGTTCCGGTTGCCAGACCACTAATCCTGATGCCTGCTGCGGCAGCCATAGCCAGCAGTAAGTTCGTAAATGGACCGGCCAATCCCACTAACGCTGCACCGTATTCGCCCCATTTCACCCTATAAGGATTGAATGGTACTGGTTTTGCTGCGAAAAACGGCGGTAGTCCGAGAGCAATCAAGAACATTGGCAGCAGTACGGTTGTCACTAAATCAATGTGCTTTAAAGGGTTAAGTGTTAATCGTCCGGCTTCTTGTGCTGTTGTATCCCCGAGTTTGTGAGCCGCAAAACCATGCATCATTTCGTGCAGGCTCATCGAAACCAAAATACAGCCAAATAAGATTACGTAGTCTGTTAGCGTCATTGCGTACTACTATAGCAATTTACAGCTTGACTTAACAGGGATAAATGCGTAGAATTACACCTTGACTATGCAGAAGTGTGATTTAACTGGTAAAGGTAAACAGTTTGGCTCTAATGTGAGTTTCTCACAGCGCCATACTAAGAAGGTCTGGAAACCTAATCTTCAGACTAAAACTCTTGTTATTGATGGCAAAAAAGTCAAAATGAAACTGTCTACCCAAGCTATTCGCACCCTTAAAAAGCAGGGTAAACTCACAACTGCTACTTCTCCAGAAAAAGAAACAGCAAAAAAATAACTTACTGTTTCTCTAGTACAATCAATTGGGTGGTTTCAGGAATGTCACCACTTTTTAGTTTGAGCTTAGGAATAGTTTCAGCTGGTTCCATGGCCATTTCTTTGAGAGCTACAGCCAGTTCTTGCTGCGGTACTTCGTATTTGAGCTTACTATCGGCATAATGGGTTGGAACAACAATTTTGGGTTCTACTTTTTTGATTACTTTTAATGCTCCAACAGGATCAAGCGTATAGCCATTGCCGCCAACGGGGATAACCAGCACGTCAACCATGCCAAGTGCCTCTAGCTCGTCATCAGTAAGATCCGGGTAAATGTGGCCCACAACTACAACTCTGATATCATCGGCTTGCAGTTTAAAAATAGTAGCGTTTAGCCCTTCACTATCTACGTGAGCTCGCGCTGCAACCCCTTGAATTGAGATATTTGAAACTTCATATTCTCCTGGCTGTTCTAAATGCATGCGGCCAGGGTTAACAGTTTTTACAATCTTGCTGTTGGTATTCAACGTAATATCGTCGTCTTTTGTAATGGATTTTGCGCCAAGTTCCTCAAGGTTATCATCTATAACCACTGAAGCTTGTTTAGTCGTCAACCGCACACAGTTACCACCGTAGTACTGTAATTCCATTTTTTCTCCTTAGTCTTTTACTTCGTTATGTTTATCAATAATAATTTGTTTCTTAGCATTCATAACTGCTAGTAGAAAGCGATCTTTAATCTGTTTGCGGTATTCGTATTCCTTGAGGTCCATAACCGCATATCGTACTTCACGGCCTTCCTTCTCTTCTAAATCTTTGACGTATTTTTGAACTTTGACACCATTAACATCACCAACAATTAACAGATCGATTCCTGCTGTTTCGTCCCTGGTAAACTGGCCTGTCAGAAGTGCCAGCTGAACGTTACCGATATTTCTAATATCACTTACATCATCTGATTTGGCTGCTGGTGCTTTGCCTAAATCTTTGACACTGCCTTTGCCAAAAATTGCAGCGAGCGGTCGATAAAATTCGTATTTTTGGTTTACTTCGTAATAAAGGCGATTTTGCTGATCGTCAGAAGAAATGATGCCAATGCTGAGTAAGTTTGCGAGTTCGCGGCGAACTGAGTTGATTTGCTCATCAATTTTACGAGTAATTTCGCGGACATAAAAAGAACGATTTGGATTACTATAAAACAGCTGAAGCAGCTTGACCCTTGTTTTACTCCCAAACAACTGTTCGATCATGGGCTTATTGTACCAGAATTAGTGCTCAGACTGAGACAAAAATGTCTGCACAAGTGTAAAAGCAGCTTCTGGGTTATCAATCCAGTGAATATATTTATTACGCTTGAACCAAGTACGCTGCTTTTTAGCCAATTGCATATGGTCTCTGATAATCAGTTCTCTCATTTCCTCAAGACTCACTTCTTGATCGAGATATTTAAGGATACTTCTATAGCCAACTCCTTGAAGTGCTTCGCAATTATTCCCATACTTATTTATAAGTGCTTTTGCTTCATCAACCAGACCGTTTTGTAACATGTGTTCAACTCGCTTGGTAATTTTTTGTTCAAGTTCATCTTTTTCTATTTTGAGGCCAATGATAAGTGTATTTGGACGCAAATGTTGATCTTTTTTCAACACTTCACCTCTTAAAACATGTCTCGGGTTAGTTGGATCACGCTCGGCATCAGCTGTCGTAAATTGATAGTCAAAAATGACTGAATCAATATATAAACCGGTTCCGCCGGCCATAATCGGTAGTTTATTATTCCACCAGATTTCTTCAATGAGCTCACCAGTGTCTTCTTTAAAATCAGCGGCACTATATTTATCATCAGGCTTTATGATGTTGAGTAAATGGTGTGGAATTTTCGCCTGATCTTTTTTTGTAGGTTTGGCGGTACCAATGTCCATGCCCGAATAAATTGTTCTGGAATCTGCACAAATAATCTCACCATTGAACTTCTTAGCAAGATCGACTGCCAGCATACTTTTACCAGAAGCTGTTTCCCCCACAATAACAACTAGTGGAGGTAGTGTGCGCTTATCGACCAAATAATACTCCACCATTAATATTTAGTATTTCACCTGTTACATAGCTCGCTTCTTCGGAGGCAAGGTAAAATACTCCAGCAGCAATATCCTGCGGTGTACCCAGTCGCTTCAGAGGAATGTTTGGCATATAAGCCTCTCTAATATGATCCGGTATAGGATTGCCGCCAAAAAAGTCAGTATCTCCAATGAGTCCCGGAGCTATACAATTAACGGTTATGCCATCTTTGCCTAAATCACGAGCTAGCGTATAGGTAAGACCATGCACACCTGCTTTTGCCGCAGCATAAGCTTGTCCATTAACGCCACCCTGACGGCTACCTGCGAGACCTGCCAGCGAAGTAATATTGATAATCCTTCCACCAGGACGGGTCATATTAGGCAAAAAAGCATAAATAACATTAAACGTACCTTTAAGATTAAGATCAACGATGTCACTGAAAATCTGATGGACTTCGGTGTCAGTTGCATCTGGGGCTATTTTTTTATTACCACCTGCACAATTGATTAAGACATCGATCTTTTTATGAGCTTTTACAATTTGATCTCGAGCTGATTCTACGTTTTTCGTATCTGTTATATCAGTTACAAGCGGGTTGATACTTTTAGAATATGCGGCAACCTCTTCCAACTTCTTCTTTGTTCGGCCCAATATATAAACAATATCGCCATTGTCAGCAAATTTTTCAGCAGTAACCTTGCCCATACCGCTGCCGCCACCAGTTAATACAACTACTCTTGGTTTACTCATAGTTTTTATTATACCTTAGGTGACCACTGTTGGCTCATGTCTACTTTACTGCTAACAAATGTAATGCCTTCAGCTTCTAAAATTTGTTGATGTCCTGCAACACCACCAGGGTAACCTTCGGCCAGACTGCCATCTTTTTTAATGACTCGTTGCCAAGGCAAATCTGGATTTCCCCAATGGGCAATACCACCTACGATTTTTGCAGCTCGTGGATTTCCACATAACGCAGCTATCTGGCCATACGTCATAACTCGTCCTTTTGGAATCTGAGCTACTAGCGCTTCGACTCGTTTTTTAAACTCGCTGTTCATCAAAAAACTTCTTAACAGCTTCCCAGTCTTTGGCTCGGGTCAGCTTATCAGCATCTGGATTATTTTTGCTCCAACCATACTCACTAAATAATAAGGCCTTTACTCCGGCCTTCTCGGCATCAAGACAATGATCAATGTGATCGTCAATCAGATAAGAAGCACCAATTTCCTTGCAGACCTGACCCTTACTAATCTTACGACCATGGTACCAACCAGATATAAAACGCACATCAGAAAAAACATTGGGAAAATGTTTAAGGAGCCACTGGTGAGTAACTTCCATTTGATCAGCTTCGCGGGCTGAAATAACGACTAAATCATAATGCTTTTCAAGGTAAGCAATAGCTTCAACTGCCTCTTCGAACGGATGCATAGTTGCGTAATCTTCTGAGTGGATAAAGGAGCTATAACGGCGTTCGGCTTCTTCATTCGACACATTCCAAACTTGCTCAAAAAAACCTTTGTATGGTGCTGGTCGGGTGTGATCTTCCTTAGTATGATTTGTACCGAAGTTTTCATTAACAAAAATTCTCATGACTTCGTTTGTGGGCACAAGAACATCATCAATATCGACAGCGATAATTGGTCTATTTTTGGCTTTTGTCATAGGCTTGTAGTGAAGTTTTGCTAACTCGACCCTTGGCTTCATTGGCAACTGTTTTTAGGAAGTTCTCGACTTCAATAGACTGATCTTCAGACTGAACGGCAATATCCTTACGAATTCGCGGCTGAACTTTGCCTGAGTCGACTTCTTTTTCGCCAATTACCAACGTATATGGAACTTTCATAACTTCGGCAGCTCGGATCTTTTTGCCAACTGTTTCGTTAGAGTTATCGAGTTCAACTCTCAGCCCCAGTTCTTTCGCTTGAGCCCTAAGATCTTCAGCAAATTTTACTGTTGGGTCTTCTTGATTAACAGTGGCGATCCTAATCTGTTCTGGTGCAACCCAAACCGGGAATTTACCAGCCGTGTGCTCGATGTAAACAGATAAGAACCGTTCAATGGATCCAAGCAGTGCACTGTGAATCATGACAGGCTGATCAGCATCACCCTTTTCGTTAATATATTCCAACTCAAATCGTGCTGGCTGCACAAAATCTATCTGAACAGTTGCGACTTGGTGCTCACGACCAATGGCATCTGTCACCATAAAGTCAATCTTAGGTCCGTAGAAGGCCGCTTCACCCTCTTCCTCGAAATACTCGAGCTTATTAGCAATAACAGCCTTCTTGAGCTGCTCCTGAGCGCTGTCCCAAAGCTTTTGATCGCCGAGATATGCATCGCTGTCATCACGATAAGAAAGTCGCACACGGAGTGGCATATCAAGGCTGCCATACAAGTCCTGAGCAGACTGCAGCAGTCCATGAACTTCTTCCTCGATCTGATCTTTGCGGCAAAAGACGTGGCTGTCATCCTGAGTTGCTGATCGTACCCGGTAAAGACCACTGAGTTCCCCTGTTTTTTCGTCGCGGTAAATCGTTGTCGTCTCGAGGTAGCGAAGTGGTAAATCACGGTAACTGCGCGGTTTGCTAGCATAAATTCGAGTATGATGCGGACAATTCATTGGTTTCATCACAAACGTATCAGAGGTTTCCTGGCTTTTCACCAAGAACAATTCATCACCAAATTTTGCCCAATGACCAGAAGCTTCGTATAGCTCTTTCTTAGTAATATGTGGAATCCAGACTTTTTGGAAACCATTTTTCTCACGGAGTTCGTTCGAGTATTTGCTCAATTCTTCACGGAGCACGGTGCCTCGAGGTGTAAACATCGGTAGCCCTGCGCCCACCATGTCAGAAAACACAAACAAATCGAGTTCTTGGCCAAGCTTACGATGATCACGCTCTTTGGCCTCCTCAAGCATTTTCAGATATTTGTCGAGCTCTTCCTGGCTTTCAAATGCCACACCGTAAATACGTTGCATTTGGGCATTCTTTTCGTTACCTCGCCAGTATGCGCCAGAGACACGCATCAGCTTGAACACACCAACCTTCCCAGTTGATTCTACATGTGGCCCACGACACAGATCAGTAAAGTCACCGTTCGTGTAAAAACCGACTTTATCAACAGCGCTATCCCCTTCAGTAATGGTGCCGAGTTCTTCTTTATCAAGATCCTTAGCAACTGTAGTGCCTGAGCGCTTTAAATCATTTAGTAACTCTTCTTTATATGGCTGTTTAGCTTCTTTGGCCCACTTAATGGCATCATCGATTGACTTATCGGATTGCTCGAACTTTTGATCTTCCTTAATTACTTTTTGCATCTCGGCTTCAATTTTGGCAAAATCCTCGTCACTCAAAGTGGTGTCGCCCAGATCCACATCGTAATAAAAACCGTTTTCAACAACTGGACCAACACCTAGCTTCACATGTGGCCAGAGGTGCTGAACTGCGGTCGCCATGATATGCGCTAAACTGTGGCGCATTGCATGTAGATTGTCTTGTTTATCAGGCATACATACCTCCTTGTTAGAAAAATAAAATCGCGCCAACCATTACTATGATTTAGCGCGTCTCGGGCCAAAATTGTACGACGTACTTCTTTAGGCGGTTCCACCGGACTTTCACTTATATCGGTCGCGTTATCGTACGCATCGACTTGCCCACGAGACTCCACGGTTGGTGAGGCCGCATCCACATCTGTTAATCAGTGTAGCACTATCTGTTGCCAGCGCAAAATAAAAACATCGTACTTTCTCGCAATTAAGTACGATGTTTGTTTCAGGTACACCTACCTGAACTACACCTGTAATCAAAGAGTATACATAAGCTAGTACTATAATGCTAGTACTTTTTTGTTGTTTTATGTACAAATTGATTTTTCCTCTGTTGTTCGCTATTCTAAGCGTTGAATCAAGGGCAATTAGCTCATTTGGCTAGAGCGCCACATTGACGTTGTGGAGGTGACAGGTTCGAATCCTGTATTGCCCACCAGAGTTTTGAGTATGAATAATTTTGATGAAATTTGGTTTGATATGGACGGCACTCTCGCTATTGGAGGCGAAGAGTATAAAAAAATTCATGATGAACTTAGTTATAAAGTATACGCAAAGAGCGTTAACAAGCCCTTGTCCACCGAAGTAAAAAAAGACTACGACGATCTTATCAAAAAACATAAGAGTAACTCTGCTGTTTTCCGCTCACTCGGCCACCCTTCCGGCTATTGGACAGACCATATTGAAGCCGTAGGACTGGCGGATACGTACCAACCGAGAGAAGATGTCGTCGATGTATTGCAAGAATTATCAAAAAGAGCTCGACTGGGGCTTTTTACCAACAATAAAACTGCAATGGTCCACAAAATTCTGGCTCGGATTAATGTCTCGCCTACCCTCTTTCACAAGATGGTTACTGGTGATGAGGTTAAGGAGCGCAAGCCTCATCCTCATGGCTTTGAATTAATGCTGGAGCGAGCTAACTGCCCGGCAGACAAGTTGCTATACCTTGGCGATCGTTATCATGTCGACGTTGAACCAGCTCAAAAGCTCGGAATTAAAGCGGGCATAGTATGGACAGAAGATAAGCGTGCTGACTATAGTTTCCCTGAATTCACAGACCTGCTGAAACTCAACCGTGATTAGCGATATTCCTCGCAAATGCGCTCTAGATAGCGGATGTTATGTATTGAAGCCAGTGTTCCCGCCAGCGGTTCGCCTACTTTAAACTGATGTCGCAAAAAGCCTTTACTAAAGCTCTGTTTACAGGTGTAGCAGTCGCAACTCTCATCAATAACTGAGGTATCTGTTGCGTATTTCTCGTTAGTTAGATGGATTTTTTTGTCGCCACTCACCCAGATAGTGCCGTGTCGGGCATTTCGGGTTGGCAATACACAATCAAACATATCAATGCCGTGCTCAATCCCAAAGCGCACATCTGTTGGATCACCAACGCCGAGCAAAAATCGTGGTCGGGCTGAATCATCATATAGATCACTCAAATACTCGAGCATATCGTGCATCTCTTTCCTGGTTTCTCCTACTGATAAACCGCCGATGGCAATTCCATCAACTGGCAGGCTTTGTACAATTTCTAAGCTTTTTTTGCGTAAAGAATTGTCGAGCCCGCCTTGGACAACCCCAAAAATAAGAGGTCGTTCGCTCTTTTTCATATCTTTAGTTAGTCTCTGAAACTCCGCCAGTGAGCGCTCCAACCAGCGGTGTGTGCGCTCAAATGCTTCTGTAGTTCTATCTCGACCCTTGTCATCTAACGCTGTTACATCATCAAAGGCCACAATCATATCAGCGCCAAGTTTTAGCTGAACTTGAATGGATTTTTCGGGAGTCAGCATGGCTTCATTGCCGTTCGCAGGATCTTTAAACTTTACACCTTCCTCTGTAATTTTGCGCACATTTGCTAACGAAAATACCTGAAATCCTCCCGAGTCGGTCAGCATCGGTCCTTTTCGGTTGGCAAATTTGTGAAGGCCGCCAAGCTTAACAATGACTTCTTCACCGGGCTGAAGATGCAAATGATAGGTGTTAGCTAAAACAACTTGTACACCAATTGATTCAACCTGTTCAGGAGTAAGACTTTTCACAGCACCTCTGGTACCATCTGGCATAAATGTTGGCGTAAATACTTTACCAGCACGTGTTGTAAGTACCCCTGAACGAGCCTTGCCGCTTTCGTTTTTAACCTCAAACATAGGCCATATTGTATCAGCTTTGCTCTCTTAAAAAATAGCCTTATTTTGCTTACGCTAATCTGTTAAGACCATTGACATAAATACTTCTTTATGTTAGCATTAGCAGGTTAAACGAGGCGCTCTGTGTGAGTACCAGCATTAACAAATCTTCATTAGAAGATTTTAAGCTGTTCTACGAAGAGTTGGTGTTTAGCACTCAACCTAAGCGAACCAATCGAATTCGACGAGTTCGCGTCGTAACAGCGGCTACTAAGTAACATTCGTAGCTCCCTAAGTACCCCGGACCCATGGGACCGGGGTATTTTATTTCCCCAGCTTTTTCATACTTATGCACTAGCATTTTAAATAGCGTTATGACAATATATTGACATGGTTTGTGTATATTGCTCTTCTAAAACTGCTGTTGTTAACTCTCGACCCCTAGCAAAGAGTCATGGCATTTGGCGACGTCGCCAATGCGCGGGCTGCCAGGCATTATTTACCACCTTTGAACAACTTGATTGGCCACGAGCAATTATGGTTAAAGATAGTGCCGGCCATTTAGAGCCGTTTTCTCGTGACAAACTACTAATTAGTATTCATTCTAGCCTGCAGCATAGAAAAGAAGCTGAGAATGCCGCTACAGGCCTGACAGATACAGTTATATCGAAGTTGCTGCCGCATATAGACCAAGCCACGCTTGATACGCGGTTTATTATTGGCGCAACTATTGATGTTCTAAAGCGATTCGATAAGAGCGCTGCTGTCAGCTATAAAGCCTTCCACCCTATTTCTTAACAGATTTGTCTGTCACATTGAATACTTCTAAGTATTTACCAAACATCAGCCGCGTCTGAGAGTTAATAGCAGCCATGGCGTTGTACAAAATTGTTGTTATCGGTAGCAAAACCCACTGAATGATCATAAAGAACGAGCGGTGCCTCTTATAGCGAGCTGGCCGTGGCGGCAACATCTTCATACTTAGGAAGAACGTTATTAAAATTCCAACCATAGCTATGGTTTGGATATTACTAGAGATAATCGGCAATAAATTTGCGGTGTAATCGTTGCGATTAAACAAGACTGGTACTCGAGTAGCAAACAGCAATATCAGCGGTGCGGTTGCCCACGAAACATGCCCTTCCAGCAGACGCAAAAACTTAAATAGTCGATCCGTTTTAGAAATTTCATTCTTCGTAAAAAACGCTTTGTCGGCTACGAACGCAACATCGGAAGCGCCATAAGCCCACCGTCGAATCTGATAAAACTGAGCTTTAAGGGTTTTTCGATAGTTACTCGAGAGCACCGCATCTTGATAAATCGGCAGATATATCGGATACACCTCGTGTTTGCCTTCAAAGCGGAAATAACTACGCCAGAACTGATGGCCATCCTCTACAATGGTACGAACACTCCAAAAATCTGTCTCAATTAGTGCGTCCATTGGCTGTGCATGTGCTGAGAAGTTGCGCAGCACGTGAGGCCTGAGTGACAAGATAATATTCCACATCGAGTTACCAGTGGCAATCACCCGCATTGGCGCCGGCGCATCCCAAATATTATTGGTATACATCGGTAGCGGCTGGTAAGAGGTGTGCTTTGGATCGAGTGTCACAGCGAACAAATAACTGAGCGCTGGCAGATAATTTTTGTGCGGACGGTTATCGGCATCCAGAGTTGTAACCATAACTTTGCTTGGATCAATGTGCTCTTCTTCAAGATATTTTTGAAGCTTACGCGCAGCATAACTAATATTTCCACCTTTGCCACGTACTTCGCCCTCTGTTAAGGGATGCTTAACCAACATGGTATGCATGAATTTTGAGCCGTATTTTTCGGCAATCTCCAGCATGGCTGGTTCGGCCTGCGCACCATCTCGCCCTTCATATGCCAGTACCAAAATCAGTTTTTTCATATCGTAATTTGAATCCAGTACGTATTGAACTGTCGGTTCGATAATATCGATACTCTCGTTATACGCTGCAATAAAAACAGCGTGAACAATTTCGTGTGGCTTTATTGGTGTGGGATTCTGCTGTATTCGGGCAATATTGTCGTAGTGCCACTTCGGTAGCTCCTGGCTGTGCCCTTTTGGATCAAGCTCCTCGAGTTCCTGAAGCATTTTCTCCCAGTCGTATTTTTGATGCTGCTGTAGTGTTCGCCAGCCTTGTAACACCCGAATGTTAAGGCCAACTGCTCTAAAAAACCAAATTAAGAAGTAAGCAATGATAAACAGTGCGGTGATGCGTGCGCTAATAATACTCAGAACAAATGGCGAAATTAAAATTGTCCAGCTTAGAAAACCAGGCAAAATTTCAAACAACCGATAATGCAGCGTTTTTTCAGATTGTAATGGGATTTCTATATTAGTCATTAGCGTAGAACGAGCAATGCATTACTAACAATCAAGGCAAGGACAAGTAGTACCAGGCTCAGGCTCAGTACAGCAATCGCAAACTGTTTGTGAAATGGGTAGACTCGCATGCTCAGAAGTACCGAAAAAATCAGTGTCATAAGTGAGAACAAAATGAAGCTGTAAAACGTGCTGCTCCCCCCTGTTTTAAAGGCGCTCAAACCTAAGTTAGAACGATACTGCACGATATAACTGTCAGCGCGACTAGTATCCATTCGGAGCAAAATCAAAACGCTGCTAAGAATTGCCAAAAAAGTGTTCACGCTCAAAAGCAGCAACACTAATCGATCATGAAAGTAACGTTTTGGAACTTGCATAAGGTTTGTATAAATTATAAGCGCCCTTGTGGACGCTTACAACTTTATTTCCATACTGGCGGGCCGTGGCGGAGGAGGTTTGGAACTATTTATACTTAGCCCATTCGCTGTAATACGATAGAACCGGCGCCAGTAATTGAGCGTATATTAACTTCGCCTTGTTCCGTTGCTTCAGGGGGAAAATACACACCGTGTGGTTCTGGTGGGCTAGGGTCATAGTGAACTACACGAGCTTCATTAATTCCGATGGTAAACCTTGCTACGTTCTTAAAGTTAAGATAAAGCAACGTAGAGTCTCCAGTTATTTCAATACTCTCTATATCACTACCAGGCGTGTATTCGTAATCTGAAAGAGGGATGCCATCTATATAGACACCCGGACCTCTTATTTCAGGCGAAAGATCAGTCATAAAACAAAAAATACCATATTTCAGGTATTTTAGGTATTGCTTATGCTTGGCGGCCAGTGGCAGTGGAAGTTTGGAAATATTATCTAGAAGTCTCCTCTGTGGGTGTCACAAGCTGATCTCTTTCAGCTCGGGTCATCCCGCCCCAGATTGCCTGGTCTGGGCATTCTTTAGTTAGGGCATAGTAAAGACAAGCTTCTCCTACGAGACACTCAGCACATATTGCTTTGGCTTTTGCTATCGTCTCAAGGTCGTCTTCTTGAGGAAAAAAAGTAAACGGGTTTTCTCCAACACAGTTGGCAAAGTCTTGCCAGGATTTATCACTAGCAGTGTTAAGCATAAAAAAACTATGTCACGAAATCATAGTTGTTGCAATCTTGGCGGGCCCGACCGGATAATGCCGCCAATCTGTGCGCCGAGTAACTCGGGCAGCAGACTGACGAACGAACGCGGCGCGCCGACCCTAATCGCAAGCAAACTTGCCCAAATAAAATACCCCATACAAGCTGGGGCACTTTATTTGGCGGGCCCGACCGGATTCGAACCGGCGATCTCCTCCGTGACAGGGAGGCG
>CAZPVO010000011.1:0-13163 GCA_964590205.1 uncultured Candidatus Saccharibacteria bacterium | reverse complement strand
GAAGTCCACATGCTTACCAAAGAAGCTTTCAATGCACTGCTCAAAACACTAGAGGAGCCACCAGAGCACGCTATATTCATTTTAGCGACCACTGAAGTCCACAAACTGCCCGAAACGATTATCAGCCGAACACAGCGCTACAATTTAAAGCCTATTAACCAAGAAGTTATCGAAAAACAACTCAAAGATATTGCAGACAAGGAAAAAATCAAAGTCAGCACTGAGGCATTGGAGCTTATTGCTCGCCATAGCCAAGGCGGAATGCGCGACGCTGAGAGTATGTTAGATCAACTGTCATCTAAAACTGACAAAATAGAGCTGAGCGACGTCGAGCACATGTTGGGCGTTGCCCCAGACAACGCTATTCAAGAGCTGTTTGTGCACATAAATAGTGGCAACCCCAAACAACTTATACATTATATAAATGATCTAGAGGAAAAGGGCGTTCACGCACCGCAAATTGCTCACCAACTTAGTGATTACATTCATCATGAGCTGATAGAAGGTCATATTGATTCAACTCAAGCTTTAGGGTTACTTGAAAACTTAATTAATGTACCAAGTGCTGCTAATCCAACTAAAAGTCTGGAATTAACTCTTCTAGACTACTTGCTCAGTAATAATCCGATTGAGAAACAAACAGAAACTAAGCCTAAACCTTGGTTAGAACCAAAAGAAGTTGAGGAATCTGTTGTTCAAACACCAGCGCAACCAATTGAAAGCCAAGACTTCGTTAGCGATGAAAACTGGCAAGCTATTTTGCAGGCGGTGAAACAGCAACACAACACCTTATACAGCGTAGTGCGAATGGCACACCCAAAAGTTGAAGATAATAAGCTGGTATTGTCATTCAGTTTTCCATTTCACCAAAAGCGGATGGACGAACCCAAAAATAAACAACTTATTACCGATATCATAAAGCAAACAACCGGTAATAACATTGAGATTATCTGTATCACCGAAGTAAGTAACCAACCCAATCAACGTACAGAAGTCCCATCTTCTAGCAATGCCAAAACGGATTCTGATACACTGGATACTATCACCGATATTTTCGGGGGCGGGGAAATACTTGAAAGTTAGTAACTATGGACAACAACGCCGCCCAAATTCCACCTCAAAATGTTGACGCCGAGGCCAGCCTCCTGGGCGCTCTGCTGATTGATAGCGACGCTGTGGTAAAAATTGCGGATAATGTCGCAGTTCTAGACTTTTACGACGAAAAACATCAACGCATTTATGAAGCGGTAATTCAACTGTATGAAAAGCACAGCCCAATTGATGTACTAACCCTTACTGATCAGCTAAAAGGCAATGGCGTGCTTGATATGGTCGGGGGAGCAGCGTATTTAACACAACTGACTAATTACGTACCAACTGCCGCACACGTTGAGCAGTACGGCGACATTGTCGCCCAGAAGTCACTGCGCCGACGCTTGATTAAAGCTAGTCAAGAAACTCTAAAGATGGGTTTTGATGAGTCAAATAGTTTGCAAGAGCTTATCGAACAAGCCGAAGCACGGTTGTTTGAAGTTAGCCAAACACATGTTAAGCAAGACGTCGTAAGTCTTGAGACAATTTTGAGCGAAAGTTTCGACCGATTAGATGAGCTTCATAAAGATAAGGGTAAAATTCGCGGTGTTCCGACTGGTTTTCGTGACCTTGATAATATTTTAGCCGGTCTGCAGCGCTCAGATTTAATTATTTTGGCAGCACGTCCATCAATGGGCAAAACAGCTTTGGCACTTAATCTGGCACACAATATTTCTGTAAAGTCTAAAGAGTCTGTGTTGTTATTCAGCCTCGAAATGAGTAAAGAGCAGCTTGTTGACCGCATGTTGGCCATGGAATCTGGCGTAGATGCATGGGCACTTCGCACCGGAAATCTATCTGACAGTGATTTTGAAAAAATTGGTCAAGCCATGGGGACATTATCAGAAGCTCAAATTTACATCGATGACACGCCAAGTATTACTGTTAGCGATTTACGCACAAAAGCCCGTCGAGAAGCACATCAACGCAAGCTTGGGCTGATTATCGTCGACTACTTGCAGTTAATGAGTGGTGGTGGACGCTACGGCAATGAATTCAACCGTGTGCAAGAAATTTCTGAAATATCACGAGGATTGAAAGGAATTGCCCGAGAACTTAATGTGCCGGTTCTGGCGCTATCTCAGTTAAGTCGTTCAGTTGAAAGCCGTAGTCCACAGATTCCACAACTAGCCGATCTAAGAGAATCAGGATCAATCGAGCAGGATGCTGACGTGGTAGCCTTTATTTACCGTGAAGATTACTATAATGCAGATACCGAACGCAAAAACTTAACTGACATTTTCATCAAGAAGCATCGTAATGGACCAACTGGCGGTGTCGAGCTGTACTTCGAGAAAGAAAAGCAACGCTTTAAGTCATTAGATACGAAACATCGCGATCCATTTGAGTCAGCTTAAATGATATACTAGGCTTAAGCATTATGGAAAAATTGAGAGAATTTTTTGCCGGTATTTGGCAAACATCACTAACGACTGTGCTTGGTGCAGCGTTAACTATATTTTTGTTGTTTTTCCGACTTGGCAGCATGACCACCGGCTTTTCAAGTGAAGAAATAGCTGCTTTAAAGGGAACCGGCTCACTAAAGGCAATTGCCGAAAACCCACTGTATTTACCGTATAAGCTTGGCGAATATATTTTACTGAAGTTAAACATTAACCTACCGATTGCTATTCGTGGAGTCAGTGCACTGATTGGTTTTTTCTGTGTCTGGGGTTTTTATTTGTTGATGAAACGTTGGCACACACGGCGTGTCGCAATTTTAGGTACTCTGATGTTTCTATGCTCAACCTGGTTTTTGGCAACAGCCCGAAGTGCAACACCAACCATCCTGTATGTATTTAATATTTTAAGTATTATCTTCATTGGTGCCCTTGTTCATCAAAAGAAAGCTTCTAAATTTTCATTACTGCTTGCGGCAGTTTGTTCCGCAATTATGATTTATTCGCCTGGCCTTATTTGGCTGTTTTTACTTGGGCTTATTTGGCAATACAGAGGTGTTATAAGTTTACTTAAAGCAAATCCTGTTTGGCTTTGGGTCTCGTCGACAATTATTTTTGTCATTTTGCTTTTACCGGCAGCTTACGCAATATATCATAATCCACATTTTGCACTGGATATTCTTGCGGTTCCAAAGACATTTTTGCCTCTGGAAGTTGCCAAGCGATTCCTGCTTGTGCCGAAAGAATTATTTGTACAAGGGCCAGCTGGTTCGTACTGGTTGGCACGACTGCCGATTATGGACTTATTCATTGGTACAATGTTTGCAGTGGGCTTTTACAGCTATTATTTACAGTTTAAATTACCTCGAACCAGATTTCTGTTTGGTGTTAGCCTGGTGCTAATCACATTAATTGCACTTGTGAGTGTTCCTACTGTGAGTATGTTGCCAGTGGTGTATATCATTGTGGCTAGCGGCGTGACGCTACTACTGCGACAATGGCTCACTGTATTTCCAAGAAATCCGTTAGCTCGTAATGTGGGTTTTTCGATTGTTCTCATTGCCGTTCTCGCTTCATCGTGGTTCCAGCTTAATCGCTACTTTGTGGCTTGGCGACATAGCAATGCAACTAAAGCTGCATATCAGCTTAAGTTACAGCGATAATTTGATACAATAGATACTGATAACAAGGAGTTATAATGAGCCGTTTTGATCAAGCTAAGATGCTTATGAAAGTCAAGAAGATTCAAAAAGAGCTGCAGAAGCAAACTATTACGATTGAACAAGGTGATGGTGCTGTTACAGTTGAAATTAATGGTGAACAAAAGATTAAAAAAATCCACATCGACCCAGAGTCAATTGACCTTGACGATATAGACCAGTTAGAACGTTGGGTTGAGGATGCTGTCAAAGAAGCAATTTCGGCCAGCCAAAAGCTCGCGGCTGAGAAAATGCAGCCATTTATGGGCATGCTGGGCGATCTAGGCTTATAGGTAAGTAGATTCATGCAAATTTTGCCACCAGCGCTCGAGGACTTAATTGACGCTCTTGGCATGTTGCCAGGCGTTGGTCCGCGTTCAGCCGAGCGCTATGCCTATTATTTACTGAGAACAGATCCGAATCGTGCCAACAAGCTAGTCCATAGCTTGGAAGGCTTGCACGATAAAGTTGGTTACTGCCAAAAAACCTTTGCGTTAGTAGAAAAGGGCCACCAGTATTCAGATCTCTACACTGATCCAAGTCGCGATAAAAAGGTTGTTGCTGTTGTAGCTGAGCCATTCGATATAATTGCGCTCGAAAAAACTGGACAGTACAAAGGCACGTATCACGTACTTGGCGGTTTAGTCTCACCAATTGATGGAATCGGCCCTGAGCAGCTTCACATCAAGGAACTAGTTAAAAGAATCGATGAAGATAAAGTCAAAGAAGTTATACTCGCCACTAACGCCAGCGTTGAGGGAGAATCAACGGCATTGTACATCCAACAAGAGTTAGGTGATCGCAAAGTAAAACTCACGCGATTAGCCCGCGGTTTGCCAATTGGTGTCGATTTAGAGTATGCTGATCAAATAACGCTCAGTCGAGCACTAGAAGGGCGACAAGCTCTATGACATACAAAGAATCAACTACAATTGGGCAAATTATTGGCGATAGTCAAAAAATTGTCATAGTACAAGCCGACAATCCCGATGGTGATAGTCTTGCCAGCGCGCTAGCAATGGAACACATTTTAGGCGACCTTGGAAAAGACCCGTACTTATACTGTGGTGTTGATATACCAACCTACCTACGTTATTTGTCCGGCTGGGATAGAGTTAATAAAGATCTACCGAGCCAGTTTGATGCTAGCATAATCGTGGATTGTTCCGCCAAAAGCTTACTTGAAACTGCCGACAAGCACAGTCAGCTGTCTTGGCTTGCCGCTAAGCCATCGATTGTTCTTGATCATCATACAACAGTGGGCACAATAGATTTTGCAAAAGTTATGCTAAACACCACTGCCGTTTCAACTGGAGAAGTTATTTACGAGCTAGCTCAGGATCTTAGATGGTCACTGAATGACACTGCTCAGAATATGATTGTTACTTCGATTTTGTCTGACAGCTTAGGACTTACAACAGATGCAGTCACAGCCAGGAGTATTCATATTATCGGAGAACTGGTTGAGTCGGGTGTTAAGCTTGCTAAACTCGAAGAGTCGCGTCGAGAAATGATGCGAAAAAGCCCGGAACTTGTGCGCTACAAAGGTGAATTGTTGCAACGTATTGAGTATTTTGAAGACGATAAAATTGCCACAATCACAATTCCATGGAAAGAGATTGAAGAATATTCACATGCCTATAATCCAACTATGCTGGTTCTTGATGAAATGCGCCTCACTGAAAAAACTGATGTAGCAATTGGTTTCAAAGTATATAGCGATGGCCATATTACTGCTAAGATTCGTGCCAATCTAGGCAAGGGAATTGCGAATAAACTTGCCGAGCACTTTGGTGGTGGAGGGCATCCATATGCAGCTGGCTTTAAAATCATGCAGTCTCGTCCAATTAATGAAGTAAAGTCTGAATGTATAAAAGTGGCATCCGAACTTCTTAAAACCACTAAATAGGGAATACGAATGAAGCTTTACAATACACCAACCAAAAAAGTTGAAGAAATCAAACCCCAAACAGATAACAAAGTAACTTTTTACAGTTGCGGCCCTACTGTGTACGATTATCCACACATTGGGAATTGGTACACATTTATTCGCTACGATATGCTGGCAAGAGCCCTAAGCACTGCTGGCTACGACGTCAATTGGGTGATGAATATTACAGATGTTGGCCACTTAGTCAGCGATGCTGATGAAGGTGAAGACAAGCTAGAAAAAGGTGCACGACGCGAAGGTCAAACAGCTTGGGAAGTTGCCAAAAAATATGCTGATTATTTTGAAAATGGCTTAGACCGTCTTAACGTCAACCACCCAACAAAGTTGCCGCGTGCTACCGATCACATCAAAGAGCAAATCAAGCTCGTCGAAGTACTCGAAAAAAAAGGTTACACATACGTAATTGATGACGGTGTTTACTTTGACATCGCTAAGTTTAAAGACTACGGCAAGATGGCCCATCTGGACTTAAAAGGGCAGGAAGCAGGTGCACGTGTCGAGGAAAATCCTCAAAAAAGACAACCCTGGGATTTTGCCCTATGGAAGTTCAGTCCAAAAAGTGAAAAGCGCGATATGGAATGGGACAGCCCGTGGGGTAAGGGATTTCCCGGTTGGCATTTAGAATGTTCAGCTATGAGCATGAAGTATTTAGGAGAAACGCTTGATATTCATGGCGGGGGAATCGATCATATCCCTGTTCATCACACCAATGAAATCGCCCAAAGCGAGGCGGCTACTGGAAAAGCTTTTGCTAATCATTGGTTTCACAGCAACTTTAATCTTGTTGATGGCAAAAAAATGGCTAAGTCTGCTGGAAACTTTTTTACGCTAGAGGACATTGAAAAGAAGGGTTTTGACTTATTAGCTTTTAGATTATTAGTTTTGCAATCCCATTACCGAACCGAAGCTCACTTTAGTTGGGAAAACCTGGAAGCTGCGCAAAATCGGCTCAATGAACTGCGCGCATGGGCTGACCTTAGACATCAATCAACCATTGATGAAATGCCAAAAGAGCTTGATGAATTATGGGGTAAAACCTTATTGGATATGAAGGCGAGCATTCAAAATGATCTTGACACACCAGGCGCACTTGCGCACCTTGCAACGTTAGTGAGCTACATGCAAAGTCACGCCATTCCACGCGAAGATGGGAAAAATACAAAAGGAGCGTTGGGGGCAATTGATGAGTTATTTGGACTTAAGCTAGATAATCGCCCCGATATTACAGACGCGCAAAAACAATTGTTAGCAGAGCGAGAGAAAGCTCGAGAAGCTAAAGACTTTATCAGGTCAGATGAGCTGAGAGATAAACTTAAGATGCAAGGCCTAGAAATTGACGACACGCAGTTTGGTCAACGCTGGTCAAGAACTGATTCCTAGAGATCCCCAATTAAGAGAAGATTCTTATTGGAATGTGGCTAAAGTTCGACTTTGCGAATATGCTTTGCGTCATGGAATTTTAGCCGATCACCATAAAATTCCGTCACAAAAACTTTAGCACAGCCAGCAATTGGAATCGCAATAAGCGCACCAAGGAAACCACCGAACCCAATTCCAACAAGTGCTGCTACAAAAACCAACAATGGCGTTAATTCATTATTTTTTGCCTGAACAATTGGTTGCAGAGTTATATTTTCAGTTTGTTGATAAATAATGAAGAAGGCGAGCATGATAAGAGCCAATGGAATTGACGTAAAAGCACACAACGCAACAACGATAATTGCCGCGATTGTATTACCAAACATTGGAATAAGCCCAAACAATGTCACGATTGCGGCATAAACAACCGCGTTGATAGTCACACCAAGCAAACTACTCACAATAGTGAGTGCAATCATAGCAAAAAAGCCAGCAAGTACTGCTAAAAACAGTTGTCCGTTTACATATCCCGTAATAACTTGGTACATGCGCTCGGCTGCACGCTTTCGCTTTGGAACTTTATCTGGATCTTGCATTGCCCAGATGCGCTTGAGCCACGTTGGGCCTTCGACCAGCATCATAAATGTCAGAACAAACACTGTTAAGGTCGACAAGATTAGTCCACCAACACGACCAACTGTGTTTGCGGCAGTTTTACCAACATCTGTTAAGTGCTCCTGCACTTTTGTGCTCGTGTTTTCAATTTCAGGTGTTAAGTTGTACTTATTAATAAAACGAGATACTTGCGTATCGTTTGCTTTTACTTCCTCTAAGTTAGTTGGCACATCATTTGCAAAATTGATCGCTTGCTTTACTGTTGGCGGTACCACTGCCCAGACAAAAAAGCCAATAAGTGCGACAACGATTACATAGGCAATTCCAGATGCCAACACACGATTTTTGGTTTTAAGTTTTTTACTAATCCAGCTAACCGCAGGGTTCAAAGCAATTGCCAAAAAAACAGAGATAAAAATAAGTGTCAGTGGGTGTGCAATACGCTGCAAAAACTGTAAGCACAACATAATAATCGCAACAAGTACCACGACTCGAATAATCGTCCTATTCGAAAAGGTAACGTCAACGCGTTCTGGCTTACTCATTAGCTCTTATTATGCTTATTCTTAATCCGTTTTGCAATTGCCTGTTCATAAACCTGCATCAGCTGCTTGCCGACTACACTTATATCGTACTGCTTAACCAGTTGTTGTTGTTTACTGTGTGCCAATTTGGCTAAATCTGGATCATTTATATACTTTTCCAACAATAAGGCAAGCGACTTGGTGTCAATTGGATTGCATAATACTTCAGGCATCGACTCTAAAACATTTTGATAACCAGAGTTATTCCCACCAATCACCACTCCCGCACCTGATGCCATAGCTTCTAGCAGTACAATACCGAAGCTTTCACCACCAGTAGAAGGAAATACGGCGATGGAAGCTTGACTCAGGTAATCTTTCTTTTGCTCCTCACTAACAAAGCCGACAAACTCTACTTTTGTAAGATCATGTTGCTTGGCATATGACTCCAGCATATGGCGCTGAGGTCCATCACCACAGATTTTGAGCGGCGGAAGATTAACCTGTTTTTTGGAAAGCAATGCATAGGCTTTTAAAAGCTCGAGGCAGCCCTTACGTGGTACAAGTCGACCAAGAAAAACAATTGGGCCTGACGGCGAACTAATATGTGCAGGCTTGAATTCACTAATATCAACTGGATTTGGCACAATTGGTGTGTCAATTCGAAAAGTTCGAAGAGCAAATTTTTGTGCAGTTTTTGACACACTGACAACTTCATCAAAACGTCGAACATTTGGACGTAACCACAAACCAAGAAGTCTCGTCGCTGCAGTTTCGAACTTTGAAAAAGGCGCAACATGGAACGTACCAATTATTGCAGTCTTTTTAGGACTGGCTTTTACAATTCGACCCGCTAAAAACGGGTTGTGTGGCATTTGAATGTGCAGAACATCAAACTGTTGTGTTTCGAGCAAATCTTTTAACTTCTGTTTCGGTGCCGGCAAGGGAACCGATAAACGATTTGCGTTAAATCTAACATTGATATTTTTACTCAAGCTATGGAGATTATCTAAATCCTCACGGCGTGTTTCACCCACCAGGTAGTGAATCTCATGACCTTGTTGATGAAACCACTTGCTCACGGTTAATACGTACTGTTGCACACCATCAGGCTTGTCCAAACTATCATCAAGCACAAAACCTATCTTCATTCACTTAGCCTTTCTTTTCGGCTAACGCTTTTTTATAAAGTGCTTCATACTGATCAACGACAATTTTATAGTCAAATTGTTTTACATATTCAGCAGCCCACTTTTGCCAAAGTGTGCGTACAGCCTCATCATTGAGCATCAGCTCTAAACGACGTGCAAATTCATGGGCATCTTTGGAGTTTATAAGTGAAAGTTTACCGCTTTCTTGTAATACTGCGCGGTAACCTGGATTATCACCGGCAACAACGACACAACCGCGTGCCATCGCTTCAAGCAACACAATGCCAAAGCTTTCACCGTACAGTGCGGGCGAGCAAAATACATCGGCTTCTGCGAGCAAATTAAGCTTTTCATCATCGCTGACAAAACCTTTGAACGCAACGTTGGCAATTTTATTATCATGCACAAACATTTCCAGTTTTTGCCGATCAGTACCTTCGCCAGCAATGATCAGTTGAATGTTGGGATCAGACTTAACCAGCAGTGCGAAGGCTTTGAGTAAGTATTTCAGGCCCTTTCGTCGCTCAAGCCGACCAATATAGAGTATTGTTTTAGTCTTCGAGTGCTTGCGTGGCTTATTCAACTTATACTTGGCAATATCAATGCCATTTGGAATAATTTGCGGCTTGCGCTTATCAAGTGTTTGAACATATTCAGCCGCGGCGCTTGAGACAGCCGCTAATTCATGCAAGTGCTTGAGAACAGATGTTGTATACGGTGTAATCACCCGCTCAATTGTGCGACTCATGACAGTTTCAGGAAGCTTAGCATGAAATGTCGCCACATTTGCTGCATGTGAACGGCTCAAGATTTGTCGACTCACAATTGGCACCCATGGTTCATGGAAATGCAAAACGTCAAATTCATGTTTTGCGAGCATTGTATCGAGCTCTTCTGGTTCAACGCTAACTGACACTTGGGCAGTAGTATGAAAAGGCGATTTTACATCTGTTGCTGTACCAACCAAAATCATTGATTCTGGCTGTTTGCCAGAAAAGTCACGGGGTTTTGGCGTAATAATGTATGCCAGGTGACCACGGCGCATTAATTCGGCTTGCATAGCAAGGACGCATTCTTGAACACCGCCACCTTTAAACATGTTATAGGGGCAAACTAACCCAATTTTCATATAGCTATATTATAACTTACTTTCGGCGGGCGAGTATCTGTCGAATTCGAGTTGGCATGAATGGGGCAACCTCATCGGCTGTGGCCACAACGGTTGGGGCATGCGACCCCTTAATGCTGGCCGGAATCATTTCGAACTCATTAAATATAACTCGCATGTGCTGCTCAACAACATGATTATCAAAAAAATGATCGTTTTTTAAGCACACATGATAGACGGGCATTTTTACCTGCTGGTTGCACAAGTTAACTTTTAGCATTTCGTTAGCTGTATATGCTCGAGTCCTGAGATCGTTGGCCTGCCATAAGTACACTTCGTACTCGATGCGCTTTTTAAGTTCTTCTTCATCGGCATCTTTGAGTTTGCGATGCTTCCGACTCAAAATCCTGTATGTCGTACGAAGAATGGGCTTGTTAAAAATAAGAACGCTAAAGAGTTCGGCTGGGATGCGGTGTTTAATAACCGACGAGATCATCCTCAGACCATTAAAGTCACCAGGAGCCATATGAAAGTCTTCGTGATGAACAAAACCAACTAAACTTGTCAAAAGTTCGATCTTGTCAGTTAGCTTTGGATATTTTTGTAGCATTCTTGTTACAACCAAAAACCCATAAGACATACCGACAATTGTGACTTTTTTTCGCTTAAAACGTAGCTGAATAATTGACGCTAGGTAATCAGCCAAGTTATCAAGCGTCGGTTTTTCGCCAATTTTATAGAAGCTGTCCATGCCGCCAAAACCTGGTAAGTCCGGCACTGTCACAGATCCGTAATTATTTAGCTCCTCAGCAAATCCAAACATTCGCTCTAAGCTCGCATGCATGCCATACACAATTAATATTTCTCGTGGATTCTTCTTGCGCTTTGGCGCTGGCAAATAGAGCATACGACCCTTCATGCCATTCATACGAAGCGGAGTAATGTAATCGGTTAAATTTTTTGGTTCAGTTTTAGGCATAACAAATTAGTAATGACTGTACGACAAATACTTGGACCGGGCAAGGATAAGAAGTATTATGCAGTATACTAGACTTGTGCCCAAAAAAATACTCATACTTATAATAGTCGTTGTTTTGTCTGTCGTTGGTGTTTTTTGGCTCACGCACAAGCGTCAACAAAAAGTTGCCAAAAGCACCGCACAGACCAGCACCTTTAATAAGTCTCAAAATTCCATCGATGACCCTTCAAGTCCCTGGGTAATTGTTAATAAACAACGTGCACTGCCCAGTTCTTATATGCCAGCAAATTTAGTAACACCGAAAACTCCGGTTCGCACACAAGCAGGTGACCCCGAAATGGAGCTTAGATCCGATGCTGCTCAGGCCTTAGAGCCAATGATAAGTGATGCTAAAAAAGCTGGGCTTAACTTGATGGTTGTTAGTGGTTATCGCTCATACCAATCACAAGACACAGTCTACAAAGCAGCGGTCGCCCAAGACGGGCAAACAAAGGCTGATCAATATAGTGCTAGACCTGGCCACAGCGAACACCAAACGGGCTTAGCTGTTGATCTTGGCTACGTTGATCGTCATTGTGAGCTGGATGCTTGCTTTGGCGAGACGGATGCTGGAAGGTGGCTTGCTGCCCATGCCCATGAGTACGGCTTTGTGCTTCGTTATAAAGATGGGACACAACACATCGTTGGCTACAATTATGAGCCATGGCATTTTCGCTACACTGGTAAAGACCTCTCTAATGAAGTCAATAAGTCAGGTCAAACACTGGAGGAATTCTTTAACTTACCGTCGGCACCCAACTACAAGTAGCTAGTTAAAGGCGCTGGAACCAACCCAAACGTACTCCGCAACTTGTGTATTAATTGGTGGTGGGCCACTGTTTTCAATCCGAGATGGAATAAAGCCAGCTTGTTTGGCGTGGCTGAAGTTGCTTTGTTTGAGCCAGTTAGCACAAACACTCAACTCAAATGCACTCGTATTCGGCGCAGCGCAAGCAAGATCTACACCATAGCCAGTTTGATGGCGAGAATAACCTGGTGGCGAAACAGCTAAAAGTACGCCAATAACTTTGTCGTCGCCTGAGCCACTAATAATTTTTGCACTCGAGAGTCCTGCTTCGTTAAGTTGTTGATTAAATAATTGTCTCTGCAGTTCGATTGGTCGATAGCCAGTTGTGGCAACAAGTGGAATATGATCTGTTTTTGCCAAGCTTAATAACACACGTAGGCCGTCATTAGCAGGTCTTTGCAATAAGTTTGTATTGGTATCTTGAATTAGTTCGCTTTTTACAATTGCAGAAACTGGTACTGGTTGGAATTTGTACCCACGACTTTCAGCAATTTGTCGAATCCGAGCATCAGCAGTTTGGTCTCCAGTTATTTCTGGTGGCTCTTGCAACTGAGTAGTGTTTGGGTAAGCGGTCGCGTCGTATAGCTTTTGAAATTCATACGAGTTTAAAAACTTTGTACCATTTGTAGTACTCGATACGTCGGCACTACTACCTTGATTTACCACACCAAGCGTAGATTTTTTGCTTTTTGGGTGTTGCAACGTAAACAAATAGCTACCTAAAATGATTACTACCAGAGCACTTAATCCAAAAAACAACTTTTTTGTTGCAGCTGCTGAATGATAATTTTTTTGTTTTGGCTCGATAACCCTCATGCCTATAGTATAAACAGGCTGACAGTATTTGTATATTAGAGATGATTAAGCTACAATTCATCTGTTATTTCGGGATCGTCTAATGGTAGGACACTGGGTTTTGGTCCCAGCAATCTAGGTTC
>CAZPVO010000010.1:0-18872 GCA_964590205.1 uncultured Candidatus Saccharibacteria bacterium | reverse complement strand
ATTTGCTAGGGAACCTGATATCCGGTGTGGCCGTGGCTGCAACGTGAAGGCAACCACCGTAGAGGTAGCAGATTAATCATAAGGCAAAGGCACCTAGTTTTCTTTTTGCCGATCGATTAATAAATAAGCATCGAGTCACCGTAGGAGAGAAAAGCGTATTTTTGGTTTATTGCTTCAAAGTAAGCTTTCTCAAGATTATTCCAGCCCGCAAACGCAGCAGTCAGCATTAAAACTGTGGTACGGGGCGCATGAAAGTTAGTAACAAGCTTAGTAACAACCTTAAACTCATAACCTGGATAGATAAAAATGTCAGCTTCGCCAGATAAATTTCGTGGTTTTTCGTTTAATATTTGATCCGCACAATATTCTAGAGTCCGCGTAACAGTGGTACCAACAGCTAAAACTGACTTTGCATTTTGGATTGCTTCGACTGTGCTTTTAGGAATCTCAAAGTACTCAGAGTGCATTTTATGTTTGGTGACGTCATCAACTCGAATTGGCAGAAACGTTCCGAGCCCCACATGCAGCGTCAAATACACGATTTTTACTCCTTTACCGCGCAATTTTTGTTCAAGTTCCTCTGTAAAGTTGAGTGAGGCGGTGGGAGCAGCCACTGAGCCCTCATCGCGGGCGAACACTGTTTGATAGCGCTCAATGTCTTCTTTTGTGGCGCTGCGTTTCATATAAGGCGGCAAGGGAACATTACCGTATTTGTTGCTGAGATCTAGTAAGTCCTCAGTTGATTCAATAATTGCCAAGCCGCCATCGAGAACTTCTTTGACGGTTAAAGAATAATTGTGGACTTTAAGCTCTTCGTGATCGTGGATTTTACCTCTGTAAAGCACTTTATGAGTATGAACTCCAAAGTCATGACCGTGTTTTTCGATCAATAGCAGTTCACGCTCTTTTCCGCTCATGTTGAGAGCGACCAGCCGAGCCTTAATAACTTTGGTGTTATTGAGCACGACAACATCGCCAGCTTCAAGAAAATCCATTATATCTGTGTAATGCTTGTGCTGAAGTTGACCACTTGAACGATTCAGACATAATAACCGAGAAGTTCCACGAACCTTTGGCGGATGTTGCGCAATCAATTCCTCAGGCAACTCGTAGTCGTAATCTTTCAATTGCATACAACAGATTGTAACAAATGCGTTAGAATAGGGAAGTACATGGCCAAAATACTAAAATTCAATCATATCGAAGCTGAAAATATTAAGCGTGGTTTGCAAACTGCCACGCTCCGAATGAACGACGAAAAAGATCTCTCTGTCGATGATGAAATGTTAGTCGTTGATAAAGTTCATGAAGAAGATCCAAAAAGCTGGGTCGGCATAGGCACTGCTACGGTTGACCGCGTTAGTTATCAGAGAGTTGGTGATCTAAATCTGGATAGTTCTAACTTCGAACAGTTTGGCTCAACTACTGAACTTTATAAGCAATTAGCGATTTTTTATGGTGACCCAATTGATGAAAACACTCATGTTAAAGTTGTTCAATTTAGTTTTAAACCATATGAACAGGAGAAGAGTTTAGAAGAAGTCGAAGGCAAAAATACAACACTTCAGCTCGATGAAATAAAGTTCTATGGTGATGGCGGTTCCAGGGGTAATCCAGGTCCCTCAGCCAGTGGTTATGTGCTCTTGGACATGCACGATAAGATTATTGAAACCAACGGTGAGTACCTAAATATTACTACTAATAATCAGGCCGAATATCATTCTTTGAAGCTTGGGATGGAGCGCGCCCTGCAGCTTGGCGTAAAGACCTTACATGTTTACATGGATAGCTTGCTGGTCATCAACCAGATGAAAGGTGTTTTTAAGGTGAAAAATAAAGAATTATTGCCAGTCTACAAAACTATTAAAGGTTTGTCTCTGCAATTTCAATCTGTTAGTTTCACACACGTACCGCGCGAACTCAATAAACTAGCGGATGCTGAAGTGAACCGAATCTTGGACAGCATAAGCGAATAAGGGTATAATATGCTCTGCTAGGTTACCGACTAGCCGCCTGCAATTTTTTGTAGGAGGAAAGTCCGGGCTGCGTAGGGAAAGACTGTTGCTAACGGCAACCGGAAGTAATTCTAGGGAAAGTGCCACAGAAACGACACCGCCTGTAATAGGCAAGGGTGAAAAGAGTGAGGTAAGAGCTCACAGTCCCTGCTGGTGACAGTAGGGAGAGGTAAACCCAGTCTGCTGCAAGGAGATATGCCCAACACTGGTTTCCCGCCAGGGTATGTCATAAGAACCGCTTGATCTTGCGAGCAATCGTAAGACTAGATAGATGGCTAGATAAAACAAAACCCGGCTTACGGGTAGCCTAGCACCTCAGGTATAATCAAAGTATGAGTATTCCGTATTACAACTCAACCGACCGATAAGTATTTCTTTAGATAATTACTGAAGTTTACTTAAATTTGGAGTGTAATATGAATGAACCAAGCATTGAAATTATTGATTTAGCTGCAGAGATGCAAGATAGGGTCGTTGATGCACAGTGGCTGTGGATTGATGGATTGCCAGTGTCAAACGAGATAAAAGAAGATATCTTTAAGCATTTGTGTGTCGTAACAGGGATTTTGTTAGATGCAACAATTTACCCTGATAAGTTCGACAAGCTGATGTCGCCAGATCAATAGTCATTGTAAATAAAAAACCGCCTTAACATGAGGCGGTTTTTTTATACAAATGGCTGAATTACTTAGCTTTTGAAGCTTTGACAACAGCGGTAAAAGCGGCTGGTTCGTTTACGGCCAACTCACTTAACACCTTACGGTCTAAAGTTATGTTGGTGTTTTTAAGGGCAGCAATCAACTTGCTGTAGGTCGTGTTGTTGAGTCGTGCTGCTGCATTAATGCGAGCATTCCACAAGGCCCGCATAGTTCGTTTACGGTTCTTGCGGTCGCGTGTAGCGAACTGCAGTGATTTAACAACGGCTTGGCGGCCTCGCTTGATGCTTGCCCGGTTTGAATGGGTCATGCCTTTGGTGGCTTTTCGAATTTTCTGATGTCTCTGGTGAGAGGTAACACCTCGTTTAACACGCATTATTTAGCTCCTAATTTCTTCTTGATAATCTTGGACTGAGTATTCGACATAGTTTCCATACCAGCAAAGCGACGCTTACGAGCAGCGCTTTTTTTCTGTAAAAAGTGAGTACCGGTTGAATGGCGGCGTTGAATCTTGCCACTCTTGGTAATCTTGACGCGGTCTTTGGTACCGCTATGAGTTTTTAGCTTTGGCATGTTGAGTGCTCCTTATAACGAATGATAGTTGTTTACCTGTAAGTTGCGGTGCTTGGTCCACCGAAATGTCATCACCGTAGTCTTCTATTATTTTATCAGCTAATTTAAAGCCGAGATCCTTGTGGGCCATTTCGCGCCCACGATAGAAGATTACAAATTTGACTTTATGCCCGTCCTCGAGAAACTTGTTCACCTTATTGAGCTTTACTTGCAGATCGTGTTCGCCAATTTTCAGGCCTAGCCGCATCTGTTTAAGCTCGGTAACCTTCGTGTTGCGCTTGTTTTTCTGTAGCTGTTTGGTGCGCTGGTAATTGAATTTACCCCAGTCGACAATCTTTGCTACAGGTGGATCGGCATTCGGTGAGATTTCTACGAGATCAAGCCCAGCTTCTGCTGCTGCATCTAGGGCCTCTTGTCTCGATAAAACTCCCAGCTGACGTCCATCGTCGCCAATAACACGAAGCTGTGGTGCCCGAATCATTCCGTTCAGGCGAGCAGCATCCTTACTGATAGACAAACTCCTTTAAACTATTATTTAGCTTGAGATCAATTCTAACAGATACAAAAACAGAGGTCAATAACCTTATGTCTGAAATTGTGGTTGTGGGCGATATTGCAGTGCTTCAGAAATGTGCTTTGTGGTAATTGTCGGGCATTTTTGCAGATCGGCAATTGTTTGTGCGATCTTGAGCGTACGCATATAAGCTCGAGCCGAAATATTGAGCCGAGCAGCCGCTTGATCAAGAAGTAATTTAGCCTGATCTTCTAACTTGCAAAGTTGTTTTATATCTTTATTGCCCATGTCACTGTTAAGTTTTTGTTGTTTGAATCGACGTTTTTGAATATCGCGAGCTTCGATGACTCGTTTTCTGATTTGGCTACTTGTTTCAGATTGAGCGGAACTCAGTAGTCTTTCGTGCTCAACTTTTTCAACGCTTACATGCAAATCGATTCTATCCATAATTGGTCCTGACAGTTTACGTTGGTAGTGCAGAATTTGGTTCGGCAAACAATCGCAATTGTTGGTAGTACCAAAATTCCCACATGGGCAAGGGTTAGCAGTGGCTACCAGAATAAAATTAGCTGGAAATTCAATAGTGTCTTTGGCGCGAGCCACAGTGATGATTCGGTCTTCCAGCGGTTGCCTGAGCGCTTCAATAGATGAACGCGAAAACTCCGGAAATTCATCTAAAAACAATACGCCATTATGGCTCAAGCTTATTTCGCCTGGTCGCGGGTTTTTACCGCCACCTACAATGGCAGTTTCACTCGAACTGTGGTGCGGTGAGCGAAAAGGTCGCTGCATCTGCAGCTTTTCATAATTTTTGCTGTAAAGACTATGAATATGAGTTACTTCCAGCATTTCTTCGGAAGTCATCGGTGGCAAAATAGTAGCAAAAGCTTTTGCGAGCATACTTTTACCTGTGCCAGGAGGGCCGCTTAATAAGATATTGTGTCCACCGGTGGCTGCAATTTCCAGGGCTCGTTTAGCTTGTTGTTGGCCGACAACGTCGCTTATATCAATATCTGCTTTTGGCTGGTTTGAATTAATGTATTGTTGTCGGTGGGGTTTTATCAATTCAGTTTGCGTACAGTGCAAATAAAGCTGTCGTAACGTAGAAACAGGATAGAGTGTAATTCCCTCAATGAGACTGGCTTGCGAGGCATTAGCAGCTGGAACAAAGAAGGTCGTATAACCGAGCTTCTTTGCTGCTAATAATTTGCCAATAATTCCACGGACTGCTCGCACACTTCCATCGAGGCCCAACTCACCAATTATGATCGATTTAACAGGGGGAACTGATACTATCTGGCTAGTTGTTAAAATGCTTAAACCGATGGCTAAATCAAAGCTGGTAGTATCCTTTGGTATATCGGCTGGAGCCAGGTTTATAGTGACGCGTTTTTTAGGTAAAACTAGTTGAGAAGCAGCAAATGCACCCCTGATCCTCTCCTTAGCTTCGTCGACCGCCTTATTAGCAAAGCCGACAATAATAATATTAGGCAATCCGTTAGTAATTGTGCACTCTACATCAATTAAAGTGCCGCCAAAACCAGCGTCAAGGAGTGTGAGGCTTCCCATAGGTGCCACTATTATATATAAAAGCCCAAAAATACAAAGCAGAAGCTCGTTGCGAGTGCAACGAGCTTCTAAGTGTGTGGAGTTTTGGATTATGTCTTTTGGTTTGGAGGTTTTTGTCTTCATGGAACAACGGCTTGCGAGAAGCCGTTGTTTTTAAGGTCGTTTTTGTTTTTGAGCACTTTTTTTATTCAAGCGCTGTGCTTATCTTATAAATTGCTAAAAAAAGTGTCAACAAGTTTATGGTTACTTTTTAAATAAAGCTGTGCATAACTTTTGTTTAAGGTATAGAAATATAATCAAAATACTAAAAAGCTGAGTACTTAAGTTGGTAAGCGAGCATTCAAAATTACAAATTGAAGTTATAAGATTTTGCTATTATGGGTTTATGAAAATCCAACAATACTTTGTTAATTTTGATCACGACAAAATTGCTACAACTGAATTTTTGGTCGACAATCCTAAAGCCGACGTGCTTATTATGCATGGTGCTGGAAGTGCAGATCAGAAACGGATCTTGCCGCTCGCCCAACAATTAGCTGAAAAAGGCCATAGGGTCATCACATTCGATTTTACGAGTCATGGTAGTTCAACGGGTAAGTTAGAAGAATTAAACCTTGAAAGGCGCCAGAAAGAGGCCGAAGCAGTCGCTAATCACTATAGTCTTACCAATATCATAGTTATTGGTTTCAGTATGAGTGGACAAACAGCTATAGATTTACTGCCAAAACTGAATATAGAGATGTTAGTTCTATTTGCACCGGCAGTTTACGATCAAAAAGCCCGAAAGGCTGCCTTCGGGCATGAGTCGGCCTTTAGTAAGCTCATTAGACGTCCAAATAGTTGGGAAAATACTGATGCATGGATTAAATTAGCTGACTTTAGTGGTAAGTGCATAATTTTTGAAGGTGAATTTGATGATGTTATACCGAAGGATGTGCCACCCACGATTTACAGAAATCTTAAAAAAACTAATTCTAAACTGCACATAAAGATCTTGGGCGCTGGACATGGCCTGGCTCAATTAATTAAAGATGAGCCAAAAAAGGCAGCTTGGTTTGCAAATATAGTTGATAATTTTTGTAGTGATGAACCAATCCAGAAAAATAGTGACCAGCAAATTGACTATGAAATAGTTGCTCAGCAAAACCAAGACATATAAATATTTTATGCGGTTAATTTTGTGCAAATAAGGCTGCGAAGTAGAAATAAGGCAGCAAAACCAAAGAATACGTTATATAAATAACAACTAAAATTTTGAAGAATTCTAAGAATTAATATCTTCAGCAACAGGGTATCATTGTTATAAAAACAATAGTAAACTGTTGACATAAACCACACAGTGTAGTAGATTGGTTACTGTAAGTGACCAATACAAAAACTTACACCTCTCTTCAAAAAACATGGGAGAAGAATGACGCTCAAGTCTTGCGAATAGCAGACAAGAGCGGTCAGTCATAGCTTAAGACGGTAAGCGCTACAAAGTAATTTTAATGGGCGGATTTACCGTCTAGCTTTTATTTTGAGAAGTTTTTACAATAGATACAGATGAAGCAATATAAAAAACAACTGGTAACATTGGTAGGACTATACTTGGTCGGGATATTATTTTTACTTTTTACTAATCCACGACACCTACCGTTGATTCTGTTAATTGTGCCTTTTGTTTACGCATTCATCACGCTTTTTTGTACGGTTAGGTTAATTACGCTAATTTTTACAAATAATAATGCATTGGCTAACAGTGTTGGTATAACTGTTAGTATTTTTGTTGTTTTAAGCCTTATTCTGGCTTCAATCCGCCAATTATCAGCTAGAGATTTACTTATCAGTTTAGCTCTCACAGTTATTTTGAGCTGGTATCTGGTAAAAATTAGGAAGTTATAGACACTATTCTGCTAGTGCTGCATTTGTTATACTTTATCTGAGATGCCTCCAGATCAATCGCAGACACCGGAGAAGAGGATGGATTTGCCACCTCCTGTACCTACGCAGGAAAGGGCGATATCACCAAATGTAGACCCAGTGAAACAACAGGGTAGTGAGGTTAATCCAGAATTTTTGCCATCAACCCAACAGGGACAGCAAGCTGGCCAAGGACAGCCAACACCTAAACAGGCACAACAGGCAGTTGCCTCAGCGATGCCTCATGCTCAAAGCACAGCAGGCTCACAGGCGTCCTCTAGTAGTAACCCGGCTGTCGCTGATGACGTGGACTTGATTGAGAAAGAGTGGGTAGAAAAGGCTAAGGCGATCGTGAATCACACCAAAGATGATCCACATCGTCAGAGTAAAGAAATTAATAAGATGAAAGCTGACTACATCAAGAAGCGCTATAACAAGGATGTTCAGGTGAGCGAATAACATGCAGGTTTTTTTATTTAGCTTCGTTTCGCTACTTGTATTGGCTGCAATCATCGGGCCAATCATTTATTTTTATTCCCGCCGAGTTTACCGCGAGCAAAAAAATTATGAGCGTGGCCTCAAGATGGTGCCACTGCTTATTCATTTGCCACCTCCTAGTGATGACCGAGAAGCTGGCGCGCGTGATGAACGCGAAGTCACAGATGAAAACATTAGCAAGGCGCAAATTTTATACACGATTATTGCCAGTACGCTGCAGAAAGGCTTTAGAAGTAAATTCTATGGTCAGCGTCATTTTGCCTTCGAGATTATTGGATCTGGTGGCTTTGTGCGTTTTTATGCAGCTGTGCCAATTGCTCTTGTTGAAGTGGTAAAGCAAGCTGTTGTGAGTGCCTATCCTAATGCGCGTCTCGAAGAAGTTGCCGAGCACAATATCTTTAGTCCGGTGGGTCGTATCAGCGGCACAATCGGTGGCGAATTAACACTTAAAGAACCATTTGCGTACCCAATTGCCACATACCAAGACATTAAGCGTGACCCGCTGCAGTCTCTGTTAAACGCACTGTCTACACTCGATAAAGAAGATGGAATCGGTATTCAACTATTAATGCGACCAGCTAATCCGGGTTGGCGCAAAAAAGCCGCAGCGGTTGCCAGCAGTAAGCGAAAAGGCAAAGAGAAAAAGGGTGCTGGCGGGCAAGCTGCTCAGTTTGCTACGGCGCTTTGGAAACCACCAGAGGGCAAAAAAGGCGATGGCGCACCAAAAGATAAGCCTGATCTTTCAAATATGGATCAAGCTGTTCTTGACGCCATTGATGATAAAACAAGGCACGCAGGATATGAAGTTTTAATTCGAGTAGTAGCGTCTTCTAATATTTCTCAGAAAGCTGATGCAGTGCTTCGAAATGTGGTGGCAGCTTTTCAACTATTTGATGCACCAGGTAAGAATGGCTTTAAATACACACCGGCTAAAGATATTGAACAGTTTGTAACAGCGTATATTCTCAGGTTTTTCCCTCAGGAAAATAACCAAAACGTGCTCAACGCAGTGGAACTGGCAGGAATTTTCCATTTCCCAGACCAAAAGAATATTCCGACCTCTCAGGTGGAACGGCAGGCTTCCAAACAAGTTGATGCGCCGCGTAATATGCCAAACGAAGGTTTGTTCCTGGGCTATAATTTATTTAGAGGAACCAAAAAGGCCATTCGACTGTCATTAACAGATCGACAGCGTCACATGTACGCTGTTGGGCAGACTGGTACCGGTAAATCGACTTTTCTGGAAAATCTGGCTCTACAGGACATGCTCAACGGCGATGGTTTTGCCTTTATTGACCCGCACGGCGACACGGCAGAGAAGCTCTTATCGATGGTGCCAAGAGAACGTACCGAAGATGTTGTGTACTTTTGTCCGGCCGAAATGGACTACCCGATGGGGCTTAATTTGTTTGAGTTCGATTCGAATAACCCCGAGCAAAAGGACTTTTTGATCCAAGAGGCGATTAATATGCTCTATAAACTGTACGACCCGCAGCACCAGGGTATTATTGGTCCGCGTTATGAGCACTGGTTTCGTAACGCCGCCCTGACGATTATGGCTGATCCTGAAGGTGGTACCTTTATTGATATTCCAAAAGTCTTTACGGATAACAAGTATGCTAAACAAAAATTGGCCTATGTAACAGATCAAACCGTGCTTGATTTCTGGAATAAGGAAATGGCTCAAACCAGCGATTATCATAAGAGTGAGGTGCTGGGCTGGTTCGTTAGTAAATTCGGTGCATTCTTGAGTAACGAGATGATGCGTAACATCATTGGCCAGGTAAAAAGTTCGTTTGATCTGCGTGAAATTATGGACAAAAAGAAGATCCTTATTGTGAACCTTAGTAAGGGGCGAACAGGCGAGCTGAACTCCAAACTGCTGGGTATGATTTTTGTGATGAAATTCCAGGCAGCAGCTATGAGTCGAGCCAGTATTCCGGAGAGTGAGCGTGTGGATTTTTGTCTGTACGTTGACGAGTTCCAGAACTTCTCAACTGATTCGTTTGCGACGATTATGTCCGAAGCTCGAAAATATCACTTGAACCTGATTGTTGCCAACCAGTTTACGACGCAGCTAACAGAGGAGATCCGCGATGCTGTCTTTGGTAACATGGGTACGATCGTCTCATTCCGTGTCGGCCAAAACGACGTCGAGATCTTAAGCAAATATTTCCAACCACTGTTTGATCCAGATGACTTGCTCCGTGTGCCAAACTATAACGCCATTGTTCGAACACTGGTTGGCGGCGTGCCAACACAGTCGTTCAGTATGTTAACAGTGCCACCACTCGGTAAACCAAATTCAAAACTTATGGATGCGCTTAAACAGTTGTCTGCAGCTAAGTATGGCCGGCCAAAAGCTAAGATTGAAGCCGAAATATTTTCTCGATTGGCTACCCAGGACGATGGTAAGCCTGGCTTTAGTGCTCAACAATATGGTCAGCCAGCTGGAGCACGTCCAGTAGCTAACCGTCCACAGCAATATGGTGCTCGGCCAGCTCCAGCCCCACGTCCGCCGGCCGCCCAAGGCTCATTCCTTGATGATTGGCTAACTAAGCGGAGAGTACAGCAGCAACAAAGACCTGCTGTCGCACCACAAGCTCCTGCACAGACGGTTTCTCCGCAACCAATGGTTCAAACCCCAACAACCGTGCAAAGGCCGCTTCAGCAGGCTCCTGTGGCAAATACTCTTACACCTGCACCAACACCTATGGTGCAACCACTTCAGCCATACACACCAACAGCTGCTTCAACTCCAACCCCAACGTCGCAACCAGCTCCGCAACCATTGCAGCCTATACCAACACCATCCACGACACCATCAACTCATATTTCACCGGCTGTCGGTACTGGATACACTGCACCTGCACCAGCAATTAGTCATCACACCAGTCCGATGGCAACGGATAAGTCGTATCACACCATAACGCCAACGGCTCCTCATACTAACGATGCAACGTCAACTCAGCATACTATTAAGAAGGACGAAGCCGATATCAAAGAACACCTTAAAACAGTTCAGAAAGAACCAGCTAAGGAAGTTGTTCCACCTTTAAATCAACCGCACGCTGGCGAAATTTCGCTGAGAGCTCATCACGATCAAAATCCTGAAGATACAATTTTTATTGATAACGAAGGCAATCTCCGTAGTAAAGAAGATAATGCCAAGAAGTCGTCAGAAGAGACAAAAGCTAAAAACTAGTGGCGGCGTAATTTTTTTGTGCCAGACCAGATGAGTTCTAAACAAAGTCCAACGGCAAAACCAAGGATCATCAGCAGAATAAACAAGAAGTAGTTGTACTGAAAACCGTAGTGCTTGGCCATATATAACACAACACTGCTGCCTACTAATGCACAGACACCACCGGCTAGAACGCCGGAAGGGCGGGCAATGGTTTTAGCGCCAACTTCACTGACTTTTTCAATAACAGGTTGATGAATGACCTTACTGAAAGATTTCTCACTCTTTGGTAATTGTCTTTGTATATGACGTAAAGTTTTCTTATAAGCTGTCTTTTTGGTTGCCTTGGTGATGGCAAAGTTGCCAACTTGAGCTTTCGGCTTTTCTTTCTCGCCAATTTTTCCTTTTAGCTCACTCGCTGAAACAGCTTCATGTTTGGCAGCGTTGTGAATAGCCTGTTCGTTCTCTTTAAGTTCGTGACGAGAATGCTGCGCACGCTCGGTTAAGTGTTGCAGTTTTTCTTTTTGCTCAGCACTGTTTTCAACACCTTTTTGATGTTCTGGACTATGGAGTTGAGGTTCAATCTCTGGCATTATAATCCTCCGCTAATAGCGTAATCGTTACGTACTAATTCTAACTCTTTCACCATGAGACGGCTGCGGGCAAAGAAGTAGCCAACTACAACCGTTACAGTTACGCCAACCGCAACTGTTTCGCCTGGGCCAGTGTTTGGCAAGCTATTTGTTGATTGCTCGGTGGTCTTAATAATTGATGGCGGTAACTTAATGTTAACGGTACTGCCATAAACATTTGTCATGGTCATATCAAACGAGCCGGGGTTAGTTGTTGAGCGAGGTGTTTGAGGCAGGGGACTTTTAACCTTCACGGTGATTTGCTTCTCAACAGTTTGATTGGCTTTAATATCAACAGCTGGCCAACTGACAATTTGTTTGTCATCTATTTTACCGCCATGCAGATCAACAACGTCAGCATACTCGAGTACATCGGCTATGTTTTCTTGAATAACAAATTTCTTAACAGTCGTATTCTTGCTGGTATTTTTTGCCTGCAGCGTATAGGTTACAACATCGCCAGGATGGGCAATTGTATTGTTGGCGTCAGGGATCTTTTGAGTATCATTGCTGGCTTTTTTGCTCAAGATAATACATTCGGTACTTTCATTGTTCTTAGCCTGGTCACACGGTGGCTGAACAATCACCGTCTTAGCGCAAGCGCCCGTTAAGTTGCCGGTCGCACTTTTGCTAGAACCATCGTACTTGACTGCTAAACGGAATGTATAGGTACCAGGGGTATCAAGCTTAAAGCTTCTTGGCGTTTTATCCTGCGCAGAATCATTGGCAAATGGTACACCGAGTGCTTTTTGACTGCCTAACACCTTACCAGAAGCATTGGTGTAGTCGTAATACATGTCTACTAGTTCTCCAGCAGGTAAGTTTCGTCCTGAAGCTAAACCTTTAACACTGACTGTGGTTCCAGAAACTATTTTTTGTCCGTCAGCAAAGCTTGGAATAAGAGCCGTACACTCAATTTGCTTCTCAGGTGGAGGTGGTGGCGTGTTGACATAGATATCTTTTAGACAAGCAAAGCTTGGCGTAGCATCTTTTGAGCCACTATCGTATTTAACGAACAATCTAAAGAAGAAATGTCCAGATTGATTAGCCGTAAAGGATCTTTCGAAATTGTCCGTTGCCGTATTGCCAACAAATGGAACGCCTCGAGCATCAGCTGTTGCAAGCACCTGCGCTTGATCAGTTACGAAGTCATAGTGCATATCGACGAGCATGCCAGGCGGCAAGTTAGCTCCGGAAGCCTGTCCGTGGACTTTAACAACTGTACCTTGAGCTACTTTTGAGCTAGGCGGAACACTCATAAATAGATTCGAGCAAACAACTGATGGTGGCGGTGGTACGCTGACCGGCGGGCCAACAATAACTAGGTTTCCACAATCAAACAAAATCATAAATGGCGTGCCATTACTTCTGGTGCCAACAACTGCTGTGTAACGGGAAGTAGTTCCTGGTGCATCCCATGACCACAAGTAACGCATGTAATAACGGCCAGCACCGGGTACGTCCACGGCTGTTTCGCCAGCTTTGCCGTAAGCGATTCGCCCCATTGAGAACAGCTGTCCACCGTAGTCACGAGAGCTGATATTTTGGACAGAGCCACTAGCAACGGCACCACAACTTATTCCAAAGTTAGCTAGAATCGTCGCATATTCAAGATTGCTTTGACAGTAACCGACAGCTTGGCTTTGACTCGAAAAACCTCCGTAATGAAGATCATTAGAACTGGCTGCCAAACTTGGCTCGGCCGGAGAGATCATGGCAAAAATTTGCACACCAAAAGCAGCAATAATAAACAAAACGCCCAGGCGTCGTACGAAGGTTTCTTTCTTCAAACGCTTAGTATAAAAGCTAACCTTACCAATAAGGCTGGGTGTAAAAGGTAGATTGGTGAGCAGTTTTTGGAACATAGTTTTAATTTTGTTTTAAATTGCTTATACTTATTGAACCATAAAAGCATGTGTTCAAACAAGCCTATTTCGGTTGAATGTTAAGAAGTTATCCACTATAATAGGTAGTGACATGGGTAAATAAATACTTCGGGAGAGGGTAGTTACTTTAGTGAGCGACAAAAAACAATATGATGCACAGTCAATTCAGGTCTTGGAAGGGCTTGAGCCGGTTCGTAAACGTCCAGGAATGTACATCGGTGGAACTGGTATCGAAGGTCTCCATCACTTAGTTTGGGAAATTATTGATAATGGTATTGATGAGGCCTTGGCTGGTCACGCCACAGAGGTATCAGTTAAGTTGCTTGAAGATGGTGGCGTCACTGTTATTGATAACGGCCGCGGTATACCAGTTGATAAGCATGCTAAAACTGGCAAAAGTACCGTTGAAACAGTTCTAACCGTACTTCACGCTGGCGGTAAATTCGGCGGCGGTGGCTATAAAGTTTCGGGCGGTCTGCACGGTGTTGGTGTCAGTGTTGTGAACGCACTATCTAATCGTTTGATCGTCAGAGTCTTTAAAGACGGACAAATTTATGAACAAGAGTACGAGCGAGGCGCACCAAAAGCTGATCTTAAAGTTGTTGGCAAAACTGACAAGGACCATACAGGGACAGAAATTACGTTTTACCCAGATGATTCAATCTTTGAAACAATAAAATTCAACTACGATACAATTTTGGATCGACTTCGCCATGCAGCGTACTTGACCAAAGGAATTCGCACCAAAATTGAAGACGAAAAGACCGGCAAACGATATGGTTTTTACTTCGAAGGCGGCATCCAGTCCTATGTTAAGCACCTTAACTATGGCAAAGAAGTAGTTGACGAAGATGTTTTTTATGTCGAGAAAAAAGTGGATGAATCAGAGGTAGAAATTTCTCTGCAATATGCCGACGTTTACACCGAAACCATTAAAGCTTTTGCTAACAATGTCTTTAACCCTGACGGCGGTACGCATTTAACTGGTTTTCGTGCAGCGCTCACTCGAGTTATTAACGATTATGCTCGTAAGAATGGACTGCTAAAAGAGAAAGAAGAGAATCTATCTGGCGAAGATACGCGTGAAGGTCTGACCGCTGTTATTTTGGTAAAACTACCAGATCCACAGTTCGAGGGGCAGACCAAGAATAAGCTTGGTAACCCTGAAGTTCGTGGTTATGTTGAACAAGTTTTGGGCGAATACCTTAATTATTACCTCGAGGAACACCCAAATGTGGCTAAGAAAATTGTTGGCAAAGCATTACTCGCGGCTCGTGCTCGTAAAGCAGCTCGTGCTGCTCGAGAGAATATTCTCCGAAAAGGTGTACTAGACGGCGCCAACATGCCTGGTAAACTAGCCGATTGTTCCAGCAAAGACCCAAGCGACTCCGAAATTTACTTGGTTGAGGGTGATTCAGCCGGGGGTTCTGCAAAATCTGGTCGCGACAGCAAGACCCAGGCTATTTTACCTTTGCGCGGTAAGGTGTTAAACGTTGAGCGTGCTCGACTCGACAAGATGCTGGCCAATAATGAGATCTTGAGCCTGATCAAGGCGCTTGGTGTTGGTATTGAAGAATCTTTTGATGTCACCGGGCTGCGGTATCACCGAATTATCATCATGACTGACGCCGATGTCGACGGAAGCCACATTAGCACGCTGCTGATGACATTTTTCTTTAGGTACATGAAGCCAGTTGTTGACGGCGGTCACTTGTATTTAGCTAAACCACCTCTGTTTGAGCTAGTAAAACCTGGTCGTAAAGACAGCATATTTATTTATGACGAAGAGGAGCTCGACAAAGTAATCGAGGAAAAAATTGCTACCCGTAAAAAAGAAGGCTCCAAACTTGATATTAACGACGATCGTATTAAACAGGCCGGATTCCTAGAGCAAAAACGCTACAAGGGTCTGGGTGAAATGGATGCTGAACAACTATTTGACACAACCATGAACCCGGAAAAGCGTGTGTTAGTGCAAGTAAAAGTCGAAGATGCCGAAAAAGCCGACGCTATCTTTAATAAACTTATGGGTACAGAGGTAGAGCTGCGTAAGAACTTTATTCAAGCTAACGCCAAGTTCGTGAAAGATTTGGATATTTAAGATGGCAGACGATCAAACACCAGTAGAGGAACCAGCGGAAGAGAAGCAAGAAGATGTTGTTGAAGTGATCGATGACAGCCACTCTCGCGTAGTTGAGCGGCGAACAGTTGAAAATGTCATGGAAGACAGCTATCTGCGCTACTCCATGAGTGTGATTATTGATCGTGCGCTCCCTGATGTGCGTGATGGTCTCAAACCTGTTCACCGACGAATTCTCTATACCATGAATCGTGATGGTCTTCGAAGCGGGGGCAAACATCGTAAAAGTGCCACTGTTGTTGGTGCTGTGATGGGTGATTACCACCCGCATGGCGATGCCTCGATTTATGATTCGATGGTTCGTATGGCTCAGCCATGGGCTATGCGCTACACATTGGTAAACGGCCAGGGTAACTTCGGATCTATGGACGGTGATCCACCAGCTGCAATGCGTTATACCGAAGCAAAAATGATGCGATTGGCAGATGAAATCCTTGAGGATATCGATAAAAATACCGTTGATTTTCGCGAAAACTACGATGCTCGTTTACAGGAACCAACCGTTCTGCCGGCTAAACTGCCGAACTTACTACTCAACGGACAACTGGGTATCGCTGTTGGTATGGCTACCAATATTCCGCCACATAACCTGACAGAGCTAATCGACGCCGAAATACACATGATTGATAATCCTGATGCTACGCTGGATGATTTGCTGGAATTCATTAAAGGCCCAGACTTTCCAACCGGCGGTATTGTGTACGGTAAAGAATCATTGAGGACTGCTTATGCCACTGGTCGTGGCGGTGTTGTTACCAGAGGTATTGCAGAAATTGTCGAGAACGCCAAAGGCCGCAGCCAAATTATTATTACTGAAATTCCATTCTCTCTCAACAAAGAGAACCTGGTGCTAAAAATTGCTGAATTAGTCCGCGATAAGAAGATAGGTGGCATTAGTGATCTTCGTGATGAGACAGCTCGTGGCGAAGTACGCATTGTTATTGATCTTAAAAAAGACGCCTATCCTAAGAAGCTGTTAAACCAATTGTATAAATTAACACCGCTACAGATGAGTTTCCACTACAACATGATGGCGCTCGTTGACGGTATTCAGCCTCGAGTACTCGGCTTGCAGGACATCATTACAGAGCATATTAAACATCGACAAGTTGTTGTACGTCGTCGTACAGAATTTGAGCTTAACAAAGCTAAAGATCGTGCTCACATTTTAGAGGGCTTAAAAATTGCGCTTGATCACATCGATGAAGTTATTAAAGTGATTCGAGCCAGTCAAACAACAGAGGAAGCCGCCGAAAACCTTATTAAAAAATTCAAGCTGAGCGAGATTCAAGCCAAGGCAATTCTTGCTATGCAACTTCGTGCGCTTGCAGGGCTGGAACGCCAAAAGGTTGAAGATGAACTGGCCGAATTACGCAAGCTGATTGCAAAACTCGAAGGCATTTTGGCCGACGAGAAGAAGATCCTCAAGATTATTAAAGACGAATTCTTGAAACTCAAAGAGCAGTACGGCGACGAACGAAGAACAAAAATTGTACCCCAAGAATTAGGGAAGATGAGCGACGAAGATTTGGTTCCAGACGAACAAGTTGCTGTAACACTTACATCAGCAAATTATATAAAACGAAGTTCGCTAGCCGAATATAAGAAGCAAGGACGTGGCGGTAAGGGCAAACGCGGCATGGTAACTCGCGAAGAAGATGTGATCGAGCACGTTGTTAACGCCAGCACTCACGACTATCTGTTATTCTTCACCAATAAAGGCCGGGTATTTCGTATTAAAACCTATGAAGTACCAGCAGCCAGCCTCAATGCTAAAGGGGTAGCAATTGTTAACTTATTGCAGCTTCAGCCCGAGGAGACAGTTAGCTCAGTTATTAATGTCAGTAAACAGTCAAACGGTGGCAATTTATTAATGTGTACTGTCCGGGGCGTGGTTAAAAAGACACCATTCGAACAGTACCAGAATGTCCGGCAAACTGGTTTGATTGCAATCAATCTGGATGATGGTGATGAACTTAAATGGACTCGGATGACAACAGGTGATAACGAGATTGTAATCTCAACTCAGCAAGGTCAAGCCATTCGCTTCCACGAAAAAGATGCTCGACCAATGGGACGTGTTTCCCGTGGTGTACGTGGTATTCGTCTGCGCGCTGGCGACCAAGTGATCGGAATGGATATCGTTGAAGAAGGTAGTAGCATTTTTGTGATCAGCGATCAGGGCTACGGTAAACGAACCAAGATTGCTCAATTTACGGCACACGCTCGCGGTGGCGTCGGTATCCGCTCAGCAGTCGTAAACACTAAAACTGGTAATCTCGTCGGCGTTAAAACCCTTAACGGTGATGATACGCAGGAAGTTATCATTATCAGTAAGAACGGTCAAACTATTCGTCTGGGCATGAAAGATATTCCTGAACTTGGACGAGCGACCCAGGGTGTCCGTATCATGAGGCTTAATGGCGACGATAAAGTAGTTTCGCTGGCGTTAGTTGATAAAGCTGAAGAAGTCGACGAAGAACCAGAACCAGAAAAACCAAAAGACAAAAAATAGATAACGCACATGCTTGCATGACATGCACATCAGTGGTTTATTGAGTCCATGACTGAGCTACAACCCGAGCTTCTTGCTCTCGACGTTAGCGGTAAAGTATATCTTCCCATTATTGGTGAAGCTTGCACAGCTGCTGCCTGGAAGTTATTACCGTATGATTATGAAGGTTTTGCCAATGACGATTTTATAGACTCTTCACCCTCAGCTGTTGCTACTGTACTGCACCCAACGAGTGAGATGACACGTGCTTTCGCAGGCAGACACTTACTTCACCTCGCGGCAGCAGATAAAGTTCCATATGCCATTATTGCGAGTGAGTGGATGCCGCAAACTCTGGATATTGTTGGGATAAGTACTGGTTCCCCTAATTTGTTTATTCCAATCAAGTCAGGTGAAATTGTTGCGTCGCTGACATCTTGGCTCGGTGGTTTAGGTGTTGAAAGTTGAACCTCCATCTGTAACCAGACAAAAGCGTTGTAAAAATGTTTAAGCTTACAAAAAGCTTGACAGATAAGAGACTAACAGGGTAACATAAGAGTCCTGTCTTCTGTGGGGTTTCTATTTAAGTGCCGCTATCAGACGACGTTCATTAAAAATTGAGTAGTGCAATTTAAGAGGAGTATGCAAATACTTCTCATCAACGTCAATCATTCGTCCTTCGGGACGGATAAATTTGAATGTTTTTTAAGTCAGTGATTTTCGATCAATAGATTGAGAAGTTCGACTGAAGCAGACAAATTCTTTTTGGAGAGTTTGATCCTGGCTCAGGATGAACGCTGGCGGCGTGC
>CAZPVO010000009.1:0-19699 GCA_964590205.1 uncultured Candidatus Saccharibacteria bacterium | reverse complement strand
ACGACCCTTAATTGAGAAAACGTCTTCGATAGGCATTAAGAATGGCTTGTCGAGTTCACGCTTTGGCTCTTCGATGTAATCATCCATAGCCTTAACAAGCTCCATAATAGCGTCTTCATCAGATGCTGAACCTTCAAGAGCTTTAGTAGCTGAACCTTTAATGATTGGAGCATTTTCGTCGAAATCATTCTTAGCAAGAAGTTCACGGATGTCCATTTCAACAAGTTCTACAAGTTCTGGGTCAGCAAGGTCCATTTTGTTCATAAACACAAGAATTTTAGGCACACCAACTTGCTTAGCAAGCAGTACGTGCTCTCGAGTCTGAGGCATAGGACCATCGGCAGCAGAAACAACCAAAATAGCACCGTCAACTTGAGCAGCACCGGTAATCATGTTCTTAACGTAGTCGGCGTGACCAGGCATGTCCACGTGAGCGTAATGTCGCTTTTCGCTTTCATATTCTTGGTGAGAGGTAGCGATGGTAATACCACGAGCTTTCTCTTCTGGTGCGTTGTCGATCTGATCGTACGCAATCGGTTTGTTTACGTCGCTTGGTAATTTCTTAGCCAACACAGCGGTAATTGCTGCAGTCAAAGTAGTCTTACCGTGGTCGACGTGACCCATGGTACCGACATTGACGTGAGGCTTACTTCGGTCAAAATCTGCCATGATTTCTCCTAATACTTAAATTTTCTAATTAGTTTCGCATAAAAGAGCAATACCCCAATGCGAGTTACCAAAATATCTTATCTGATCTTAAGAGGTTTGTAAAGTATTAGTGTCATCACTCTACGTCTTCAGATATCGCATGATAGATTTTTACTCGTCCTGAGCCGATTGCTAAGCAACGGTCACTATCACTATCAAACCCAGGGCAATTGAGTTCAACAAAAGTTTCCACGAAAAACTCGCCGCAAGTCTGTTCTCGTGCTGTTGAATACTCTGGAGTCCTCGATTGCACTCGCTTCACCCCACTCTCAGCTACCGCGTAGCGATTTTGGGCTTTAGGGCAATTTTGCAGGCATTCTTCCGAGAGTCCTTCAAAGTTGTAGCAGACGAGCTCATTGCTGATCATATCTATTTACTATTCTTAGCTATAATGGCTTCAGCTACGTGTGGTGGCACATCAGCGTAGTGGTCGAGTTCCATACTTGAACTGGCGCGCCCTTGAGTGTTACTTCGAAGATTAGTCGTGTAACCGAACATCTCACCCAACGGGACGAAGGCAGTAATTTCTTTCACGCCACCTGGTAGATCTTCCATCGATTCAATGCGTCCACGCTTAGAGTTAAGATCGCCAATGACGTCACCCATGAATTCCTCAGGAGTAACAACCACAATTTTCATGATTGGCTCAAGCAGTACTGGATTGGCTTTTTTCACACCATCCTGCAAGGCCATTGAGCCGGCACGGTTAAAGGCCATCTCGGATGAGTCGACATCGTGGTAACTTCCATCGTAAAGTTCGGCTTTAATATCAACAACTGGATAGCCAGCCAGCACACCATTGGCCATGGCACCTTCGATACCTTCTTGAACAGGCTTAATGTATTCACTCGGAACAACACCACCCTTAATAGAATTGATGAATTCAAAACCTTTTCCAGCTTCGTTCTGAGATAGTCGCAGCCAAACGTGGCCATACTGACCACGACCACCGGATTGGTGCACAAATTTACCTTCAACTTCAACACCGTCTTTTCGGATAGTTTCGCGGTAAGCAACTTGCGGCTGACCGATGTCGGCTTCAACTTTGAACTCCCGTTTCATTCGATCCACTAAAATTTCGAGGTGAAGCTCACCCATTCCTGAAATAATGGTCTGGCCGGTTTCATGATCAACATGAATACGAAATGTCGGGTCTTCTTCGGCTAAACGTTGGAGCGCTAGGCTCATCTTTTCCTGATCACCTTTTGTTTTTGGCTCAATGGCAATACTCACCGGCGGTTCAGGGAAGTTAATGCTTTCTAGCACGATTGGATTGTTCGGATCAGCTAATGTATTACCCGTTGTTGTGCCTTTAAGACCAACAATTGCGGCAATGTCACCGGCATTTACTTCATCAATATCTTCTCGTTTATCTGCATGCATACGCACAAGTCGACCAACTCGCTCTTTCTCGCCAGTCGAGCTGTTCATAATGTAGCTACCGGCAGTTACTTTGCCGGAGTACACACGGATGAAGCAAAGTTTACCAACAAACGGGTCTGTAGCAATTTTGAATGCTAAAGCTGCCATTGGCTGGCTATCTTCTGGCTTTCGCTCAAGTTCATCTCCAGACTTTGGATGTGTTCCCCACACGCTGCCGCGATCGAGTGGACTTGGCAAAAAGTCGTTAACCGCATCAAGAAGTTTTTCAACAATAACACCACGACCGTCACCCCCGGTCACAGGGAAGAATTTACCAGTAAGAGTTGCTGAACGGATTGCCTGCTTAATTTCGTTTTCAGATAATCCATCTTCGCCAACGTCAAAGTACTTTTCGAGCATGGCTTCGTCTTCGGCGACAGCATTCTCAATAAGCAAGCTGCGATACTTCTTGGCTTTATCAAGCATGTCAGCTGGAACTTCACCCTCAATAAGCTCTTTGTCTGTAAATTCTTTATAGGTATAAGCCTTCATGTTGATAAGGTCAACAACACCGTTGATGGTCTTCTCAAAACCAATAGGCAGATGGATTGGAAAAGCATGTTTGTTAAGCCGGTTGTGAATAGAATCAAGCGATTTATAGAAGTCGCCACCAGTTTGGTTAATCTTATTAATAAAACAAATGCGAGGTACACCATACTTATCAGCTTGGCGCCAAACAGTTTCAGACTGTGATTCCACGCCCATTTTACCGTCAAATACAGTTACTGCACCATCGAGCACGCGAAGTGATCGTTCGACTTCGGCAGTAAAGTCGATGTGTCCTGGTGTGTCGATGATGTTAATTTTGTGGTCTTTCCAAAAACAAGTAACAGCCGCAGAAGTAATAGTAATACCACGCTCACGCTCTTGCTCCATCCAATCAGTAGTAGTTTCACCTTCGTGAACAGCACCAATTTTGTGAGAAATACCGGTTCGGTACAAAATACCTTCGGTAGTTGTAGTTTTACCAGCGTCAATATGCGCAATAATACCGATGTTTCGGTATTTTTTTAGATCTGTTACTTTTGTTCCTGCCATTGTTTCTCCTTATTTATCTGCCATGTCTTCGACGCGCAGTGTTGTTGCCACACGACCAATCATTTGTTCTTTTGCTACTGATCTTACTTGGTCTGCTGGGATCTCACTGGCCTCAATCAGTTGACCTGCTATTTCAATATACTGCTCCCAAATAGCACGATTCCTCTGTTCTTCTTTTGGCTCTGTAGTAGGCACGCCATTTGGTCCCTTTTTTGATACGAATTCTGCTGGCTTACCGTCCTTGAGAACTTGATCGACTTTACTTGTCGCTAATTTACGATAACGATCTACTTCTACACGTTTCGCCTTATTCTTAGCCGTTGGCTGTGAAATTTGCTCAAAAGATTCTGGTTCGCGCTCCGGCTTATTGGAGCCACCAAGCCAAAAAGAGAAAAAGCCCATAAGAACTACCTTGCGAAGTGAGCAAAGGCTCGGTTAGCCTCAGCCATCTTATGCGTATCTTCTTTTTTCTTAACTGCTGCACCGGTGTTGTTGTAGGCATCTACAAGTTCGAGAGCAATACGGTCTTCCATACTCATGCCTTTTCGAGAGCGAGCAGCTTGCACAAACCACATATTTGTTAAGTGAGTTTGACGTGGACCTTTTACTTCAAATGGAATCTGATAGTTTGCCCCACCAACACGTCGGGAACGAGTCTCTAAACTTGGTTTAATGTTGCCCATGGCCTGTTCAAACACCTCAAGTGGGTTCTGAACTTTTAGCTTGTCAGCAGCTTTTTGCATTCCACCATACACTAAACGCTCAGCAATTTGCTTTTTGCCGTCTTGCATAACGCGGTTAATAGTTCGCTGAACAGCTACAGAATTGTAAAGTCGGTCAGCTGGAATATCTCGAATGAGTGATTTGGTTTTATGTCGTGGCATTACTGAGTCTCTCCTGGCATTCCCTTGTTTAAGCTTTCGTCTATGACAGTATCAATGACCCCCATAGTTGCAAAAGCACACCCTTCGACAACCTCCATATCGCCGTCTTCAATTTCTTCCTTCGAGCCTTTACAAATCTCTGCCACTTCAAGCATAGCTTGATCGATCGGCACACCTCGGCCATCAGAAATTAGTTGAGCCGCCATGCGACCAAATCCACATGTTCGACAATCTACACCTTCAAACGCGGCGTCAAGTGAGTCAAGTTCGCTTACAGGAGCGCCTTGCTCACGTGCTTCTGGACTTATAGATAAATCATCACCAATAAATTCAGGCATTACTTGCTTCCTTCTTTCTTGGCGCCGTATTTTGATCGGCGTTGCTTGCGGCCTTGCACACCTTGCAGGTCCAAAGTTCCACGAACAACATGGTAACGCACACCTGGAAGGTCTTTAACGCGTCCACCGCGAATCATGACCACTGCATGTTCCTGCAAGTTATGACCTTCACCACCAATATAAGCCCAAACTTCATGGCCATTAGTAAGTCGCACACGTGCTACTTTTCGAAGGGCTGAGTTTGGTTTTTTAGGTGTTTTAGTCGTAACTTTCACACAAACACCACGTTTAAATGGCGAAGGTTTTTCGTAGTTCTTCGTTTTAAGATTGTTAACCACGCGGTCAAGAGCCGGCGACTTAGATTTCTTGGTCACTTTGGTTCGTGGTTTTCGGACTAACTGATTAATAGTTGGCATACAGTTTACAACCTTATCACTTTTCTTCTTTATCGTCAACAGGGGTCGCCTCTTCGGCGTCCTCTTTTGCGTAGGCGTTATAGCCAGTACCGACCGGAATCTGACGACCTAAGATGACATTTTCTTTAAGTCCACGCAGGTAATCTACCTTACCACTGGTAGCAGCCGCAATCAGTACACGAGTTGTGTCCTGGAAGCTGGCAGCTGATAGGAATGATTCAGTAGACAAGCTAGCCTTAGTAATACCGAGCAGCAACTGGTTGTACTGAATGAGTTGCTTTTTAGCACCAGCTAAACGCTCATTCTCTTCAACAACGGCCAGTTTACTGACAATGTCACCGGTTACAAACTCTGAATCACCAGCATCTTCAATTTGAACACGGCTAAACATTTGTCGAACAATCACTTCAAGGTGCTTGTCGGCAATATTTTGCCCCTGTGATGCAAAGATACGAAGAATTTCGTTCATGATGTAGCGCTGCGTTGATTCAATACCTTGTAGTCGCATTAGTTCGTGCAAGTTGATTGAACCATTTGTCAAACGCTGACCGGCTACAACTTTTTCACCATCTTCAACCGTTAATTGTTTGAAGCCTGGAATTTCGTACTTCAGAACACTCTTACTGGTTGGCGTAATGATGATATTCTTTGGTGTGACGTTAACTTTACCTTCCATTGGTGAAGTTAGTGGCTTGGTTTCTTTGTCGCCACTCGCAACAACATCGCCAACTGCAACATCAGAACCGCTGGCAATTTGTGGAGTTCGACCCTCAAGCGGCAGCGTAACTTTGTCTTTATCGTCAGCTGTTATTTGTACGACGTAATGGTCGCCTTCTTCCCAAATACTGATTGTGCCGGCAATGTCAGCGAGGAACGCTTGACCCTTAGGTGTACGAACTTCGAACAACTCTTCAACACGAGGCAAGCCGGTCGTAATGTCTTCACCAGCCACACCACCGGAGTGGAAGGTTCGCAGCGTCAACTGCGTACCAGGTTCACCGATAGATTGGGCAGCGATAACACCAATTGGATAGTGATCCGCCACAATGTTTCCAGTTGCCGGATCAACACCATATGACTTACGACTCACACCGCGTACATCTGTACAGCTCAATGCACTCATGATGCGAATACCATCGAGCGCTTCATCAGCCTCGATTGCCTCAGCAATTTCTTTAGTAAAGAGTTCGCCTTTCTTGATGTGGCCTTTAACGCCTTCTGCAGCAAATCGTCCTTCAAGGCGACTCGCTAAACCTACACCAATTTCCGCTGAGTCGCTTCGGTGAATTGGGAAACCTGGATCTTCAGCCTCTTCACTGATCGTAAACACGTCCTGAGATACATCAACCAAACGTCGAGTCAGATAACCTGAGTCAGCGGTTTTAAGTGCTGTATCGATCATACCTTTACGAGCACCACGAGTTGCGGTGAAGTATTCCAGCGGGTTAAGACCAGTTTTATAGCTTGATCGAATAGGCAGCTCAATAGCTCGGCCTGTCGCGTCCACCATCGTACCCAACATACCTACAGCGGTCATAACCTGACCGATGTTACCACGAGCACCAGACATAACTGCTGTACTCATTGCAGAGTCTTCCTGAACGAATTGTTCGCTCAAAGTTGACTGTACATTCGTAGCAGTGTCCATCCAGTTTTCAACTGTCAAACGATATCGCTCTTCGTCGGTAATGAAACCTTGGTCATATTGATGGCTAATTTCGATAGCCTTCTTTTCGCCTTCATCAAGCAATGTGTGTAGCTGTGGAATATCACTAAAGTCGTCCATACCAAGGGATAGTCCAGATCGAGTAGCATATTCAAAGCCGATGCTTTTGAGATCATCAGCAATATGTGCCGTGACGTCCTGACCATATTTCTTGTAAGCTTTCGCCATGACACCAGCCAACTTCTTCTTGGTCATTGTGTCATCTTGGAATGGAAAATCTTCGGGGAAGACTTCGTTGAAAAGCACGCGTCCCAATGTTGTTTCACGCACGTCTCCACGAAACGGTACGTTCACAAGACTTTGCAGCTTAATTTCGTCTGAATCAAGCGCCATCAAAGCTTCTTCTAAACTGCTGAAAGATTTTGGCTTTTTGCTAAGGCCTGGTCGATCATACGTTAGGTAGTAGCAACCAAGCACGATATCTTGTTCGATGTGCAAGATTGGTGAACCGTCAGCTGGTTTAAGCAAGTTCTTGTTGCTCGCCATAATTTCTTTGGCTTCTTTTTGAGCAGCGTCGCTAAGCGGCAAATGCACAGCCATTTGGTCACCATCGAAGTCAGCGTTAAAGCCTTTACAAACGAGTGGGTGCAGTTGGATAGCTTTACCTTCAATAAGTACTGGCATAAATGCCTGGATGCTAAGTCGGTGCAATGATGGTGCACGATTTAATAGCACATACTTTTCTTTAATTACTTCGTCCAAAGCGTCCCAAACTGGGATTTCGCCAGCTTCGATCATTCGTGTTGCTGAGCGAATGTTGTGCGCGTGTTCGTTTTCGATCAAATGACCGATAACAAACGGCTTAAATAGCTCTAATGCCATCATTTTTGGCAGACCGCACTGGTCGATCTTAAGTTCTGGACCAGCCACAATGACTGAACGGCCAGAGTAGTCAACACGCTTACCCAAAAGGTTTTGACGGAAACGACCTTGTTTACCTTTAAGCATGTCGCTCAATGATTTTAGTCGTCGTCGTTGACCAGTTGCAGCCACAGCGCGGCCGGATCGAGCGTTACCATTGTCAATCAATGCATCGACTGCTTCTTGAAGCATTCGCTGTTCGTTGCGGCGAATAACTTCTGGCGCGTTAAGATCCATAAGTTTCTTCAAACGGTTATTTCGGTTAATAACTCGTCGATACAAGTCGTTTAAGTCTGATGTCGCAAAACGACCACCAGTTAACTGCACCATTGGACGCAAGTCCGGTGGGATTACCGGAAGTACTGACACGCAAGTCGAACTTGGTTTAATACCAGCGCGTTGCATACTCTCAAGCAAGCGAAGCCGCTTCATCAACTTCTTCTTACGTTGACCTTTAGCTTCTTCAGCCTCTTTACTAAGATCTTTAATGAGCTTATCAAGATCAATTTCGTCCAGTAATTCTTTAAGAGCTGCGCCACCCATGCCGACGTTTACAACATCTTGTAATTCGTCAGGTAAGTTCTGGTATTCGCTCTCAGAAATCAAATTCAAACGGTCAAGCGCGGTGACTTGGTCTTTATATGTCTCGAATTCTTTAGTGAGTTCTTCGATTTCCTTAGTTCGCATTTCAGCCAACGCTTTAACGTTAGCGTCTTCTTTTTCCGCTTCTTTTTCAAAGCGTACTTTGATTGCTTCCTGAGCTGCTGCAAATTCAGCCTCTCGGTCGCTGAGCAGCTTGTCGCGCTTTTCTTTATCGACATCTTTAATGATGTAGCTGGCAAAGTAGGCCACTCGCTCTAAATTCTTAACAGTCATGCCCAGAAGTAAGCCGATTGCACTTGGAGTTCCGCGAAGGAACCAAATGTGGGCAACGGGGCAAGCCAAGCTAATATGGCCCATGCGTTCACGACGTACGATACTACGAGTAACGATTTCACCGTTTTTATCAACAGCTGCTTCTCGAGAACGAACACCTTTATATTTGGCGTCATGTGGGTTGATGTCTTTTACTGGTCCGAAAATTCGTTCGCAGAAAAGACCATCGCGCTCTGGCTTTTGGGTTCTATAGTTAATAGTTTCTGGTTTTGTAACCTCACCGTGTGACCAATCTAAAATGTCATCGGCGCTGGCTACAGCAAGACGCACTGCGTCAAAATCAGCAATATTTGGTCCGCTACTATATCTACGCATTACGCTGCCTCCTTCTCATCACTAGTGTCTGCGACTGTAATATCCACATCTTCACTGCTCGTCGGTACAGCGGCAGGCACTGTGTCATCAATTTCCATAATTTCAAATTCGTCAGCAACTGCATCGGCAGTTACATCAATGTCTGAAGCTTCTGGAGCTGGCACGTCAACGTCGGCTTGATTTTCACCTTCGTCTTTAATGTTTTCAGCCAACACTGCTTCGGCATCAACCGTCGCATCTGAAGCTATCAAGTCAACTTTCAAGCCTAAACCTTGCAGTTCTTTGACAAGCACGTTAAAGCTTTCTGGAACCTTTGGTCCGGTAATATCAGTTTTCTTGATGATTGACTCGTAAGCTTTACTTCGTCCATACACATCGTCAGACTTAATGGTTAGCATTTCCTGCAGTGTGTGAGCAGCGCCGTAAGCTTCCAGCGCCCATACTTCCATTTCTCCAAATCTTTGACCACCGTTTTGCGCCTTACCACCAAGTGGCTGTTGCGTCACCATCGTATATGGTCCGGTTGATCTTGCGTGGATCTTGTCAACAATCATGTGGTTGAGCTTAATCATGTACATAGAACCGACGGTTGTTTCCTCTGAAAAGGCTTCACCCGTTCGGCCATCATACAATTGCTGTTTACCATTCGTTGGCAGCTTAGCTTCCTTAAGAAGGTCTTGGATTTTTTGAATTGGCACACCATTAAACGACGGACTAGCTACTTTCATACCGAGAGCCCTAGCGGCCATACCAAGGTGCGTTTCAAACAACTGTCCAATGTTCATACGAGACGGCACACCAAGTGGGTTCAAAACGATATCCACTGGGGTTCCATCTTCCATAAATGGCATGTCTTCAACAGGTAAGATTCGAGCGATGACACCTTTGTTTCCATGGCGACCACCAAGCTTATCACCAACAGCGATTTTACGCATTTGAGCCACGAATACCTGAATTTGCATAATGACACCAGCCTTCAGTTCATGACCGTTTTCTCTAGAGAAAATCTTAACGCCAACCACTTTACCGTGTTTACCGTTACTCATGCGCTGGCTTGTATCACGAACGTCTTTAGCCTTTTCACCAAAGATAGCTCGGAGCAGTCTCTCTTCACTGCTTAATTCCTGCTCGCCCTTTGGTGTAATCTTTCCAACCAAAATATCCCCTGGGTGAACTTCAGCACCAATACGGACAATTCCTTCATCATCTAAATGACGCAAAGCTTCCTCTGAAACGTTTGGTATATCGCGAGTGACGAGCTCTGGACCAAGCTTGGTTTCACGAACTTCTGTCATGAAATCAACAATATGGATCGAAGTCAGTGTGTCATCTTCAACAAGTTTCCGCGAAATAATAATCGCATCTTCAAAGTTGTAACCTTTCCATGGCATGAATGCGGCGATTAAATCACGTCCGAGTGCTAATTCGCCATCTGCAATTGACATACCTTCAACAATTGGATCGCCCTTCTTCAGTTTTTGTCCAGTTGTTACACAAACCTTTTGGTTGATGCATGAGCCTTCGTTACTTCGAATAAAGTGCTGCGGATGATACGTAACTTTGCCGGCCTTTTTATAGCTAACAACTACTTCATCAGCACTGGCTTTAACAACTTCACCGTCTTCAACCGCACTAATGAGCTGACCAGTGTTTTGAGCGACAACATCTTCCATACCCGTTCCAACAATCGGTGAACGTGGTTGAATCAGCGGCACTGCTTGACGCTGCTGGTTACTACCCATCAATGATCGGTATACATAGTTTTTCTCAATAAATGGAATCAAACCAGCAGATGAACCAATAATTTGGCGTCGGCTGGCATCGATGTGTGTAACTTCGTTGGCGTCAACCTCACCTGAAACAAGGTGAGCTCGAGCTGAAACACGCTCATTTACAAAGTAGCCAGTTTTTTCATCAACTTCTTCACCAGAGCTAGCAATTACTGCTTGCTCTTCTTCTGAAGCGTCAAGATAGACAACTTTGTTAGTTACTTCAGCTTTTACTGGCCAAGTGACACGCTCCTTAACAGTAGCCAATTTCTTGGCATCAGCGGCTGTAATCTTTGCACCAGCTTTAACAATTGTTTTACCCTTAGCATCTTCAAGGTTAACGGCAGCGATTTTACCGGTCGCTTCCTTGGCTGTTGCCGCATTATTAACCTTTATATAAGGAGTTTCTACAAAACCGTACTCATTAATGCGGGCATAGCTAGCCAGGTTAAGTACCAAACCAATGTTGGCACCTTCTGGCGTTTCGACAGCACAAATACGGCCATAGTGAGTTGCGTGTGCATCACGAACTTCAAAGCCAGCACGCTCACGTGATAGACCACCGGGTCCCATTGAACTTAAACGCCGCTTGTGAGCAAGTTCACTAAGCGGGTTAATCTGGTCCATGAATTGTGAGAGCTGTGAGCTGGCGAAGAATTCGCGCACTGCGGCTACAACCGGTCGAGCATTAATAAGCTGACCCGGAGTCACCGTCTCAATTTCACACATGCTCATGCGGTCTTTAGTGTTCCGCTCCATTCGAAGCAGTCCAATTCGGAACTGTCGCTGTACAAGTTCACCGACGAGTTTCACACGACGGTTAGCTAATGAGTCGATGTCATCAGCAGGATCCTGAGTATTATTCAAACGAATAATTTCAGCAATAATGGCAACAAGATCGTCAAGGCGCATGACACGGTTTTCAACAGTGTTTTTAACGTCTAGGCTCAGTCGCTTGTTTAGTTTGTAGCGGCCAACACGGCTAAAGTCAAAGCGCTTAAAGTTATAGAACATGTTTTCGAGCAAGCTGCGGGCGTTGTCGACAGTTGCAAGATCGCCCGGTCGAAGTCGTCGATAGACCTCAATCAGTGCTTCATTAATACCTTTAGCTGGATCTTTATCAAGGGTTGTGTCCAGGTAGCTGTGCTCACCCTGGTCAACATGAGCAAATTTTTCTTTCATTGCCTGATCACTCACGCCAAGCGCACGAAGCAGTGTGGTGACAGGGATTTTTCGTTTTCGATCGATTTTTACGTAGAGCGCACCATTGGCAGCGGTTTCAAACTCAAGCCATGCACCACGGCCAGGAATAACTTTTGCGCCGTAGTGGTTTTTACCGCCAGAAACGTCGGATGTAAAGAAAACGCCAGCCGAACGAATCAACTGACTAACTACAACACGTTCAGCGCCATTAATGACAAAGGTTCCACGCGTTGTCATCCATGGGTAGTCACCAAGGTAGATTTCCTGCTCTTTAACTTCACCTGTAACTTTGTTGGTCAAGACAACCGTAGCTTTAAGCGGAGCTTCATAGCTAACGTTGTTCTCACGAGCCTCAACTTCGGTCATTTTTGGATCTTCGAACCGATAATCTTTAAAACTAAGTGATAATTTTGTGCCGGTATAGTCATCTATTGGACTAATTTCGGCTAGGAGTTCGCCCAATCCTTCATCGACGAACCATTGAAATGATTTATTTTGATGATCAACGAGATTTGGTAAATCCAAAATATCGTCAGACTTTGTAAAGTACGTACGCTTTTTCAGCGTAACACTGTTTGACGCCTGCTTTGCCATGCATGCTCCCTATAGATAGATTAAATTGTTGCGCGCTTGAAGACATCTAAGGGGTGAGTGGTATTTTCTCGAGTTAAATACCAGCAAGGCCCTTACCCTACTTCTTATCGTCTATTTTGCCGGATATACCTGTGAGTGTCAAGCAAGTTTTTGATAGCTGCCTAGCCAAGAGTGGTCTAATCTCATTGATGCCTAAGTTGACTGTGCTATTTTTTGTTGATAACTTTGTCGACGACGCCGTATTTTTTAGCGTCCTCAGGGTTCATCCAAAAGTCACGTTCAACATCGAGTTCAATTTTTTTGAGCGGTTGGCCTGTATTTTTAGCCAGAATCTCATTAAGCAGTTTCTTAAGGCGTAGACCTTCTTTAAGATCAATTTCCATGTCGCTTACCCGTCCACGAGTACCTGAGCTCGGTTGATGGATCATAACGGTAGCATGAGGGAGCAAGAATCGCTTACCTTTTGTACCGGAGCTAAGCAAGAATGCAGCGGCTGAAGCTTGCACGCCAATACCAACGGTTTCCACATCACATTTAATGTGTTGCATAGTGTCATAGATTGCAAATGCATCGTACACACTGCCACCAGGACTATTTATGTAAAGCTTAATGTCTTTCTTTGGATCTTCGTTTTCTAAAAACAACATTTGAGCAATGATGAGATTAGCCGTGTGCTCATTTACATCAGTACCTAAAAAGATGATGCGATCTTTGAGCAGACGTGAGTAAATGTCATATGCTCGCTCGATGCGACCTTCTGTTTCGATAACGGTTGGTACAAGTACAGAATTGGAAACACTAGTCATAGTAACTCTTATATTACACGCCGAATTAGCACTCGTCAAGCATGAGTGCTAATTTCGGTCGCTATTTCTATTAACTTTTGAATTTGTTCTCGAATATATTCGCGCTTTGGATGGTACGTTGAAGTGATAATTTGTGCATCTATCTCACCAGCCAAAACAAGATGAATACAAGCATCGGTAAACATATCAGGAACGCTCAGTGGTTTGAGTTTTTCATCTGGGTTCTTAGGCTGTGGTGTATTGAAGTAATCGATTATTAGTACATCTGCTAATTCAAATGCAAGTTTTTCATCTGGAGTAAGCTTCAAGAGCTTATCTTCAACAGCAATATCTAACTCTGTCCTTAGTTGCTCGAGTTCTTGACTTTCTTGTTGCGCAATCTCGTCAGCAGCCACCTCACCACTTTGAACCTGTAAAGCGCTGTTACTGAGTAGCATACCCTACTAATGCATTGATTGTCTTCTCCGTTAAAAGACGCGAGGCAAGATCTTGCTGTACTTCTGGCTTTTCAAACTCAGCTTGCATAGCTTCATCAGTATATTGTGCCCGAAGTTGATCAATATAGGCCGCCAGTTCCTCGGGAGCCACTTCCAGCCCTTCAGCTTCTGAAACTTCGGCTAGTACTAAACTAGTTTTAATTTTTTGGCGTGCGCGCGGTTTAACGACTTTTTCTTCGTAAACCTGCGCGCTCATGCCTTCCAGCTCTAGAAATTCGTCATAAGTTAGACCTTGTCCGGCAAGACTTTGTTTAAGTTCAGCGAGTTCACGAGTTGTTTGATCTGCAATCAGTGCTTCTGGGATTGATGCAGTGCTTTTATCACGCAGTTCAGTAATAATTTCAGTCTCGAGCTTGGTTTGAGCTTCGTTAGCTTTTTCAAGTTCTAACTGCTTTTTAACATCAGCTTTTAGGTCAAGTAACGTTTTAAAGTCGCCAACTTTTTGTGCAAATTCGTCATTCGCATCTGGCTTCACGAGTTCGTTAACTTTATTAACACTCACCTTAAAGTTGACTTTGGTGCCAGCTAAGCTTGTGGCTCGGTAGTCCTTAGGAAATGTCAGATCAAAAGTTTTTTTATCACCAGCTTTCATACCAATCAGGTTTTTCTCAAAACCTGGAATAAACGTGTCACTGCCCAGTAAAAGCGGAAAATCTTTTCCATCGGCGCCTTTGATCGCCTCTTTTTTAGTATTAAAGCCTTCAAAGTCAATGATGACTTCGTCACCATTTTTAGCCAATCGCTTAACTTCTTTTTTCTCGGCCATTCTGTTGCGTAAGTTTTCAACAACATCATTAACTTCTTTATCGGTAACTTCAGTAGTCTTAAGTGATTTTTTAATCTTTTTATAATCACCGAGCTTAACTGGACTTAAAACTTCTACCTCAGCCTCAAACTCAACATCACTAAATGGCACAAATTTTTTAAGTGTCACTTGCGGTCGATCAAAAGTACGCAGTTTTTCGGTTTTAATCGCTTCGTTGTAAAGCTGGCCCATCGCAAAGTCGAGAAATTCAGTTTGTAGAGCCTGCGGATCAACATTTTTTTCTACTAAATTTAGCGGTGCTTTACCCTCACGAAAACCAGGTAATTTAACCTTCTGGCTTAATTGCATTAATACTTGCTCTTTAATCGGCGCTAGGTACGCCTGGCTCGCGCTAATGCTCAACTTGACTTTTGTATCTGAAATATTCGTTCGTTTTACTTGCATGAGCACCTACTTTAACAGATTAATTAATTATTTTCCAGTCACTCGTGCATAGGTGATAACAGCAAACCCAATAAGCAAGATGAATAGGCCTATGCCTTGTAATACAGAAATTTTTTCTTTAAATACAAAGTAGCTTAAAATCGTCGTTAAAAAAATTGTTCCTCCATAGATAATTGGCGTCACGATTCCCACCTTATTGATTGAAAAACTTTTGGTAATCGACAACCCATACAAGGCAATAAAAACTCCACCAGCAATTGCTAATATGACTCCCCATTTATTTGTTTGTACAGACTTTTTGGTGGCCATACTAAGCACAATTGCAAAGGGAATAACTGCCGAGATAGTATTAATAATCGCAGTGACGACATTAGTGTTCATATGATGAGAGGCGCCAGCAATTGCCATTAAAGCAGCGCTAAAGAATAACATCGCCAGAACAATCCAAATCATTAGCTTTATTATATCAGTTAAACGGACAGGTTGAAGAGCAAGATTAGCCCAGCTGCGAACCAAGGGATTTCAAGCAAGATTCCCCAGCGTGTCTCGGACCACTGGATCTTTTTATGAAAGTTGCGGATTCTACCCATCTGCTTAGTTGACTTGCCTCTCTGCTCATTCAAAAAGTAGGTAAACCACATAAGGTCTGGACTGGCACCAGCAATGCCACAGGCAATTAACAACGGCCAGTGATGAGGACGAAGCACGGCAAGCATAATTAAAATCGACATGGCGACCGCACAATCAACCGCCAAATAGTACAAAAACTTACTGCTTCCGTGCTCAACTTTCCCATCAAAATGCGGAATCGAATCCAGCACAAAGTGCGAAGCAAAAGCCAGTGGGATTGCCAAAATTGGTATGGGAATTAGCGCACCGATAACCGCGCCAGTTAGTGTATGATTTGTCGCAGTCACTTCTTGCGACGATCCTTAATTGAGGTAACGATTCTTTCCAAGCTATGCGTTTCTTCTTTGCCGGTTTCAAGGTTTTTGAGCTTAAATTGGCCGTCTTCAAGCTCTTTTTCGCCAATAAATAGCACATACTGCACGCCTTGCTTGTCGGCAGTTTTAATTTGCTTGTCGATCTTACGCCGCGAACTATCAACCGCTATATTGACGCCCATGCCTCGCAGATCACTTAAAATCTTTTGTGATTTTTCGAACACGTCACCAACCAACACAACATACAAGTCAGTTTCGTGACGGAGTTTCGGCATTAGCCCATGTGTTTGCAAAAAGTTTTCGAACGTGACATCGCCCATAGCAAAACCGACGGATGGAACTGCTTCAACGCCAAATAGCTCAACAAGACCGTCATAGCGACCGCCGCCAAACATCGCACGATTATTTTCGGGGTCATTATCGAACACTTCAAAGACCATGCCGGTGTAGTAGTCGAAACCGCGCATGACCGTAATATCAAATTCAATGTTACTGATATGTGTTTGCTGCGCGAGGTCTAGCAGTTTTTGCAGCTCATCAAGCAGCTCCTTTTTAGCCACTTTGCCAGTAAGATCTTTTACTGTTTTGACTTTCAGGATTTCCAAAATACGATCGGCGGTATTGGCTTCACGCTGACTCGGGGTGAGAATTGCATCAACTTTTGCGGCAAACTCGCCGTGATCAATTTTATGCATTTTATCAATCAGACGGATCAGCATCTCAGCTTGCGTTTCATTCAACGCAAAATGATCATTTAACAAGTAGTTAACCAACTTGCGACTATTAACTTTAATTGTGTACATGTCTCGCTTAGCTCGCACGCTTTGCATAACCGCGTCAGCAATTTGAATCACTTCAAAATCAGCCTCCACGCCTTCAACGCCAAACATATCAACATTTAGTTGCCAAAACTCGCGCAGACGTCCACGCTGTGGGCGCTCATAGCGCCAAAAGTTCGGTATTGAGTACCAGCGCACTGGATATGGTAATTCCTGACGCTTTGCCGCGATCATACGACTAACAGTCGGGGTCATTTCGGTTCGAATTGTTACGCTGCGGTCACCACGATCAGTAAACGTATAGGTTTGCTCAGTTACAACTTCTTCACTAGTCTTGGCAGTGTAGATTTCGGTCGGCTCCAGTATTGGCGCGTCATACTCTTCGTAGCCAAAACTCTCAACGACTTTGCGCCACTTACCAAACATCCACTTTTGAAAGCGTTTGTCGTTCGGGTAAAAATCTCGTGCGCCTTTATACGGCTGGGTTGATAGACTCATTTTGATACCTCACCAAGAAGTTTTCTAGGATTTTTGACAAGCATAATCTCTAACCATTCTACAGGAATTTTCTCTTTCAGTAATAGCTTACAAAACTTAAACAGCGCTTGGCTAGGTGATTCGCTATTTTTTTGCCCCACGTCCGAGGACAAAATTATGCCGTTAGGCCCGATTTGATTGATCTGTTCAGCAATTTCTTTGATCGAAATGTCATCCAGACTAAACATCGAATAACAGACCTCCATAAAGCAGCCTTTAGCGACCAGGTCTTTCTGAACTTCAATAGGCATACTTATTCGTTGGTATATTGGGTGAGTCACAATAATCTTATCTAGACCGATGCTGGTGGCGTAATTAATCGCCGCCAAACTTTCTTGCCAACTAATGTGCCCAGTTGCCAAGACTGCATTCACTTCTTTGACGATACGAATAACTCGCTTTGCCTCGTTGACTAGCATGCCTTTTGAGTCAATCAATCTTATTCCTGACAATGAACTAGCTTTTCTGGGCTGTATGTTTGCACCAGAACACCATTCCGGAGCAATCTCATATTCTGAGTTCTTTAGAAAGTTATCAGCACTAATGGTGGGCAACCAGACAATAATAGGCTTATCACTTAGCATAGATGCCGCCCTGATAGCTTCCGGATTCAATCCACCGACACTAAAATTTAAGGCAATCGAACCGTATAATTCCATCTTTGGACCTTTAACTTCTTTTACAAATGGACTTGTTGGATAGAAGTGATTCTTCAACACAGCTCCTCGGAGCTTGCCACGCTCAGCAAGCTCCAAGCGTTGCGTTGTATATTTACGCGGAATCACCTCTGGACCGATGTGAACGTGCATGTCAATCGTACATTGTAGGATTTCTCTTAAAATCTTACTCATCACCAGTACCTGCTTTCAGAAGCCAAGGAGTTTGCAATGCATCTGGTACGACGTAGAGTCTTGGCATCGAACCGTCAACTCCTAGGTCTTTATTTGGCGGTGCAAGTGAAACCTTAATTGGCTTTAGCATATATTCAAGATAGCTCGCTTCTCTGAGCCGCTCCTGCAAATATTTTTCTGGTGATGCACCACCCATCTTTGTTGCTGTTACGCTGGCACGCTCCACGATAGCAGCCGGAAGTTGCGTAAGGTCAGGAACAAAACGGCTTGCAAGTGGTCGAATTTCTGACCAGCGCACAAAACTAAAATTATCTTTAGCTTCCAGTGCGCATTTGAGTTCAGAAAAATACTGCTCAACAGCTACTTGAGGTACTCCGTTCATGACGCCATACTCATCAGCAGCCAAAATAAGCCAGTTCACTTTCTTTCCCTGCAATTCTTCACGAAACATTGAAAACAATCCAGCGATATACTCTACTGTTTTGATGTCGACAGGTTGAATACTGCTGTCGCCTCTATATGTCGGACCCCAAGGTGTAAAAAAGGTAACCTCCGACTTGGTCATCCTCCTGGCAGTCTCATTTAAGTCAACCGCATCGTATACCTTGATGTCTGGATATACTGACTTCACGAATTCACTAACTTGGTTATCCCAGCTCCATTGATCTTCGGGCTGCGGATAACGAATACCCGCCTTGTATTCTTCTTTTGTAAGCTTTGGCGGATACGGCGTTGGCTGCCTTGCCAACACTTCGCCGGTAGAAAATACCACCTCACTAAGTTCATTCTGTATCATTTTGCTCTCCTATCTGATTAACTCTGACTTCTAAATAAGTAGCCGTACTGACTCCTGTCACAGCTGACAGCATCAAATTTGCCACTAGAATACCTTTAGCAAGGGAGCTTTCACTTAAGTAAGTCTCGCCAGCATCGCAGGCCTCGATGTAGGTAGCTGCCTCTGCAGGACCAGCACCACCACTCACCCACTGCCCTTTGCTGTCTTCCTGGCACGTCATAGAAACCTTGGGGGCAAAACGTTCGGTCGCCATATAGCCCGCAGCAAACAGTGTCGCACCTGCGGCCATCGACAAAATTCCGTTTTTTACCTTCATGTCTTTTCTCCTAAAATTACAAATTATTCACAAATCAAATAACTAAAAACGCCGGAGTGATCCGGCGCTTGTCTTGCATTTTAGGACAAAGAGAAACTAACCGATCATCTCCGGCGATGTATGTACGTGATGTTGGTTAGTTAAATAAACCATGAATAATACTTTACTATAAATCCTATGTTTGTCAATACTTATGCTTTTCCAATAAATCCACCCGCATAGTAATAGAAATATACTTTTTCTTTACCGATCAGTATTTCTTCACCACCAGACAGTTCATTTATGCTTCCTTCTCCTCTACAAATGTATTTGAAGTCATCGTAGTCTTTTTCGACATAGCTATACATTCTCGCAGTTTGCCAATTATCAATTAAGGCTTTGCGGAGCATATCATCAACCTGTTCTTCGGTCATTTTAGAGAAGTCACCAAAGTACGACATTGACCAAACTGGCTCACCCTTGTAATAAATTGTCTCTAGACCTGGAAAAACTCCATTGCCGATGAAGTAGATGTCTCTATATTGGAAGTCGTTTTCTGAGTATTCGTACTGAACTGAACCCGATAATGCTGGCTCAGTTTTGCCATCAGCCGAGGCATAGGTTTTAGTTCTTGCTTTTAGTAAAAACTTTTCAAGCTTTTTCTTGTCCATGTGCTTCTCAATATCAATTATGGTGGGGATGAAAGGACTCGAACCTTCACGCCTTGCGGCACTAGTTCCTAAGACTAGCGTGTCTACCAATTCCACCACATCC
>CAZPVO010000008.1:0-40973 GCA_964590205.1 uncultured Candidatus Saccharibacteria bacterium | reverse complement strand
GGACACTGGGTTTTGGTCCCAGCAATCTAGGTTCGAATCCTAGTCCCGAAGCCAAGTTCGAATTCCAATCAACCAAATTAGAAAAGTCGCAATCAAGTAGCGACTTTTTTGTTTGATCTTGTTGGTTTCCTCTTCTTCCGCACACTGAAGCCTCTCAGTGTGCGGGTAATACCATTATTGTTCGTGAAGAACGGACAGAATGATCAAGGGCAAGCGAAGTGCTTATTCTTATACTAGGCAATCTAATTTACAAGTTCGTAAGTTTCTGATACAGTACGTTCCAACAAGAGGAGTGTTCACATGATTACATATCGAATCGACAAAACAAGTCACGCAAAAGTTAATTCTCAGATTCGTGACATGGAAAATATTTTAAATGAAATTCCTAACAGTTTGCAGGTTTTGCTTGAACTTTTGAACGAGCAAGCAGCTACTATCAGCTCGCCAAGCATCAATAATTATCGTGCAGATCTTCAACGACGCGTAACTGATGCGATTGCGTCTACTCAGCAAATTGCTGCTGATTCACAAAAGCTTATTACAGTTAGCGAGCAGGCTGCAAAACACCTCTCTGCGATCGAAGAGCACTTTGGTGCTGTACTGCGACAAAACTCGCCAGTCACCGTTAACGAAACTGTTCTTAAGTAGTTCGATGCGTCAGCGACAATTTGGAGTAGGTGGAGCTCGACATAAGGGAAAGCTTAGCCTAGAAGTGGTTCCTGAAACAATATTTGTTATTTATAAACCAGAAGATAGTATTGCTGTAATTCAGTCTAGAGCGGCCGCAGTTGTTAAAGCAGCCTGTGAAGTAAAAAAATGCCAACCGCGGGTACTCGGTGCAAGAGCAGAACGGGGCAAACCTTGGTTCGCTCTTATTTGCGCTCAAGAAAACTGTCCAATGATGGAAAGACCGCAGCCGCCTACCGCTGCATAACTTTTGCTTGATGCATAACCGCATCAAGATGTTCGCCACCAAGATGCTGACGAGCCAAGGCTTGCTCCTCGGTGTTACACGTAATAATGCCGAAGCCGATTGGCATATGCTCATCTAGCTGTACTCGTAGTACACCTTCGGTTACAAATTTACATACGTAGTCAAAGTGCGGTGTTTCTCCGTACATGACACAACCAATCGCCAGCAACGCGTCGTAGTGACCGTTTTTTGCCATATCCTGCAAAACCAACGGTAATTCTACTGAACCAGCGACTTTTATAACTGTTACATTTTTTGGATCAAGGCCGTAATCCTCAACCCGCTTAAGAGCACTGCTTAGAAGTTCATCTGTAATGTGTTTGTTGAATTGAGCCACCACGATACCAATCTTCCAATCGTGTGCATCAAATGGCTGAAAATCACCCTGTTTAGCTTTTTGCATTACTTTTCTCCATAAAATTAGCGACGTATTTTCCAATCATATCAAATTCCAAGTTAACAAGCTCATCCGCTTTCAATTGCGCAAGTGTGGTGTGTTTAAGAGTGTAGGGCACGAGTGCAACCTCAAGGGCATTGTCTTTGACACTAGCGACAGTGAGCGCTACGCCATTTACAATAATGGTGCCTTTGTAAACAACGTATTTGTCGAACTCTTTACTGAACTCAATAATGATGCGGTAATCGTCACCGGATTGAACTTTGACAACTTTACCGACATCATCAACATGGCCTTGCACAAAAACACCGCTCAACCGGTCGCTTGCATTAAGGGATCGTTCCAGATTGACTGATTTCGGGACGCTTTGACCATACGTAGTAACCTTGAGCGTTTCAGGAATTAAATCACATGTATAGGTATCGTCACTAACTTTAGCAACTGTGAGACAAACCCCGTTAGTCGCAACTGATTCTCCAAGTTCAAGATCAGTCCAGGTTTTTGGCTTATTAAAAACTAATGTAAGTCCTGTATCGATGAACTTCTGATCAACAATTTCTGTGGTATCTGTAATTATTCCCGTAAACATGTGTTATGAAGTATTAGTCATTTAATCTTTAGATGCAAGCTCATGCGCCTTAAACCAAGCCCGGCCAGTTTGCTCATCTTGCTTCATAACTTTTAAGAGTTTATCGATTGATTCAAACTTTTGATTAGGCCGATGAAAATATTCAATTGTGAGCTTTAGCTCTTCGTCATAGTAATCCTGGTCAACAATATCCAGCAAATGCGCTTCTATGCGACGTTCCTTATCGCCTACAGTAGTGGGCGTACCAATAAAAATAAGTGCCGGGTGGTGTTTATAGTTGCTCAAATTGGCAAATCCAAAATAGACACCATCATCTAAGCTTGTAGTGATATCAATATTAGCAGTTGGATAGCCAAACTTGCGACCATTGCCCTTATAATGTCTAGTTTTACCACCTAAACTTTCTTTTTTCATATATACATTGTAGCGCATCCACCAAAGAGCTTTAGCTTACTATGCCATTTATTACGCTTGTGGTAAATATACATTACTATATAGTTTACATTCTGTAATAATCGTGTAACAATACTTACTTAGAGAAGCTCGCGTGGAGTTTATCTCTTATCAATAACAAGGGACGGAGGCGTTATGTACGGTCAAGGAGGCGGTGTAGTAGCCAGCGCAACCACAACAGCAGCTGGTGTTGTACTACTACCAAACACAGGTGGGAACAGTCTACTTACTTATGTAGGCATTTTAGCAATTGTTCTAGGAGCTACGGCAACTATCGTACAGCTCGCGGTCATTATGTACCGTAAGCAAGCACTCAAGAGCTTGTAAGAAGCTTGGAGAAGTAAGTGCAAGAGAACCAGCTTGTATTAGCGAAATCTCGATTTTATAGCAGCGTAACAATACTCTACATTGCGACGCTGCTATTCATATGGTATGCGCTTAATCCGATAGCGCATTATAATCATTTAACCTTGCCGCCTGCTGACAATAGTTGGGTTAACGCACCGATCGCACCGAAATCGACAACCAAAAAAATTACAGTCGGTCGACCTGTGCGAATTGTTATACCAAGCGTTGGTATTGATTTACCAGTTGATGAAGGCTTTTATAATTCTGCAGACAATAGTTGGAGCTTGAGTGGCACCCATGCACAGTTTGCCATGCCAACAAGTTTGGCCAACGATGATTCTGGCAATACATTTTTATATGGGCACAATAACAAACATGTTTTTGGCCCGTTGCCTAAGATTTCGTTAGGTGACACCGCCCTTATTTATACTGATACAAATCACATTTTTACCTACACATTTATGGGTGCTCAAAATATGAAGCCTGAAGACACCACAGTGCTAGAGTACAAAGGTCCGCCAATTATGACTATTCAAACCTGCAGTGGAAGTTTGAACGAATGGCGACGTATGTTTACCTTTAAATTCGATAAAGTGGAGCAGGGAAGTTAAGTATGGTTTTTGAACAAGCCTTGATTATTTTCTTTTTAATTTCTATTGTTCTTGGGTTAGTACTGACAACCTGTAACTTAATTGGTGCAAGCTTGTATGAGCTGCGTGATGTACGCCAGCAAAAGAAGCTCGCGAAACATCCATTTTCTCGAAGATATCGTCATCGCCCACTTATTTCCGTCCTTGTTCCTGCTCATAATGAAGAAAAGGTTATTGAACGTTGCCTTAGAAGTATTGTAGCTAGCAGCAGCTATCGAAAATTTGAGATTATCGTGATCGATGATGCGTCAAAGGACAATACCAAAAAAGTTGTTAAAGAATTTATTGCTGCGCATCCAAAGCGCTCAATAAAATTAGTGGTTAATAAGAAAAATCTGGGGCGGGGCGGGGCGATTAATAAAGGCTTTAGACGGCACGCCAAAGGTGAGCTTATCATGGCGCTCGATGCTGATTCAACAATTGATAAACACACGCTTAAAAATATTGCGAGTCAGTTTGCACTTAATCCTGATGTAAGTGCACTAGCTGCTAATGTACGAATTATGCCTCATCCCAGCATTATTGGCTTAATGCAGCAGTTTGAGTATTTGAGTGCGTTTCGCTCCAAAAAATTCAACACACTGTCGTTTTCTGAATATATCATTGGTGGTTCGGGAGCAGTATACAAAAGGGAAGTCTTTGAATTGCTTGGAGGCTTTAACGAAGCCATGTGGACTGAAGATATAGCATTGAGCCTCAGCATTGCCAAACTAGGGAATAAACAATTTCGGCTGTACTACGCCAGTAACGTTATCGTCTATACAGAACCAGTGCCGTCCTATAAAAGTCTATTTAGGCAACGATATCGCTGGAAATTGGGCAGCTTACAAGCACTATTTGCTCATAAGCAACTATTTTTTGCAACAGATCGAAAATACACTAAGTTGCTCAGTTGGTTGCGTTTGCCGCTAGTTATTTTTGGTGAAATTATGTTACTGCTTGAGCCATTTATGCTTACATACTTTATTTATCTGGCGCTCAACTTTCATAATGGCACGCTCTACCTGGTAAGTTGGCTAACTATTTCTGGGCTCTTAATGCTCGCTGTTTGGAGTGATGAATTCCTTCCACGCCAACAAAAGTCACAGCTAACGTTTTACATCCCAATTATGTACTTTGTGTTTTACGTCATGGCTTTTATTCAAGTGATAGCTATGTTCAAGAGTCTGTTCAACATCAATAAGATTACGGGCAAGACTGCAATTCGTGGCTCATGGCAACCGCCTGAGCGTTTAGCAGAACAGACTTAACTTACACTACGATCGCTTAGCTTTGAGTGCACCATTTGTGCTAGTGCGAATCTTATCTATCAACGTCATTAATCGTTCAAGTACAAGTAGGGCAACACCGCCGATCATACTGACAGCAGTAATAATTAGGATTGGACTCATGCGGCCAGACTTAGCAGCCACTTTAGCAGTATCTTTCACGGGAGTACCAGCGCTTGAATTTTTGGCTGCTGAAGCAAGCACAGCTGCACCTGCTGCAGTATTTCCTGAATCGCTACCGCCTGTTCCGACAAATGCAGCACCACTGCTATGACCGTCGGCAGCACTTACATTGCTTGCAGCAATATCACCAGGAATAAAGTTAAAGAAGCCCGTTCCCGCACCCATGCCACCATTTGAGCCATCAGCAGCAGCACCAGCGGCATGAGGATTACCAGCTGAGGTATTCACACCAAAGCTACCAAGCCAGTTACCGAACACATTAATGAACAGTACACCGAACCAGTCGCTCAAGTTAATATTACTATCGACAATGTTACCAATATTCACACCGACGTTAGCATTACCGCTCGTTGCACCGCCAGCTGTTGTGTTGTCCTTGACTGTCGCATCACCAGTAGTAGCATGCGCTGTTATGTTATTAGTAATTGTATTCGTCTCGTTGGATAGGATGTCAGTATTGTTATTGGTGGTCGTGTTAGCAGTATTTGTACTACCTGGACCTGTTATAGCTGCTGACGTAGTTCCAGCTGGCGCGTTCATAATCAGTCCCGTCCAATGACCCAGCACGTTTACAAAAACCAGAATGGCATCTTTAGCAACAACTTGTTTGCCAGTAAGATTCAAAATCGTAATTTTAGTATTTGCGGCACCGGTTGTTGCCGAACCCGCACTGGTATTATTTAGCACATTAGCTGAGCCTGACTGAGCTGTCGCATCAACATTATTGTTCACATTATCGGTCGTATTAAACGTAGCATTTAAACTATTATTTGTGGTCGTATTCGTATCATTAGTACTATTTGGACCAGTGCTGGCAATCAAATTACTGAGCAGTGCATCTGGCATTAAGATGTCGCCATCAAGGTTGCCGTTAATATTAATCACGCCAACAAAGGATTGACCAGCTGAAATATTAGAATTAATCAAGTTCAGAATATTAGCTATGGCGTCGGCATTGCCTGTAGTTGCGTCACCAGCCTGATTGTTTGCAGAAACGTTGGCATTACCGCTCGAGGCATCCAGGTTTATGTCGTTATTAATATTGTTGTTAGCATCTGAGACAACTTTGAGATTGTTATCTTGGTTAACAGTAGAAGTATTAGTTGAGGAAGGACCAGTATTGTTGGTGTTAATTGTTATGTCGCCAACCACGTTACCGTCAATGTTAGCGACAAAGTTAGCAATATCACCGCCGTTTTCAGCCCATGAAGATTGCAGCAAGTTAATAAGATTGGCCATAGCAACAGCATTGCCAGTCAAGGCATTGCCAGCGACGGTGTTTTGTGTAACCGATGCATTGCCACTATGAGCGGTTGAAGTAAGCGTATTACTAATGCTTGCGTTATAAAAACCACCAAAGAAATCATTATTTGATGAATCTATGCCAATAGAGTTATTCGATGATGGACCAGTATTACTGGTAAGCGGATCACCTGGGGCAAGCGGAACTGAATTACTGCCACTCGCTGTGGTCGGTGTAGCAAAACTACTAAACGCACCACTACCACCTGGAGGAGTACTTGTTGACACGACATTTGGAATATAAGTTCCTGAAGGTGCATCGTAAATATATTTAGTTGTATCCCACATACCCGTAGCAGGATTATAACTGTAGTCCTGGGGAGTTTTAGGTGTAGTTTTTCCAGTTGCAGGGTCCCAGGTATAGTAGTCATTCTCCCACAAGCCTGTCTGAGGATTTAGTACATACGTATTGTTTCCGGCACCTGTTGGTGAAGTTGGACCCGTAGTGCTAGTTGGGCCAGTTGTAGTTGTAGTGGGATCACTTGTTGGTTGAGTCGTCGTTGTAGTTGTTGGGATTGGATCACTTGTTGTTGTCGTTGGATCAGGAGTTGTTGTGGTACTCGTATCGGTTGGGGCAGGCGTACTTGTGCTTGTGTCGGTTGTCGTTGTTGTATCCGTTGGTGCTTCTTGAGCGACCGCGATAGCTGGATAAAAAACAATCTGCATAAGAACAATAAGCCCAATTGTTGTTCGTTTCAAAATTGCGTTAAGCATCGATATTTTTCGCACAATTTCTCCCTTGTTAATTAATGGTGGGAAGGGTGACTTTTCAGCCATAGCCCTCCCCATGCCATTAGTATTGTTAAGAACCTTTTTGGCTCTTAGCTAGTCAACACTACTAGTTGTTAACGGTGAAGCTAACTGTACCAGAGTTTGTGTTGCTTGCGCTACCAGTGCTAGCAGAACCAGCATTGGTGTTGTTCTCAACCTCAGCATCACCAGAGTTAGCTGTTTGGTTGTTAGTGTTTGAAACACTTAAGCTGTTGTTATTAGTAACAACTACCGTGTTTGTGTGGTTTGCTGTAACGGTGTTTGTTGAGTTTGGACCAGTAGTGCTGATGCTACCTGTGTCGCTACCACCATTATTACCGCTCAAAGCAAGAGCTGATGCGCTCGCATTGCTCACACTAGCATTTGCGCTAAATGTGTTGCTGTTCATTGCATTACCGCTGCTAGCAGAACCACCGTTAGTGTTGTTCTCAACCTCAGCATCACCTGAGTTAGCATGTTGAGTGTTGCTATTGCTAGCACTCAAGCTGTTGTTATTTGTTAATACAGTAGTATCAGATGTTGTTGACTGTACCGTGTTTGTTGAGAACGGTCCAGTATTACTGATAGTACCTGTTTGTGCTGCTGCAACCCCTGTGCTAAGCCCCACACCGAGCACTGATAACGCAGCTACGCGTAGTAACTTTTTCATAAGTTACTCCTTCCTTTATAGTTATTAATTGCTCGGGTGTGCTCACCCGACTTCAGGTTAGTATGAGGATGCTAGCCTAAAGTCGAGAGACCAATTGCTTACCTCACGGCGAACTTTGTGAGTCACTAAAGCTGCTGGAAGTACTAGAAGAATTAGAAAACACGTTCACATTGGTGCTCGTGCTTTGAACGTTGGAATTTTGAGTCGAGTTAGTTGAACTGGTACTACTATTGCTGAACGAAATATTTACGTTGTTCCCGTTGTCGTTTTGGACCGTCGTAGACTGGGGCGGGACTTTTTGACCATTAACAGTAACATCAACGGTCCCATCTGGATTAGTCTGAGTATTAACAGATGTAGAAGAGTTTACACTTTGTGAGGACTGAGAATCTGGTTGAGCACTCCCGTCACTTGAACTATCAGAGCCAGGAGACTGTGACTGGGAAACAGCATTACTAACTGTGCTTGTTGTATCGACAGAACTGACATTATGATGCTCAGCTACGGCGCCAGCATGAGCGGTCAGTGCAATCGGCACAGCAATTATTGCAAGTTTAGGAAGCCAATCGAATGTTTTTTTAGCAAATAAAGCATTCGACTTGTCATGTAAGCCCTCAGACAGAATCCTCAAAAAATTATCCCTCGCTACAGACATTCAGCTCCTCCACACTAGCCTTAAGCCTAGCCTAGTGTTTATTTTAATACTAGTCAATTAAATTGTGCTGTAAAAAATTTAACAGATCACCGGTAACAGAGATGGCTACTACATATTTTAGTTGCTGGAAAATAAAACTTATGCTTTAGCGTTGTAAATTATGCATTGTTATTGTTCGTTTGTGATTGAGCTTTTTCCACCCAAGCGTAGCGAATTTAATGACATATGGCGCACTAAGGTAACTCAGCAAGGCATAAATTAATCCAATAATTACGTCGATAACATAGTGCTCACCGAGATAGACTACTGCAAACCAAATAATCAGAGGATATAACATTGCAATTAAAAACCAACGATTGCCCCAGACTTTACGAACCATCAAGGCAAGTAGGAAAGGATAGGCGGCATGGAGCGATGGCATAGCTGCAACCAGGTTTGGGCTTAACTGTTTGTAATAGTCCGAAAAGTTTTTTACTCCCATCGCAAACCAAATGTTAGTTGATATGTGCGAAACATTCGGCAAAATACCTCCCTCGGCCGCCAGCCATGGGGGAGCTGCTGGAAACGCAACATAGGTAATAAACCCGATGTATGAAAGTAGCAAGAGCGCTGTTACGTATTGCCAATAATATTTTGTCTTGTAACGCCACAATACAACCGCAAATAATAGGGGCGTTACAAAATGAAGCATATAAAAGAAGTAAAGAATAAAGTCGTACCATTGAACATGACCGTGGTAGAGCAAGTGTTGCAAAGATGTGGTCGGCAGATGACCACCAAACATGAACCGATCAATAGTAATCATCGCCGTGTAGTGCACGTGAGAGTTCAATAGCGGCGCCAGGCTGCGCAACTTTTCGTAAGACAGCAAAAGTACAACAAATGGTAAAAAATACAAAAGAAAGCGTTTTCCTTCGCCCAGAATTACAAATAAGCCGAGCAGAACAAGAAAAATAATGTCAGGCGTCCAGAAAGTTCGTTCAACAAGAAAAGCGGTTATCACAATAGCTACATACAGGCAAAGCAGTGCCCGTTTAAGTTGCTGCATCAAAGCCCGATCACTCATCGTACATAGTATACCTGTCTATTCCAGCATTTAGCTGAGTTGCGTTATACTAGCAGCAATGGCCAAAAAAACAGAACTAGCAAAATTTCAAAAGTATTATCCTTACCTTCTTGTGATCGCAAGCTTCATTGGGCTTATTTGTGCTTTCGTACTAATGATGGAAAAAATGGCTTTGCTTAAAAACCCGGCTTACCAGCCCAGCTGCAACATTAATCCTGTTCTTAGTTGTGGTTCTATTATTAGGACACCACAGGCATCAGCCTTTGGTTTTCCAAACCCCATTATTGGTCTCATTGGTTATCCTGTAGTTATAACAGTTGGCATGGCTTATTTTGCTGGTGCAAAATTTAAGCGGTGGCTTTGGCTTGGACTACAAGCAGGTACAATTTTTGGTTTGTTATTTGTTCATTGGCTGGCCTATGAGAGCCTATACAGCATTTGGGCATTGTGTGTTTATTGCATGGTTGTTTGGACAGTTACCATCGCTCTATTTTGGTACACATTGCTTTACAACTTACGCGAAGGACACATTAAAGCTCCGTCATCGTGGAAAAAACTTATTTACTTTGCACAGCGGCATCACTTAGACATACTTATTACCTGGTATTTGATTATCATTTTAGGAATTTTAGTTCGTTTTTGGTACTACTGGAAAACTCTGATCTAAAGCCAAACTACGTCGTACAGTACAATAGATAGGCGATGGAGGAGTTCAAAAAAAGCTACGCTCAATTGAATGCAGCTCAGAAAGCAGCTGTTGATACTATTGATGGTCCATTGCTCGTCATTGCCGGGCCAGGTACTGGCAAGACGCAACTTCTCAGTCTTCGCGTTGCAAATATTCTTAGAAAAACTGATGCTGATCCACAGAATATCCTATGCCTCACATTTACAAATAAAGCTGCCACTAACATGCGTGAACGACTTACCAATCTTGTTGGACCGAGCGCTCGCGGTGTAGTTGTACGCACATTTCATAGTTTTGCGGCTGAGATTATGAACCAGTACCCTGATAATTTTTGGAGTGGTGCCAAGCTGAGCGTAGCTCCAGAGGCGATCGTTGATGATATTATCCAGGGAATTCTTGCCAAATTGCCATTGAACAATCCGCTGGCCACAACATTTGCAGGCAGTTTTACCGCACTGCCGGACGTAAGAAATGGTCTTAAGCTAGCCAAGGAGGCCGGCTTAACACCAACTCAACTCAAGCAAGCGATTAAAGAAAATCTGTCATCCATTAAAAAAATCGAGTCAAAGTTGGTCGATATCTTAAGTTCACCATTAAGCATTAAAAAATTGCCACAACTTGTTAAGCAGATCGAAAAGCTGCCAGACCAAAAGGTGAGCAGTACGAATGTTATATTGCCACTGAAAAATGTCTTATACGAAAGCTTAATACAGTCGGTAAATCAAGATATAGAAACTGGCAAAACAAAACAAACCGGAAAGTGGAAGCAACGTTTTGTACAAACGGTTAATGGTAAAAAAGGTATGTTTAGAGAAAAAGCTCGGAATGAATGGTGGCTGGCACTGAGTGATGTGTATGAGAGTTACCGTCAGCAATTACACATACGAGGTTATTACGATTACGCCGATATGCTCATTGAAGTACTTGAGCAGTTGCAAAAAAGGCCTGATATGTTGGCCGACATCCAGGAGCGCTTTTTGTACGTACTTATTGACGAATTTCAAGACACAAACAATGCACAGCTGCGGTTAGCGCATTTGGTTGCTGATCACTATGCAGCTAATGGTCGACCAAACATTATGGCTGTCGGTGACGATGATCAGGCCATTTTTGCTTTTAACGGCGCCGAGCTTAACAATATGCTCGACTTCAAGCGCTCGTATCCAGAGGCCAAGCTTATTGTATTAACTGATAATTACCGCTCTTCACAGCAAGTTCTTGATGCCGCAACCGGTATTATCGAACAGGCAGATGATCGCCTAATAAATCGAGAGTCATCACTTACAAAAAAGTTAAAAGCCAACCAAACATTTAAGAACAAAGCGGCCGTGGAGCATGTCAGTTATCCCACACGAGAGCATCAATCTAATATAGTTGCCCAGGAAGTAAAACAACTCTGGCAAGAAGGTGATCGTGACATTGCTATACTCGCACGAACTCATGATAGCTTGCGTCACATCGCCGAGAAACTTTCTCGCGCTCGTGTGCCGATTCGATATGAAAGACAAAGTAATATTTTAGAAAACGAGGCAATAAAAGAGCTTTATTTGATCGCTGCAACTGCTGTAAACATTGCGGCAGGTGATAAAGATGCTGTCAACGTTAGTATTGCTGCACTCATTCGACATCAGATGTGGCAAATTAGTCCAAAGACGCTATGGAAATTAGCAGTCCATAATTATAGCAATCCGGATTGGCTCAGCAGCTTACTTGATAGTGACGATGCAAAACTACACTCAATCGGTAGTTGGTTGACTTGGCTGGCCAGAAATAGTGAATCTTTGCCATTGCCGTTACTTATGGAATACATTGTTGGGCTGCAGGAAGGACAATATTTGCAGAGCCCATTTAAGGAGTACTACCTTGATAAACAGACTGTTGACCAACAATTCTTGGAAACTCTCTCAGCAATAAATTTGCTGCTCGTGACCATTGAAGAATTCGCAGCCAGACAGTCAACATTGGCCGACTTTGTCCATTTTGTTGAGCTTAATCTCAGCACCAATCGAGTAATTGCTGATGAATCCTGGTTTGTAACTGGTACAAGCGCTGTACAACTTATGACTATCCATAAGGCAAAAGGGCTAGAGTTTGGCCGCGTGTTTTTAGTTGACGCAGTAGAATCAGTTTGGCGACCACGCATTGGCAGCAGAGGCACGCCGGCAAATTTGCGTCTTCAGGCTTATGGCGAGAGCAATGATGATTACGTTCGCTTACTATATGTTGCTGTAACAAGGGCAAAACAATCATTTACTGCAACGAGTTATTCTTTGAACGAAAAAGGCGAAAAAATTTTAGCATCGCCACTTTTGGCTAGCTTACCGGTGATAGAAATTGATAAGCCAATAGTAAATTCAAAAGAAGTTCTCGAGTCAAACCTGCGCTGGCCAGCACTAAGTGCCCAAAACGAAAAGGCAATGCTCAGTGAAAGATTGAGCAGTTATTCACTCAGCCCGACAGGTTTTATTGACTTTTTAAATATTGCTGAAGCTGGCCCACAAAGTTTTAAAGAAAGACAACTCCTGCGCTTACCACATCCACGCTCACTGGCTGGTAGTTATGGAACAGCCATTCATGGTGCACTGGAAACAGCTCAACGACTGGTTAATACCAGTAAGCTGACTGTTGAACCGGTGATCGATCGCTTTGAGTCTGAGCTTTCCAAGCAACATCTCGCTCCAAACGATTTTGAACGCTTTATGAAACGTGGCGAAACACTTTTGCCACTGTTACTGAAAGAATCTGACCAATTATTGCCAAAGGGAGGTCAGAGTGAGCAAAAAATAAGTGATATCGTGATCGGCCGAGCAAAACTGAACGGCAAGCTTGATCGAATTGATAAAAATGGCAGTAGCGTTATTATTGGTGACTACAAAACAGGTAAGCCATTAAAAAGTTTTGAAACCAAAGATCAAACAAAAGCCGTCAAAGCCTGGCGGCATAAAACGCAGCTTCTTTTTTATACGTTGTTAGTTAAAAACTCGGCTCGTTTTGCCGCTAATCATATTGTGGGTCAGATGATCTATGTTGAGGCAGAAGACAAAAGACAATTAAAGTTAGAGCTAACACCAACGAATGATGAACTAAAGCGTTTAGAACAATTAATAGCTAGGGTCTGGAAGAAGATTATGGACCTTGATTTTCCAGACATAAGTAAATACCCCCAAACAATTGAGGGTATTAAGCAGTTCGAAGACGATTTGCTAAATGGGAAGATTTAGCGTTTACGAGCAGCTGTTTTCTTCTTTACAGGTGCTTTTCTAGAAGTTGTTCTAACAGAAGCAACAGTTGCTGCAAGCGCGCTTGTATCGGCAAATAATAGGGCATAAAGGTTCATGCCAACAATCGCACCAAGTACTGGACCAAGGACGTAAGCAGTGCTCCATGATTGCACACCAAGTGCAACCGCAGGGTTCAAAAGTCCGTTAGAGGCAGCTGAAGCCACTAAAATACCAAGCAACAATGACCCCCCAATTGTTGCGGCTTTACGGCCAAGGTCTTGTGCTTGATATACAGCCGCAGCGATACCAAACGTAAATATAAACGTACCGACTACTTCAGCGACGAATACCCGCCAATCAAATGTTTTGTTAGCAATGCTCTTAACCGGGCTATCGATCATATATGTGTAAAGTCGCCATGCAAGGGCGGCACCCATAAATTGTGCAACCATATATGCAATAGCTCGGATTGTGCTAGTTTTTCGTAGTGACCACATGCCGATTGTGACAGCAGGGTTAATATGTGCGCCAGAAGTTGAGCCAACAGCTAAAACCATTACCGCCATCGTTAAACCAGCGGCAATCGCTGTGAAGTACGGTAAGCCGATCGGCGAACGACTCACTCCCAGTATTACTGTTGTTAATAGACCAGTACCGATGATTTCGGCCACCACCGCCGCCATGTTTCTTCGAGAAAGCATTTTATCCTCCGTTTTAATTACTTAGGACTAGCATAACGAGGTCTGGCAGATTTGTAAATATGATGGTTAGGCTTAGTAGCGACGTTTGCGGTGACGCTTAATATCGGCAACTTTAATTCGAACTGCGGCGCGATCAACTAAACTTTGTGCTTCATTTAAGCTCACTTGGTCCTTTGCTTCAGCCTTAAGCTTAAGAGCTCGTTGGTGGGCTTCCTCGGCTTCTTTTTCGTTAATCTCGTCGGGTTTGTCAGCTTCATCAACCAGAACTCGAACTGTGTTATTAGAGATTTCAATCACACCACCATTGGTCGCAAAGATTTCCATCAAATCATTTGGTGTATTTTGCTTTGGACGAACCTGAATAACTCCCGGGCTGGCAATACTCACCAGTGGCATATGATTGGTATAAACGCCGATTTCTCCGTCAGGCGTTGGCAGACGAACCTCATACACTTCCTGTGAGTATTTTGTACCGGTTAGTGTGACAAGCTCAAATTGAATCATTGACTTCCTTCGGCTCCTGGCACACCCCATTCTTCTTCTTCAGGAAAAGGTGGACGCTTTCGGTCATCGACTGGTTGGCCATCAGGGTCATAATATCCATCTGTAGAATGTTCCTCAAGCCAGGCCAATGCTTCGTTTTCTTTATCGCTAAGAGGAAGGGACTCGAATGCTTCTTTACTTGGTGGCGGTAAATCTTCTTTTCTTGCCATTACTTAACGTCCTTTATTGCGCCCTTCATATAGAAGGCTGATTCGCTCTTATTGTCGTGTTTACCATCCAGGATTTCTTTAAAACCAGCAATTGTATCTTTAAGTGGTACGTACTGACCCGTGTTTCCGGTAAATGCTTCAGCAACATGGAATGGCTGGGTAAGGAAACGCTGAATTCGGCGAGCTCGAGCCACCGTTTGCTTATCTTCATCAGACAATTCTTCCATACCCAAGATAGCAATAATATCCTGCAAATCTTTATAGCGCTGTAAAATTCGCTGTACTTCGCGCGCAACATTATAGTGATCTTCACCAACAATTTCTGGATCCAAAATAGTTGAGCTTGAATCAAGTGGATCAACAGCAGGATACAGACCTTGCTCGGTTAATGCTCGTGAAAGCACGATTGTACTGTCCAAGTGTCCGAACGTTGTAGCCGGAGCAGGGTCGGTAAGGTCGTCAGCCGGCACATAAACAGCTTGTACAGACGTAATTGAACCCTTGTGGGTCGATGTAATTCGTTCTTGGAGCAGACCCATTTCCTGGGCCAGGTTTGGCTGATAACCTACAGCTGATGGCAGACGGCCAAGTAGGGCAGATACCTCAGCACCTGCTTGAGTAAATCGGAAAATATTGTCGACAAATAGCAATACGTCTTTTCCTTCGTCACGAAAACCTTCAGCAATGGTTAAACCGGAAAGTGCAACTCGCAAACGAGCTCCTGGTGGTTCGTTCATTTGACCGAACACGAGGGAAGTTTTATCCAGCACGCCAGATTCTTCCATTTCGTAGTACAGGTCGTTTCCTTCACGGGTTCGCTCACCAACACCTGCGAATACGGAATAACCGCTGTGGAATTTAGCAATGTTGTTGATAAGTTCCTGGATAAGCACCGTTTTACCAACACCAGCTCCACCAAACAAACCAACCTTACCACCCTTAGTCACGGGTGAGATAAGGTCAATAACTTTAATACCGGTTTCCAGAATTTCAACTTCACCAGACTGCTCGGCAAGTTTTGGGGGCGTGCGGTGAATTGGAGCAGTTATTTTAAATTCACCCCCTTTACTGTCAATTGGTTCACCAATCACGTTAAACATTCGACCTAATGTATTTTTGCCAATCGGCACGCTAATGGCATCGCCCGTATCTGTCACTGTGTCACCACGACTTAATCCGTCTGTAGAGCTGAGTGCAATCGTTCGAACCGTTGTCTCGCTCAAGTGTTGAGCAACTTCGAGCACAAGAGTGCGCTCGCCAATGCTCACATGCAAGGCATTATAAATCGCCGGTAGTTGATGCTCTTTAAAGGCCACGTCAACAACCACACCCACAATTTGGGTGATCTTGCCTGTATTAGTTTTATTCTTTACTGTCTCTGCCATTACATCTCCTTAATTACTACGTTCATTAAATTCAGCGTCCAGTCCTGACGCATCAACACCCACTTGACCTTTGGTTCTTACGGTCTTTAGGCCATCAACTGCAGTTTTCCATTCATTAAGCTCAAAAAAGAATTGATTACGATTATGGGTACCGAGTTCTGGATGCAATACAGCTGAAAAACCTGTTACTTCTGACATTTTATCTACAAAGTCTTGTGCTGCTGCATCAAGTATCTCCAGCTCAGGTGTAATATCTACGTGGGCACTTTGACCATGCTCGACAGCCACCGCTGCACCATAAGCTTGCCAATCTTCATGTAAATGTTCTAAATCGTTCATTCTATTGCCTCCTTAGCCGCGTTTCCGCGAAGAATATTCCTTGCTTGTATCAGTTCGGCTGGGCTTGTCTGAACAATACCGATTGCGTAACGACATAAGTGTCGTCGAACACTCGTGACATGATCATTCGGCCCCATAACGGCTTTAACCAAACCATTGACTTCTTCTTGTTTCGTGGGATCGATCCGGAATCCGGCTTGCTGACGTTTAAAAATGGCTAAACCAACCTCATCGACAATACTACGATCCGTGGGAAATTCCATGCCTAACGTTTCAACGTCTGCTTCAGCCTTTGCAGCACAGATTGCACCTTCAGCTACAGTCATGATTCTATACTGGTTCACCCCGGCTCTCATTTGATTGCCTCCTCGTGACCCTGCAAGCCTCGTAAGTGTACGAGTTCTATCATAAAATCTCGACGTGCAGCTGAAACTGACATTTCAATCTCGCTCATACTGGCCCCTGACTCGCTGGCTTCACGACGAACTCCATGCATATCTGGATATTCTTGGCCGGCAAGATACTCAAAAGGCCTTAATACTGCATCTTTTAGATTCATTTTATGGCCTCCGCACCGCCGGTGATTTCGGCAATTTCCTGGGTAATGGCCGCTTGGCGAGCAGTGTTAAATGCTAATGTCAGATCATCAATCAAATCATTGGCGTTGTCGGTGGCATTTTTCATAGCCATCATACGCATGGAGTGTTCTGATGCCTGACTTTCTAAAAAGGCTTGGCTTAACTGTGCCTCCACAAGTCGGAGCGTTACCGTTTCGAGCACGCGATCGACTGATGGTTCAAACACCGCTAGATCAAGATCTGTTGGTACTTCAACCTCAGTGAAAGCAGCCGGTAATAGACGTACGGTTTTTACGTCTTGTCGAATACTACTTATAAAATTGGTGTAGATTACATCAACGGCATCAATTTGAGGTTTCAGGTGCTTTTTATGACCGCTATCAATTTTAGTGAGTTGTTGAGCCGTTGAAGTCGGCGCTTCTTCAGGATTTTTTTGCAAGCCAACAAACAATTCAACAATTGTATTGAGAATTGGACGAATATCATTTGCAGTTGGGTGCTCAGGAAAATCCTGAAAAGCGGCAATCACCTCAAGATCATCAATCTTATTAGCGAAATGTGCTGCTTGTTTGCCAATAACGATTACTTGGCTGACAACTTTATTTTGCTTATCGGCTTGTAGTTCGGTAGTGAAGTGCCGCAAGATGTTGCTGTTGTACGCACCGGCCAAACCACGATCACTTGAAAGCACAATATAGAGCCGTGTTTTAAGCGTGCGCTGTTTGTAGAGCGCAAATTTGCTCACGTCGGTTGATTTACGCATCTGGGTGAGCAACTCGTTGGCAAGGTTTTGGTAATCACGCGTCTTGTTGGCATTTTCCTGCGCACGGCGCATTTTACTGGCCGCAACAAGCTGCATAGCTTTGGTAATCTGCTTTGTATTCTTTACAGATCCAATTCGATGCTTAAGTTGCTGCGTACTAGCCATGTTATCTGCTCAACTTTCCTAATTCTGATGCAATGTGAAAGATCGTAGCTTCAACTTCTTGATTTGTTGGCTCCACACCATTTGCAACTGCAATTCCACAAATAAATTCACTCAGTCCAAGTCTGCGAGTATCACCATCTTCATTCACGACAACTTCAACTCCATAAGGAGAAAGTTTGTAGCGATCTGATGTTGAGTCAGAGTCAGGGAATAGTTCTTCGATAGCCCGCGTCTGGTTAGTATCAGGCTGTTCTTGCTTACCATAAGCAGTTCTAAAAGCATCGTACGTTGACCAGCTTGCTGCCATTAGTGCGTTTCTGGAACCCTGTACCAACGCTTCCGCAAATTGCTCAAGGCCAGCATAATCCATAAGTTCTGCCATTTTTATTCCCTGTAGCCTTTGGCGACTTCTTGGGCCGCTTTTATAATTGCTTTTTGAGTAGCTTCAGATGGTTTGTCGCCTTTATCGAGCTCACTCATTTCTTTCTTGTTGTCTTTGCTCAGTCGAGACAATAGGGCAGCTTGCGCATGCTTAATGTCTTTGAGTGGCACTGTGTCGAACGCGCCTTCATTAGCGGCCATCAGCACAGCAGTTTGTTCCCACACACTCATTGGTGAGTACTGCGGTTGCTTCAAAAGCTCAGTCAAGCGCTGACCTCGTTCAATTCGCTGCTTGGTTTCGGCATCGAGATCAGTACTGAACTGGGCAAACGATGCTAACTCACGGAACTGCGCCAGGCTCAAACGAAGGTGACTGGCCACGCTTTTAACAGCTTTAGTTTGGGCTGAACCACCCACACGTGAGACCGAAAGTCCTACCGAAATAGCTGGTCGGATACCTTGGTAAAACAGATCGGTTTCCATAAAAATCTGACCATCAGTAATACTAATCACGTTGGTTGGAATGTAGGCACTAATGTCACCAGCCTGCGTTTCAATAATCGGCAACGCAGTTAGTGAACCGGCGCCTTCTTTATCGCTCATTTTGGCTGAACGCTCCAGCAGGCGAGAATGCAGATAGAACACATCACCTGGGTAGGCTTCACGGCCTGGTGGACGTCGAAGCAACAACGACATTTGTCGATAGGCTGCGGCGTGCTTGCTAAGATCATCGTAAATAATCAATGCATGCTTGCCAGCGTCACGGAAATATTCGCCCATAGCTGTTCCAGCGTACGGTGCCAAGTATTGCAGCGAAGCAGGGTCTGATGCGGATGTAGCAACAACTATTGTTTGATCCATCACACCTTCGCGCTTCAGTCGCTCAACAATGCGAGCAACCTTACTCAGCTTCTGACCAACAGCTACGTAGATATTAATAATGCCAGTGCCTTGTCGGTATTGATTAATCATGGTATCTACTGCGACGGCAGTTTTACCAGTTTGACGATCACCGATGATAAGCTCACGCTGACCACGTCCGATAGGGATCATTGAATCAATAGCAAGTAGACCGGTCATCAGTGGTTCGTGCACACTTTTACGTGCGAGCACTCCAGGTGCAGGCCGTTCTACCAAACCAGTTTGCTTAGCTTTAATCGGGCCACGATCATCAAGTGGGCGACCCAGTGGATCAACCACGCGGCCAACAAGCTCAGGACCAACTGGCACTTCGAGCACTTTTCCGGAAAGTCGAACTTTGGCACCAGCCTTTACTTCGATATCTTCGCCCAGTAGCACAGCACCAATTTCATCTTCCATCAAGTTGAGGGCAAATGCAGTAACGCTGCCGCCACTAAGAGCTTCAATTTCGAGCATTTCGTTAAAACCAGCGCCATTGAGACCATAAATCCAGGCGATACCATCACCAACACGGGTTACAATGCCGACATTCTCAAGGTTGCCACTGCTTTTTAGATCATCAATAGCTTTCTTGATATCTGTACTTAATTCTTTTACGGAAATTTCTGCCACTCTACATACTCCTTATATATTGCATTTCAGCAATTACATATTACGTAATCGCTCGTTTTAACTGATTTAATTTGGCTTGAATCGTGATATCCAACTGCTGCTCACTTGTCTCTACTTTCATGCCACCAATGACACTGGGATCAACCACTTCATTAATAATTACTGTAGCGTCCTTACGACTCCGTGTAATAAGTGAGCGAATATCGCGTTTCAATTGTTGGCTTAGTGGAAAGGCACTTGTCACTGTTACTTCCACAGTGCCATCTTGTTCGCGGAGGGCAATAATATCGCGCATCAAACCGTCAACATCGTTGGTTCGACGTTGTTCCACAAGATAGCGAGCGATTTGGCGGGCCAGCTTTGCCGGATCAGATGATTTGTGGATCATCGGCGTTAGGACTTTAGCCAGTTCTTTGCGTTTTGGCGCAGCCATTAGCGTCGAACCTCCTCGAGAGCTTTTTCGATTAAGCCACTGTCTTGCTTTGTATCAAGCTTGGTTTGAATAATCTTTTCGGTCGCATCAGCCACCAGTTGTAGTGTTTCATGTGCCAATGCTTTCTTGGCTTTAACAACTTCTTCATCAATCTTGGCCGCGGCATCGGCAAGCATCGCGTCAACTTTGGCACTGGCCGAAGCTTCAGCTTTTTTAATAATCTCACCTGACTCTTTGTGCGCTTCAGCAATAATCTTGTCCGCAGTACCGCGAGCTTTTTGCAAAGCCGCTTCTATTTGCTCCTCGAGTTTGGCTTTTTCAGCTTCCATCTCAAGGCCAAGGCGAACACCGTCGTCAATTTTCTTGCGACGTTCTTCAAGTGTTTGCACAATACGGTTCAGTGCAAACTTTTTAAGAATAAAAAATAGCAATAGGAACGTTGCTGCTTGGGCCAAAATAGCAACTGGATCAATACCAAGCGCACCGATGCCGCTGGTTCCTTCAGCTCCAAAAATGGTTAAAATGTGTAAAAACTCCATTGTACTCCTGTAATTATACCTGAAAACTGGGTGACACCCACCGGGGATGCCACCCACTATGAACTATCTAGTTTAGCAAGAACGCGCCCAATAGGAAGGCGAGCAATGCCGTAACTTCGATCATCGCCGCGATGATGATGATCTGACTGGCAGCTTTTCCAGCTTCTGGGTTACGACCCAAAGCTTTCATGTAGTTTGCGCCAACCCAGCCAAGGCCGAAGGCAGCCATACCGAGTGAAATACCCAGCATAATACCTTTAGCAATAACGCCGTTTGCTGATGCTTCTGCAATGATTGTTGGAACCATATGTATAATCCTTGTTCTTATTTAGTTTCCAATTTCATCATGTCTTGACTGCTTCGACCTTTTTATCAGCAGGTTCATGATGTTCATCGTGATCTTCATGCGCGTGGGAAATGGCTAGTCCCAAGTATGTTGCGCTCAGTACAGTAAAAACATATGCTTGAATAAATGCTACCAATGCCTCAAACAGAAAGATCGGAATCACGGCAAATGGCGTGTGACCACCCGCTAAAATCATAGAAGTAAACACCACAATCAAAATTTCTCCAACTGCCGTATTAAGGAATAATCGAAGGCTGAGACTCAAAATACGCGTAAACTCACCGAAAACTTCAAGTAAACCAATAAAGAAATTAATTGGATTGAGCGGTTTATTAGTGAAATAGTGTTGCAAATGCTTTTTTGCACCTTGTTCGCGAATACTCAAAATCTGCACCATAATAATGGCGATTACGGCTAGGGCAATCGTACCGTTTAAATCAGCCGTGAATGGGCGGAATAAATCAGCTTTGACGCCGTTTTGTACGTGATACAGACCTTCACCAACCCACGGGACAAGCTCAAGTAGGTTTGAAAAGATAATGAAAATAAAATAGACACCGAAAATCGGCGTAAAGCGCGCCGCTTGTTCGCGACTACCAAAAACACCCTCAAGCAAACCCATAATAAATTCAACGAGGCTTTCAGCTAGTCCTGTGAAAAAGCCTTTTTTCGGCAACAGCTTTACGCGGCGACTCAAACCAATCATCACAATAATAATCAACAGGGAAGTAAGAAAACCATAAAGCATGGAGTTTGTTACGGTAAAGTTGCCAATGTGAAAAACTGGCTCAGCTTTAAGTGTCACCTCAATATTAGCAGTAGCTAGATAACTCAATATCGAGAACACTAAAAACTCCTTACGTTCCTGGTTACCACACCCCTAGGTAAGAGAGTCGTCGTCAAATTATCGGCGGCGGCTTGTTTCATTCCGATTAATTATATCAAGAGCACCTCGAGAGCTGCAAGTGTATTTTGCACCAAGCGCTTATGATATAATAAAAGCATGTATTTGGGACATATTGGAATTCACCATTTCGAGAGTGAGCAACAAGCAATCGGACACATTGTTTTTCAACATGTATTGCCAGTTTTAGCCTTAATTTTTGTTGTGGGGCTGGCCGTTTATCTCATTAAATATCGCTCTCAAGCAGATGAATCTGAGACAAAAGAGGAAGAATGATCACAGTTTATAGCACACCAACGTGCGTGTTTTGTCACGCTGTCAAAGAGTATTTCAAGCAGAAAAAAGTTAAGTACGAGGAAAAAGACTTAACGAAAGATCAGTCTGCAGCTGTCTGGGTGTTGGACCACACCGGCCAGTTAGCTGTGCCCGTGATTGATATGGATGGCACAATTATTGTTGGATTTGATAGACCAAAAATCGACGCAGCCTTAGCAGCTGCTAAATAACACTACATCTAGCGCTTTTTTATTGCACCTAAACACTGCGCGGCTTTATAATAATGGTCCATGGCTTTTGAAGATTTTAAACAAAAACAATCAGTTGTCATTGTCTATACGGGTGAGAGTAAAGGCAAAACGAGTGCCAGTATGGGCCTGATGACCCGAGCACTCGGTACGGGCTGGAAAGTGGCATTTATTCAGTTTATTAAGCACTGGGAAGTTGGCGAGCATAAGTTTATCGCCCAAATTAAGCCTGTATTTAAAAACAAGCTGTATTTTTTTAAAGGTGGCAAGGGCTTTTATGACGCAGGCGAACTCAGCGCCAAGGGTATTACTCCAAAAGAACACAAACAGGCCGCTCAAGAAACATATGACGAGGCATATAAAGCTGCCACGAGCGGAAAGTTTGATCTGGTTATTTGCGATGAAATCAACAATGCTGTTAACGATGGTTTGTTGCCAAAGTCTAAAATGAAAAAACTTATTAAAGATAAGTCTGACAACACAAGTTTGTGCTTGACGGGTCGCAATTTTCCTAAAGATTTATTGCCACTTGTGGATATTGCCACTAACATGACCAAAATCAAACATCATTTTGATGATAAATTCTTAGCAAACAAAGGCATTGACTATTAAACAGTATTGTTGTTTTAATACAATTTTGTTATAATTTCAAGAATGTCACAAAGTAGTTCAGATATTCCAGAAGTAAACGAGGTTGAGGCAATCGAATTCGGCACTGAGCGACCAATCGATATGTCTGATGTCCGTTGGGATGACAATATTGAGCCAGTCGAAGCGTTTTTTGATCAGATAAGTGACGCTGTCCAGCGTTTTGGCAGCACGACACGAAAACTTCGACAAACTTGCACCAGTGCTATGAGCGACGAACAGCTAGCAGAAGTAGTTCTTTCGACCGCACCAAACGGCGAAGAACCTGTTGGCCGTGACCAAATGCGAATGTTTAAACGTGATGTTGCAGAAGCCCGCAAAGCTACCAAACCAATCATTGTTTACGCACGGGCCGCTGCTCAATCATTCGTACTATATGAACTGATTGCGAATGATGAAACTGACCTCAGTGAAAATAGAGAAGCAATTAAAGAATCTTATGCAACTTACTACAATTTAGCCAAGGATGAAACACAAACTCCGGCCGCCCAATACGGTGCCGCCTGCTGGATTGATATATATGAAAAACAAAAAGACGTTTGTGAAGTAGAAAAGGAACTTCTATTGGCCTTGAAGTTCTTTTTGGGTGTTGATGCTAACAATATTGTTGAGCTACTTCAGTATATGCAGAGTGAAGATTTTAGCCCTGACGAATATGAGCCTTTCATGCGTTTTTTAGCTAATAACTTCTTCGATCCAAGAGCTGAAGATGTTATAGGAAACCAGCTAGAGACCGCCCAGGAACGCCCCGAATATTATGTGCCAGCATTTTGCAGCATGATGGACAGATGTTTTTCTGAAGATGACGAAACACGAGCAAACAATATCGCCATGGTAGGCGAAGAAAATCTTAGCTGGATAACTTTTCTAAAAAATCACTATACAAGCAATGATACAACTGTTGGAAACGCCTTCAACGCTATATCGTTTGAAGACTGGCCTCAGTCGTTGCAAGATCGGTTAATTCAAACTCATACTGATTTGGTAAAGGCTCTTGAAGGCAGCTATAAAGAATTGCTTAGACCACATACAGATGCCAAAAGTTACACAGTCGCGTCAGAAGAGCTTAAAGTCATGATGGACAATGGCATCACACGAGCAAACGGCAATGAAACCTCCTCATCAAAATCAAGACGTAAAAAAAATGGTCGCGCTTCAATTAAGAATCGGCCCGATGCATACATACCAGAAGCTGCAGAAGATCTGCCTGTCATTACAAATATCAATGTATTGGCGCAAGGACCTCGTGGCTACACCTTAACGAACGAATATGATACAACCGGACAAGATACTGATGCTGTTAAGGAAATTATTAAGGAGTTGCCTCCGGTTAAAGCATACTTAAAAGCACGTCTTGATCTAACATTGGAAAAAGATATCATGGCAATGTTTGAGTCATTGTTAAAAGAGCCTTATGGTAATGGCGCATCGAAGATGCATGCCTGGAAAGTAAAACTGGTTCTGGGTGAACGTCAATCTAAGTCACTCCCTGTCTGGCATCTAAATCCAAACAAACGAACAAATATGTCAATTGGTGACGTGGGACGTGATACAAGACTCTACTACGTGCCTTATCGCAATAGTGATGGTATATTTTGCATCGCCCTACTCGATGTTGGACACAAAAATGAAATGGCTAAGCACACGAGTTCCGGTCGCGGTGGTAATTAGTTAAGTCGAGTACATCGATAATTTACTATTAAATATTTCTTGCATCGTTGTGATGAATCTCACAGCTTCGTGTACAAGCGCTAGTAGAATAATTAGGTATGGGGGAGTTGGATCAATCTAAAGTTGAATCCTTGCCGCCCGCCGAGGGGGTAATTGATAGTGACCAGCCACAAAAAGAACTCCAAGCTCTTGACGAGGCTCTTTCGGAACAATTTCGTGGCAATCCAAATACGAGAGCTATTAACCACGTCTTGATAGCCGGGCTTGCCGCGCGGGCTACACTGGATAATTTAAGTGGTGTAGACACCAGCCCACCAATTCTTGGCCATCCGTTACAACTTTGTAATATAGCACTCATGGAAAATATGCGACCGGATGTTGTTGGAAATTCCCATGTTTATTCCAGGGTTTTTTCGCTGCTTTTTGAGCATAATCATCCTGGCGAACGCATGTATGCAAGACTCGAAAATATAATTCAATCGAAGCGGGCAATATTTGTTGATCGTACTGAGCCCATTTTAGATCCTGGGATGTTACTTGAAGTTGATCGTTTTGTGCGATTTTCGTCATTTGGTGTCTGGCGACATGTCTCTGATGAATGGTTTGCTGAAGGCAAACATATTGATCTTGGCGAAATTAATCAAGAAGTTGCCTGGCGATATACACAGCTTGCATCGCCAGTAAATCGTCCAAGCAGAAACTTCGGACGAGCCATGGACCCAGCCACGACATTGGAAGATTACTCACTGCTTGCAGCCGATGTTCATCAAGATTTTGGCGTACGTCGTCTAGCTGCTTATCAGCGAATGTGGGGTGAAGAAAAGCGACCACCAAGTTTTGGGAGCTTTCGTCAATGGATGGATGCTGAACAAGAATGGCTTGATGAACGAGTGCAATTCCAACGAAGTGGAGGACTCAAAGCAATGCTGGGCTTTTTAGCAAATGTTGGCGTAGGACTTACTGAGCGTTTGCCTGTAGAAAATGCATCGGTTGCCCCTCAGCCATAAAACGTCGTTCAAACGCTGTCGTGATTTTAAAGTCATCATGCAATTTTGAGTCGTGTAAGTTGCGAGTGATATCTTTTAGTTTCCAGCCCTCAGCCTCAAATTGTTCCACTGACCAGTCGAATAATTTTTGATTATCGGTTTTAAAGTACAACACTCCACCAGGTTTTAGCAATTGCTGGTACATCTTTAAAAATGTTGGGTGAGTTAATCGATGTTTTGCATGTTTTTTGCGTGGGTACGGATCAGGAAACGTAATCCAAACCGTGTCCGCAATGTGATCAGGCAATACTTCGCTGATTTTTCGCATTTCCAGCCGCAAAAAGCATACATTATCGAGTTTTTCTGCCAAGGCCTGTTTAGCACCGGTATAGAGCCGATCTGACTTAATATCACAAGCAATAAATCGCTCATCAGGATAACGGCGTGCGAGCTCAACAGCCAAATCAGCAGTACCCGCACCAATTTCGACAGTTAATTTTTTATCGCCAATGAACTTTTTAATTTCAGCCCGTTTAACTTCGTCGGCCTGCCAACAATTTTGCCATTCATTAAAGTGATGGAATTTCCATTTTTTGCGTTTTCTGGTAATAAACAGTGGATCATTCATTATTTACCATTCTAAACTATTGTGCCTATGTTTGTAATTATTCAATCGATTTTATATTATGGCAATAATGTTACACTTACCGCTTGATACGCCCCGTCCAGCAGCTCTGGAAACAGAGTATGGAGTACATCCACAACCTGAAACTATTACTCAGCAGCAGGTTGCCGACGCAGCACCACAACTACACGTAATGGTCAGTGGGCAAAGTGGTCGTGGCCTTTGCGCCTCAGCCGCTAGGTTATATCCGGACCAAGCAAAAAACATTGAATATGCTGGCCCGATACAATATACAACCCTCGGCATGCTTGGTGCTCATTTTGCAGGGCAGCGCATCGTTGAGAATGTTGTCGATGTAATATACGATGGCAAGCGATCAGCATATAAGCGCACAGCTGATTCGGGCGGGAAAACCCGCAGCGATCACGAAAATTATCTAACCGGAGTGGGGGAAGACCCGAAAGAGATAGCACCTATGCTTCTGCCACATCTTGTCAGTCGCATTGTTTTGACAGGGTCGGGAATGGTTCTAATAAATCCAAGTGGGAAAAGTTGGAGTTACGTGTTAAGCCAACGAGCACATGATCTTGGCAGCAATATATGTAGCAGCTCGTCAACGACCGACCGTTCAAAGCCATTTATTATTGACCGTGATGAACATTTTAATGACAAAAAATTTACCCGTCGTTTACAAATTGGTAGCGGTGAAGCAAACATGTTTGCTTTTCCAATTGCCATGCGGCTGCTGAGCACCTCACTAATTTTAAGACTCATCGAGCAAGGGGAGTATCCGGAAGGTTTGCAGTTTCATGACGATCAAAATCCGTTTGAGGCAATTTATAAGATTTCCCGCGATCCCAATATGCGGACCAAAGTCCATATGAAAAATAACCGGTCGTATACTGGTCCTGAGTTAAGTTTTGAACTAGCTACAGCTGTTAATAAATTTGTGGAGGCCCACGATGAATTACCTGAGTCTGAAAAAGTCTTTGCACCTGTCTGGTTGCAGGCTGCTTCAGATGTCATGGATGGCAATTTTGATCGTTGGCAAAGGCATATTGAACACTTTGCAAAACATGAATGGCTTATAAAAAAGCAATCTGGAGCTAATCACAAAGAGCGAACCGCAAGAACGGCCCAACGAGATATTCACTGGCATCGTATCGGGCCGAAGAGCATTATTAGTCAGTTTGTGGAGAAAAATCTTGTCGCAATGATGCCCTCTAATAAAGTTATTGAGGATGCTATCGAAGAGCCCCTTGATCCAACCAGAGCATTACGCCAATCCAGAGCTTTCAAAAAGTACGTGCAAATATACCCTGAAAAAGTTAATTGGCACAAGTGGTACGAAAATGGGAAGCTAGTTACTGTCAACGATCCGTTCAGATACTGGTAGAATAAACGTATGTCACAAGCCAAACTGTATCTAATGCTCGGTTACCCTGGTGCCGGCAAAACAACGACCGCAAAAGTTATTCATGAACTCACCGGCGCTGTTCATTTATGGGCTGATCATGTGAGGCGTGAAACATTTGGTGAGCCAACTTATACGCACGAAGAAAATATTAAGCTCTACGATTACCTTAATAAAGTGACCGAGCAAATGCTGGCCTCGGGTCAAAGCGTGATTTTTGATACGAACTTTAGTTTTTACAAAGATCGGCAAAAACTTCGCGACCTTGCTCACGAACAGGGCGCTGAAACCAAAGTCATTTGGGTGACCACCGACAAAGCGACTGCTAAAGCTCGCGCAACAGCTGACGCGCACGCCCAAGAAACCCGTGTCCTTGGCAACATGGCTGAAGAAACATTTGAACGCATGAGCAGCAACTTAGAGCCGCCACGCGATGATGAACACGTCATTGAAGTTGATGGCACAAAAGTTAGCCGTCAATATGTTGCAACTCTTTTGGGGCTACACGATTAGCTCGGTATGTGGCTTTAACTAGTTTTTTTGCAGCTTTCTTGGCTTGCTTTTCGCGCTTGGTTGTTGCGACGACTCGCTTAAGTGTCCTCTTAGCATCTTTATAAGAATCACGACTTAAATTGCCGATTGCTTCAATTTTTACATCTCTGTCCTCTGGCCGAACAGCATCAAGTGCGCTCTCAAAGTCAGCAACTCTTTCGGCAAAACCTGGTTGTGCAACAACAACAGCTGCCATTTGAACGTCTTCATTATCCGCTTTGGCAATATGATGCTCGGCACGTTTAGCTTGCACCGCGTTTTTGGCCTTTTTGATCCGTCGGCGATTGGCGAACGCTACAAGCCCAGCTGCACCCAGTAAACCCAATCCGATCATTTCGTTACGCTTCTGATCTTCAGCCTTTTGATCCGCTGGCGCAGTATCATCAAAATTCTCATTTGTATCTGGGCCTTTGCCGCTTGGCGTTGCATCATGAATGTTGGCATCTTTATCAACTGTCCAAGCATGTGCCTCATTTTGCGATAGATATCCGTTTCCGTCTGGTCGACTAGCGCCATTCATAAACCCAACAGTGTAGTTCAGCTCAGTCGGATTACTTATTGCCAGCAGTGTGCCAACGACATTACAGTTACCTAATTTATTATTAAGGATAACCCGGCTGTAGTTTGCCTGGCGGTCAACCGTGTTATCTTCTTTCGTATAGTCCTGTGTTTTGGCAAGATCTTTCTGATCTTCGGCGCTTATCGGGCTAAGGCTGTACTTAAAATTAAATTTTAAGTATTCCTCTTCAGCGAGCTCACGCTCAACCGGGTCAGTTGGCAAATTTGGTATAGCTTTCTTCCATGCCTCATTCACACCTTTTTGTTCAGTTTCCAGTTCAGTGATTAATTTTTGGGAGTTTGAATAATAACGATCGCTCGGTTTTGTATCATAAATCTCTGCATCGAGACGTGACTTCATTCGTGGGCCTTTTGAATTAGGGTCGGGAACAATCCAATATTCAAGCTTTTCAAGGTCATGCTCCATTATTGAATGCAGACCTCCGTCATCTTTAATAAGGAGAAGATTTACGCCATTTTCAGTTTGATACAGCCGCACTGGCTTGTTTTCGCCAATGGTTGCATAGGCTATTTTCGTGCCATTTAATACTGGGACAGGCACCACTTTGTATGTGCCAGTTGAATCCTCAGCAAACTTATAATCACGATACTGATCTTCCAACCGACCAGCTGAACCAACAGTAATGTTACGCTGTACTCGAATTGTTTGGCCATTAACATCGGCTGCCAATGCAGGTGGTAGCTGAACAGATTGCTGTATAACTGGCGAAAGTTTGCCTTCAGCATTCGGATCGGTCCTGTTGGCGCCAGGTGAGTACTCAGGTGTAAAGTCTTTCCACTTAATAGTGTTAACTGGATATGTCTCATCATAGGTCATTGACGACCAATAGCCAGCCACTTCCATGCCGTTGTAGCTTTTGAGATACCAAACGGGTTTGTTTTCTCGATCAGGGACATTGCCAACCGGCGCTTCACATTCTAAACAATCATTATCGCCAGAGAAGTCCATTCCTTCCGTGTCCAATCGCTGTAACTCGTCGTAGTTTGAAATTGCTTCTCGACCATTAAGAAGTTGGTCGGTAAAATCATATACTTTAAATTCATAATCAACGATCGGGTTTACGATATCATCAAATATGTTTTGATAAGGGTCTTCTGAACGTCGACGATAGTATTCTGCTTCGTCTTTACCATGAGCTCCCGTCTCGTCTTTGCCCTGAGAATGCATCTCAGCCCGAATTTTATTGTCTTTGTTGACGTTGATGTTTTCAGCTCCCCGCGCAACAACGTACGCAGCTGCAGCAACACCAGCTGTCATAAGAACAGCTCGGCCGGCTCTACGTAAGAATGGTCTCACATCGTTTATTGGTTCATGTTCTTGGGCACGCCGAAGCGCTCGGCGCTGTGCTCGCGTACCTCGATGTTGAACAGCAAATCGTTCCTGAAAACCCATTGCCGAATCTTTCACAGGCATACTTGGCGTTGATTGACCATTTGTGCCGCGATCTCCATTGCCGTCACCATTAATTTTTACTTCATAACCTTCGAGTAACATCCAACCAGATAGTTCACATAATGCCTTAACTTTTGGTGCAGGGAACTTTTCAGGATGTTCGAGGACACGCTCTAGATCGGCCATTGTGATTTTTTGGTGGTTGAATAAGTCGGTCGCGACATCTTGAAGCTGTTTTTCAGGCTGTAGCCAGCGAATTTTTGGATTGCTGCCTTCCACACCGGGAACTACAGTACCACCAGTTGCGCCTCGTTTACGGAAAAAATCAAAGTCTTCATTTTTTTCATTTGAACCGTGAAATTCGGTTAAGTTACGCTCCAGCGCATTCTTAAAAATTGCTTTCATTTTTTTCTGAGACATTTTCTGTGATGTTTCACCTTTAGTGTTTCGTTGTTCATACCAAAGATTTGCTGGGTGAGTTGGGGCATATTCTTTAAGCACTCGCATGATGCTACGCATTGGCTCTTCGGTTTCTATCGAGGCATCAACACGTTCAATTAGTTTACTTAGCTCTTCGTGATCAACAAGCAAGAATTCACGGTCGCCCTGAACCGGATCCTTAACCTTCATCTTTTTAAAGTCGCCAAACCAGGCGTCTTGTGTTTTGACTTCGCCCAAACCTTCAGCATATTCATCAACATAACTTGCTGGCAAAGCAGTGTGTTCAATTTCACCCGTTTTCACGATCGCCTCGAGTTGGTGCAGTCGTCCAGAAAGGTACTCAGCTAGCGGCTCGTCAGTATCCGGATTTCCATCCCATTTAAGCGTTACTTCATCTCCCGTACGCTGACGCCCAATACGTTGTCGATGTACTTCGACAGTTTCGCCGTCAAAGTTTTCCTGCAGTTCATGCTGAAATTCTCGATATTTGTTTACACGGCCTCGTTCTCGACGACGTTGAACTCTACGGTGAACTTCTGTCGCAGCTGTGGTTGAAGCTACCAACACAATTGCACCAGGCACATGGAAGCTATCACCATGACCGAGACCTTCATAAAATCCGGTAAGCGCAGCACCGGTTGCAAGGGTACCCATACCAGCAACTTTGCGAAGACTCTTAAGACGATCAATAATATCGCCTTTGTCATCGATCACGCTAAACATTTCCGCAGTAGTTTCTTGAAGCTGCGGTAAGGCTGTTTCAGTCACGATAGTAGCTTGTTCGCTACTGTTAAGGGTCGTTTCTGACATGTACATATTTTAACATTAATTTCGCTTTTTGACAACTAGCGATTACACTGGTGGCACTATGAATCGCAGTAAGTCATTTTGGTTTAGTTTTGTAGTGTTTATTTTATTGATTGGTTGCTTTTTAGGGGCAGGGTATTGGGCCACAAAGCATCCGTTTAAATTACCTCCAGCTCAGGTTAATTTTCAGCCCGGCTATTATCGAGTCATAAAGTTTGATGACGGTGACACCATTGTCGTTAATATGGATGGTCACAACGAAACGGTGCGAATGATTGGTGTGGATACGCCTGAAACCAAAGATCCACGCAAACCCGTGCAGTGTTATGGCCATGAAGCGAGTGATTTTACTAAAAATCTTATTGGCACAAATGCGGTCAGGCTTGAGTCTGATCCGCTGAACACAAACCGTGACCGCTATAACCGATTACTGCGTTATGTCTATTTGCCAGATGGTCGCTTAATTGAAACTGAAATCATCAAGCAAGGCTATGGTTTTGCATACTTAGGTTTTCCGTTCGAGAAGAAGAACGAGTTTAAAGCCGACGAAGACCAAGCTAGGCAGGCTAACATTGGGCTATGGGCCGCTTGTCATCCGTTTCCCAATCAGTACGGTGGCTGGACCTCCAACAACGCTAACTAGCCATTGGATCTTTGCGTGCAGCAATTTTGTGGAATAGGTTTTTGAGCGAGCGTTTTTTGTTGATTGGATCATACAACCACCGAAACGGCTGACAAATAACATAAAAAATCATATAAACACATATTGCGGTATTGGCTGACTTTGGCTTGAAGTCATGCATCGCGTAGGTTTTTTTATACAGCTTTATATATCGATAAAAATTTCCAATCGTATCATCAAATCGGCGAGCAGACATACCACCAGTCATTGATTCCACATATAAAATACGCTCTTTGTGCTCATACAAATGAATAGCCAAGTCAATGTCTTCGTACATCTCGCGTTTAATACACGTGTCAGTTTTTACTTTGTCCCAACTTGATTTTCGAATAGCCATATTCGTGCCAAATAAAAAAGGAAAGACTTCATCTACACGTGCTACAGCCCCGCGAATTTTTTTATCCAACCAAAAACCCACAGGAATCATTGGCATGTCGTAGTACCAAACCGACCCTGTTACGGCCGCAAAATTTTTACTCTCAAAAGCTTTAAAAACAGACTCGACCCAATCGGGTGAAAGGTGAGTGTCGGCGTCAATTCGACCGATAATCTCATACTTTGCTGCGTTAAAACCAGTATTGCGAGCAAACAACACGCCTTGTTTCTTCTCACTAACAACTCTCACAAATGGATACTTCTTTGCAATCTCAATTGTCTTATCGGTTGAATTATTATCAACAACAATAACTTCGTCGGGTAATATTGTTTGATGCTCAATCAATTTTAGACAATCATCAATGTAGTTTTCTTCGTTGAAAACTGGTATAACTATTGATATTGCTTGTGCTTTTTTTTGCATAGGCGAGTTAATAGTATCAAAATATGCCATCCAAACGTAAAAAATCAGCCAAAAAGCCGAAAGGTTTTAAAAAAGTTACGCATCACGCCCGTCGAGCCGCACGGGCTGTGCATTCACGCGTCAAACCACATGTGGTGCGAGGTAAAAGTTGGTACAAACGCCGGCCACTTCATCAAAAAATCATTATTTGGATCGTTGCGATTATTATTGCCATCATTGGTTTTATGTATGGCATTGCTCGTTGGTATATTGCTAAACATGCCAACGAACCGATGCAGGTGGGAGTGACATTTATCGCTCCATACGCTCGCAGTTTTGGGCTCGATCCACAGGAAACTATGCAGGCGATGGTTGATGATCTTGGTATGCGGCGTTTTAGATTAGTCAGCTATTGGGATCAGATTGAGCCGACCAAAGGTACCTATGATTTCTCAGATCTGGACTGGCAATTTCAAAAAGCCGAAGCCTCAGGCTCCAAAGTGTCACTGGCAATCGGGCTGCGTCAACCACGATGGCCAGAGTGTCATTTGCCAGACTGGGCTGTAAATGAGCCAGATAATGTATGGCAGGCTCAGCTAAAAGATTTTATGACTGCGACAATCGATAGGTATAAAAACAGTCCGGCGCTTGATAGTTATCAGCTCGAGAACGAGTACTTCTTAAAAGCCTTCGGCCAATGTAAAAACTTCGATCGAGAACGATTGATCGATGAATATAAGCTTGTTAAGCAGGATGACCCCCAACATAAGATAATTGTTGCGCGGAGCAATAATGCGCTTGGTTTTCCAATTGGTGAACCCCAGCCAGATGAATTTGGGATTTCGGTTTATAAACGGGTGTGGGATAAAACTGTAACTCGCCGCTATTTTGAGTATCCCTTCCCAGCATGGTTTTACGGATTCTTGGCTGGTGGTACAGAAATTTTAACAGGTAAAAATATGATTATTCACGAATTGCAGGCCGAGGCATGGTTGCCAGATGGCTACGACATTCACACCGCTCCGACTGAAGAACAGTACAAGTCGATGAATCCTGATAGATTACGAGACCGAATTGAGTATGGCCGTGCAACCGGTATAAAAACAGTTGATCTGTGGGGAGCGGAGTGGTGGTACTGGCGCAAGACCAAACAAAACGACCCAGCTTTGTGGGACACCGCCAGGAGCGAAGTTCAAAAACTGACGACTTCTGATAAGCAATGCGCCAACCCAGCTTCGACCGATGCAAACAGCGGCTATTCTAAAGCGCCCTGTTAGTCCTGAAAAGGCTCTAAAACTTCACGAAGATCGGGTCGCCGACTTACCACTTTTGCAGCATCAAATTCCTGTGGCTTACCAAGGCTCATCCAATGCCGAATTTGTCTTAAGCTATTAATTGGTCCAAGTCCGTGTGAGTGATGAACAGCCAAAAGTGGTGTACGTGACAGGTTATAACCTTTCTCTAGTAAAGCTTTTGCCATTGCGCCATCTTCTCCGCCTGCAGCGTAGCGTTCATCAAAACCTCCTACCTCTTGCCAGGCTTCTCGAGATAATGCGGCACCTGTAGCCGCCATAATTCCAAGACTCATATCTTCTACTTGAGCAATTGGTTTTACCTGTGGCCATACTACTCCCGCAAAATAACGTTCGGTTCTTGAGGCATGAGAACTTGGCAATGCCAAACCATATACGCCAACGGTATTGTCTACTATGTTCGCTGCAACCGCACGAAGTGTTTGATCATTCGTGAGATTGGCATGGTCAACTGTCATAAGCACCTTGTCATATGAAGCCGCTCTAAAACCCTGATTAAGTGCATATGGATAATCAAAATCTTCTTGAAAAATGTGCACTAGAGTAGCGCCTACACCGCTGGCAAAATCAACTGTACCATCACGGGATTCAGTGTCCACCACAACAAGCTCCACCTCACCAGAATAAGACTGCATCATAATGTCTTGGTACAAACTTTCTAGCTGATTAACTTTATTCTGAGTGCGAACCAAAACACTTATTGGCGGCTCGCTTATTTCATTTCCCTCTAGATCGGTCGCCAACTGATCGATGACTTTTGCTACATGTGGTCCAAAAACAGGTGCTCGTTCTAGGTCTTCGGCATGAAGAAGGTGCTCATAACTCATAATTTACAAATTATACTATATTAACATTAGTTTGTCTAGATTAACAGATTGGGATACAATATGGTCATTGTGAAGAAGCAAAAGCGCAATACTACCGGTAGAATCGTCAATCGGCGAGCTCGATTTGATTACGAGCTTGGCGACAGTTTAGTTGTGGGCGTGGTTTTAACTGGTCGCGAAACCAAGGCTCTGCGTCAAGGTCACGGACAGTTACGTGGCTCGTATGTAAATATTAAAGATGATGAACTGTGGCTTTTTAATGCTACTATCAACAATGGCAAAACTTTTATTATTGATGAAGATGAACAAACACGCAGTCGCAAACTACTCGCTAAGCGCCGTGAAATCGACGGCTTTGTAAACGCAAAGCAGCAGGGCAGAACTATTGTGCCACTGGAATTTATCACAAACGGACGACACATTAAGCTCAAGATTGCCATCGGAAAAGGCAAAAAGCGCTACGACAAACGTGAGACTATAAAAAAACGCGACACCGACCGAGATATACAGCGTAAGCTTACTTGATCGCTACATCTTTCTCGCGTAAACTAAACATAAGTAGTGAGGGTTTACCTTTGAAGGCAAAACAAATAGTTATTTTTATAGCCAACCTGATACTAAGTTTTGGTTTCTTTATATTTGCTAATCATCCCGTCTATGCGGCAACCCAACAATTGCTATATGTAAGCTTTCCCGGTTCAGTCATGGACATCCATTCCATAAATTCTGATGGCAGTAGTGACACACAGCTCACAAATAGCGCAACCAGCTTTTCAAGCGGACTTTGGGGGCTTCAGTGGTCACCAGACGGGACAAAGATTGCGTATGTTTATGCAGATTTTGGGGCCACAACCAATAATGTACACGTCATGAACGCCGACGGGACCAATGACGTCGCTCTCACCACAGATGACGTGTCGGGTATTTTTGGTGGTGTTCAGTGGTCTCCTGATAGTACAAAGCTCACGTTTGTAACCTTCACTGGCGGCTCTTCATATGACATTAATACGATTAATGTTAATGGCACTGGTCGTACACAGATTACTTCTGACGGTTTTGATATCTGCCCACAATGGACATCGACAAATAAGATTACTTCTTTCTCGTTCCGTGATGGCAATGGCGAAATTTATACCATGAATCCCGATGGATCAAGTCAAACAAACATCACAAATAATCCAAATAGTGATGGGTTTTATGGTGCCTCGAGTACTTGTTCTTATGATGTTTCCAATGACGGGTCTAAAGTTGTGTTCATGACTGACCGTGACGATCCGAGCACAACTAATGAGATTTACTCTATGAATATTGATGGCACAAGCGCAACTCGCCTTACAAATAGTCCGTCATCCACAACAAACTTAGTACCTCGCTGGTCTAACGACGGTACAAAGATTGCCTACGGCAGCGATGCCCATAACCCAGGAGGAGGAGCCCCGTCGTTCCAAATTTATTCTATGAACGCCAATGGCAGTAGCCAAGCTCAGTTGACTTCTTCAGGGCGTAATGTCATACCGGTCGGTAGTATTTTTGGCGGAATCGAATGGTCACCAGATGATACTAAAATAGCTTTCGCTAGCAGCCGTAATGGGACAACCCAGCTTTTTCTCATGAATGCAGATGGCAGTAGTCAAACAATGTTAGTTTCAGCATTTTCATTTAATCCTCAATGGAAACCTGCCGCACAAACCAGTGGAGGTGGCACCTCTGGCGGGGGAGGCACGAGCGGCACCTCAGGCTCGTCTTCTGCGGCAGCCGCAACTTTGGCTGATACTGGCGATAACACTTATTGGATTTATGTGTCGGCGCTCGTTTTGATTGGACTTGGAATCAGCAATTTACTCAAGAAGCGGGTTTGGCAATAGTTTACTATCGTCTCTTATGTAGAGTAAATTATATGCATAAGGGCTTTAAGGAGCTTTTGTTTAAAGTGAGCAAAATAAAACAAAGAGTTATTTACACACTAGGTTTGGCAGGGTTTCTAGCTACACTTCTAATCAGTAGTACTGCGTATGCTGCAACGAGCAAAATCGCTTACTTTGATGTTAACTTTTCCACTTTTGCTATTGAAGTTTTTAGCGCTAACCCCGATGGCACAAGTAACACGCAGCTGACAAACTATAACCCTTTGCAAGCCGGCGAGTTTGGTCTTAAGTGGTCGCCAGATGGTACAAAGATTGCTTTTTCAGTTTCAAATGGTGGCGGAACAGAGGTTTATTTGTACGTAATGAACGCTGACGGTTCAGGACAAACAAAAGTTTCAAGTGGCACATTTGGTGGCATATACGGTATTAGCTGGTCTCCTGACAGTAGTAAGCTAGCTTACGTGGGAAGTAGCGATAGCGGTTCAACCTTTAACGTTTTTAGTGTTAATGCTGATGGCAGTGGGGATACACAACTAACGAACGCTGGTAGTGATGCCTGTCCACTTTGGTCACCAATCAACAACAAGATTGCCTTTGTATCAGCGCGCGATGGTAATTCGGAAATTTACACGATGAACTTAAACGGCACTAGCCAAACCAATATTACTAATAGTTCCGACAATGACGGCACATATCCTTCTCCCGTAACAAATGAACTATGTTCTTTTGAAATTTCACCTGATGCCTCGAAGATTATTTTTTCCACGAACCGCGATAATCCTAGTGGGCCGACAACCGAACTTTACTCCATGAGTATGACGGGCACTAACCTTACACGACTTACTACCTCACCAGATGATGTAATGAATATTTTTCCCCATTTTTCTCCTGATGGCTCTAAGCTTCTATATGGAAGTAATGTGACTAATCCAGGTAATAATAACGACGGTATTGAAATATATACAATGACTTCAACGGGTGGCAGCCAAACACAACTTACTAATGATGGCCTTGGAAACGTTAAATATAATTCCAACATAGCCGAAGGTTATGACTGGTCGCCAGATGGAACCCAAATTGCATTTGGTAGCAAACGAGGTGGAGGTGGATTGTCAAGGCTATATACAATGAACGCCGACGGCAGTAGTAAGACACAGATCACTTCGAACGCCGGAAGCCTTCAGTTTTTCCCAATTTGGCAACCAATTACTCAGTCGGGGGGCAGTATATCTGGTGGCGGTTCATCAAGCTCGACATCAGCAAGCACACCAGGGACACTGGCCAACACTGGCGAAAATACATACTGGATCTACACGACGGCGCTCGTTTTGATTGGACTTGGAATCGGCAATTTACTCAAGAAGCGGGTTTGGCGATAACAACCACACGTCCATCACGGCTACCCTTAAGTGTGCACGTGTAAAGCGTCATCATTTTCTCATCAGATGCTGACTCAATACTTAGTTGGGTTGGGGGCACTGTTTCGATTGCCGTCACCTTATAGGTATATCGCTTGTGATGCCAATCTGCCAAAATTTGATCTCCGACTACTAATTTATCAAGGTTATAAAAATAAGACTGCTGTTTAGTGTGGTCGGGCGTACTTGCCAAAATATAACGATGGGCAGATACGATAAAATTACCACCGCTTTCTGGATCACCTAAATTTGGCAGGCGATGCCAGCCGCCTTTATCTAAAACTGTGTAGTCGCCTTCATTCACAGGAATATTGACCGCAATTTTGGGAATAATAACTTGCTTGTCGCCATACTGCTCAGGAATAAATGCTTCTTGTTTGGCTGGACTGAGTGGCCTGATGTTTGGCGCTCTGAGCAACACAAACAAATATACGCCGCTGCCAATTAAAATAAGCGACAGTACCGAGGTAAAGATTCGCCAGCCATTTTTTTTAATAGGCTTTCCATGCGTATATTTAACATGTTTCTTCAGCATAAGATTCTACCTATTATAAATCATATGCTTAAGGTTATACTAAACTGAGGAGCAATTATGGCGATTAGCCAATATATCTTAACCTCAGCTGAAGAACAACGCATGCAAACTCGCACGCGAGGATTAGCGTTAGTACGTATTCGCTATTACTACATTGGACTACTCGGCTTAGTTGCAGTCGCAAGTGGACTCCTAGCCGACCTGAGCTTTAAGTTAATCTCTATTTACGCGTTAGTATCTTTGAGTGGCCTCATCGCTAACGCCATCATCGGTGCGATTTTAAAATCGCCTAATCGTAAACCACAAATTTATAATCTTTGCGCATATGGCGAGATTCTGCTGGATGTTTTATTGGCAACCACTGTAGTATTCATTCAGGGCGGCTATACGAGTCGCGCCACAGCTTTATACACTGTACCGATCTTGAGCTCAGGCGTGCTATTACTGCAGCCTTCGGCCTATATTACCGCTGCGATTAGCGGCATTGCGTATTCCGCGACACTTGTTATTTGCTATTTTCTTGGTACTGGGCCCACGAAGTTTGTAACCCTTATTTCGCCAGCCGTATTTTATCCCGTCGCCTTCATTATTATGGCTGCCATCATCACGCGTTTCAGTGCCATCAACGCCATTAACGAACGGCAGGTTTCCTACAACCAGTTGCTGGCGATGCTCCGCCATCAGCTGCGTCATCCATCGAGCGTGATTGCCACAATTATTGATGTACTGGAGCACGATGAAAGTTTTGCGCAGCTTAGCGAAAGACAACAACAACTTTTGGGACAGTTAAAAGATGAAAACTGGCGGATGAACAGTATGATTTCAAATCTTCTGGCTGCTGCTCAACAACGAACTGACTCAGATAAAAAACAAGCCGCTGAACCAGTTGATCTTTCAGAAGTTATTCGCGAAGCCGCACGCAATTGTGCTATGAGTGCAACGCGAATTGGCGATCTTAACTTAAATGTCGAAGAAGAGCTTGAAGTTGAATGTAACTCAAGTCAAATTCACATGGCGCTTGATAATATTATTGATAACGCTTTTCGATATAGCGAGGTTGGTACACCCGTCGAAGTTAATCTGACCAAGGAAAAGAACTTTGCCATATTGACTGTAGCTGATCAAGGCCGCGGCATGAGCTCCAGGCAACTTAAAACCGTCTTCCAGCGTTTTGAGCAATTTGAAGATAGCATGCCTAGTGACCCGAACAAGATACAGCTTTATACTATGGGCTTAGGGCTCCATGTGAGTCAGTTAATAATTGAGCGCTTCGGTGGCTTTATGGAGATTTTCAGCGAGCCACATGTTGGAACAAAAGTAACAATTCGTTTGCCGAGGAGGTAACACTATGAGCAAGCCAACAGTTTTATACATCGAGGATTATCCAGTTGTGCAGCAAATTTATATTGAGGTACTCACTAAAGAGGGCTTCGATGTGAGTGTTGCATCTGATGGTAAAGAGGCAGTTGAGTTAAGCAAAAAACAACCGTACGATGTGATCTTGGTGGATTTACTCCTGCCCCAGGTTAACGGCATTGATTTTCTAAAAGCCTACCGCAAGGATCATCCTGCTGATAAAGACACCGCTCTTGTAATTGTGCTAACCGACTTTGACAGCGAGCACAGCATAGAAGATGTGAAAGATTTGGACGTCAAGCATTATTGGATAAAAGTCGAGCACACACCGCACGTTGTGGCTGACAAAATCAAAGAACTTCTTGCTAAAAAGTAACTATCCTTGTCACTCTCTTAGCTATCAGATATAATTTGGCAGTTATCGCTAGTAGGCGACAGCGGATAATCCGGGGTAGCTCAGTGGTAGAGCGAGTGGCTGTTAACCACCAGGTCGGAGGTTCGAATCCTCTCCCCGGAGCCAATTTTGACTTTTAGAGTCAGCACTAAGTGCCAAGAAGGGCTGTAAC
>CAZPVO010000007.1:0-41830 GCA_964590205.1 uncultured Candidatus Saccharibacteria bacterium | reverse complement strand
TAACTGGTGAGGTTGAACTTCCAGCTGACAAAGAAATGGTCATGCCAGGTGACACAGTAACCTTTAAGGTAAAACTGCTTGCACCTATCGCAATGGAACAAGGTCTACGCTTCGCTATTCGTGAAGGTGGCCGAACTGTTGGTGCTGGTGTTGTAACCAAGATCAACAAGTAGCGAAAGCTACCGAGAAGCCAGAAAAGAGCTCGTCAAAAACACGAGCTCTTTTCTTTTTGCAGGAATGGGTTTATGCTTAAAATGCAATGTGTGAGATAAAAATGGCAGAACCATTGAAGTCAAACTAGCAAGGAGCCAGTCGTTGGCTCTTTTTTAATGCAAAAAAGTGAGGGTAAAAAAGTGAAGAATTTAGACAGCAGGTATGTCATATGGACGTTTGCGCCAGACATTGGTAGAAGAATTACGCCTGTAGAACGTGAGCCTGGAGAAGAAGATGGTGATTATCGGTATAGAGTACAAACCTTAAGTGGACACGTGCTCAATAATGTGCCCGGGGCAGAGGTTAGCATATGGCCCGTTCCTGTCGATGCAGCCATTGCGGGTAATCCCGATTTGCCTGTTGACGTTGTTAGTGGACAAGTAGCTTAAGCTGTTATAAAATAAGCGGACAATTTAATCGTGATGACTAAAAGTCGTTTTGATCGCTCTTTATAGCGGCAAGAAGATGTTACATCACAAGGAGAAGAAATGGCTGAAGAAAAGAAGCCTACAACAGATAAAACTGCGCCTGTTAAACCAGTCGCCAGCACCAAACAGCGAATTCGCATTCGCCTCAAAGCCTATGACCACAAAGTAATTGATCAGTCTGCAAAACAGATCGTTGACACAGCCCTTCGAACAGGTGCGACCATTGCTGGGCCAATTCCACTGCCGACTCGTCGAACAGTTTATACAGTCATAAAAAGCCCGCATGTATATAAGAAAGGCCGTGAACAGTTTGAAATGCGAATTCACAAGCGCCTGATTGATGTACTTGAACCAACACCTAAAACCATCGACTCGCTTATGAACTTGAGTCTCCCTGCCGGCTGCGACGCCGAAATCAAGATGTAAGCCCTATGAGCGATATAACTCCCTTAAGCGGCGAGACAGCCACCGAATTTGAAGTCCCATTTGAATCAGCTGATGACACGGAGCCAGCAGATTTAACTGAGGTTGAGATTGAAGTCTCGAAGCGAATAAGACCAATGCGCATGGCAGATTTACGTAAGGGTTTAGGCAATCGAAGTCTTAGTACAAGTGTAAGTGAATATCAGCCAGTAGAAGATTACACTGAAGTTCTTAGGGCAGGACTTAAGCGAAAATAGTTTGTAGAATAAACAACATATTGACAGAGGTACGCATTTTAGTGTAATCTGTTATGGTATCTTTAAATTATTCTTGGTTGAATTGCAAGGTTCAGACTCCAATAACAGAGGTGAAAACCAGCAATCATCCAAGCATTTTTATGTCTGTTTCAAAAGACAGGAAGGACGTCGCGTAGAGTGAAAGCTCTTATTACCCGAAAAATCGGCATGACTAGTACTATCGCTGAAGATGGTGCTGTGACTCCTGTTACCCTGCTTTCTGCTGCAGACAATATAATTACCCAAGTTAAAGATGTCGAAAAAGACGGTTACACAGCCGTACAAGTTGGCACCGAGACTAACAAGAAGACAACCAAGCCCATGGCTGGTCATCTCAAGAAGTCAAAAGCATCTGCCAAGATTATTCGAGAATTCCGTGTAGATGAGCTTAGTGAAGAACTCAGCGTCGGCGCAACCTTAAACGCCGACGTTTTCAGTGTTGGCGATATAGTTGACGTGGTTGGCATGAGTAAAGGTAAGGGCTGGGCTGGAACTATCAAGCGACACAACTTCCACCGCGGTCGTAAAACTCACGGCGGTCAAAGCTATCGTCGACCAGGTTCAATCGGATCAATGTATCCGCAAAAGATTTTTAAAGGCAAGAAAATGGCCGGTCAAATGGGTCACGAGCGGGTTACGGTAAAAAACCTTAAAATCGCAATTGTTGATCCAGAACTCAAAGTTATAGGTGTTGTTGGCGCCGTTCCTGGACCAAACAAAGGAATCGTTTTAGTAAAGGGAGTGAAATAAAATGCCAGTCGCTACTTTTACTAAGGCCGGTTCTAAGGCAACAACCCCCGCAAAGCTTGATAAGGCTGTGTTCGGTGTTGAAGTTAAGAATCATGAACTGCTCAAGCATGCATACGTTGCCTACATGGCAAATGGCCGCAATAACCTGGCTAAAACCCTAAAGCGTGGCGAAGTAAGTGGTGGTGGTAAAAAGCCATGGCGTCAAAAAGGTACTGGCCGAGCTCGTTTTGGCTCAAGTCGAAACATTATCTGGCGTGGTGGTGGTATTGCCTTTGGTCCATCTGGCAACGAGAACTACAGCAAGCAAATGAATACTACTGCAAAACGGCAAGCTCTTCGTCAGGCCTTAACTCTTTCAGAGAACAAAGTAAAAGTTGTCGAAACGATTGAGTCTAAAGACGGCAAAGTTAAGCCAGTAGCAAATATTCTCGCTAAGATTGATGCAAAACGACGTGTTCTTCTTGTTGTTGACGAAAAGAACAGCCTGATTGTCCGAGCAACGCGTAATTTACCAGAAGTTACCACGGTTCAGGCTAAGTACCTGAATGTTTATGACGTTTTAAATGCCGACAGCATTGTTATCACTAAAAAAGCACTCGACATCGTACATGAATGGTTGAGTCCTTCTGAGGCGAAAAAAGTGGTCAAAGAAGGAGCTAAGTAATGAGTAAGACTATGGCTCTCAAACCACGCATGAGCGAAAAAGCTTACGCCGCAAGTTTAGATCGCAACACCTATGTATTTACAGTTCCTATGGACAGCAATAAATCAACTGTCGCTGACGCTATAAAAGAACAGTTTAAAGTAACGGTTGAAGATGTTCGATTATTAGTTGTTAAAGGTAAAGCAAAGCAATCCTATAAGAAAGGTCGTCGTCCAGTTGCTGGCAAACGGCCTGATTACAAGAAAGCTTATGTCGTGGTTAAAGAAGGTGACAGCATTAACATTTTTGGTGATGAAGAAAAGAAGGCCGAGAAGCAAGAGAAAACTGCTGAAATGGTAGAAAAAGCCCAAGCAAAACAGAGCGCTAAAGAGACTAAAGCTGAAACCAAGAAGCAAGGTGGCATTAGAGGTGCTTTTAACCGAGCAACTCGCCAAACTCAAAACAAGGGAGGAGACAAGTAATGGCGATTAAGCAATACAAGCCAACTACTCCTGGCCGACGTGGCATGACAAGTCGTGATTTTGATGCAATTACTGCAAAACGACCAGTTAAATCCCTTGTTGTTATCAAACGACGCGCAAATGGCCGCAACAACCAGGGCCGCATTACTGTTCGTCATCACGGCGGTGGAGCACGTAAATTCTACCGAATTATGAACTTTAAGCTAGCTCCAGGCGTAACAGCTACAATTGAAGCGATTGAGTACGATCCAAACCGAAGCGCAAACATTGCTCGTATTAAAGACTCTGACAATAAATACCACTACATTTTGGCCGCTAATGGCATGAAAGTTGGCCAAAAGGTCATGAGTGACAACGAAACGCCAATCGAAGTTGGCAACCGCATGCCACTTAAAAACATTCCAACTGGTAGCGTAATTCATGCGATTGAAATGCAGCCTGGCCGTGGTGCCCAAATGGTGCGCTCAGCAGGTGCCAGTGCTCAATTAACCGCTAAAGATGAGCAGTACGCTCAAGTGAAACTGCCGAGTGGTGAAGTCCGTATGGTTAGTGTTGACTGCAGTGCCAGCATTGGTGTTGTCGGTAACGAACAGCACCAGAACATCAAATGGGGTAAAGCCGGACGTAAGCGCCGAATGGGTATTCGCCCAACTGTTCGTGGTGTTGTTATGAACGCAGCTGATCACCCACACGGTGGTGGTGATGGTGGTCGTCACGGTACAGCTAAAGATCCTCGAACCCCTTGGGGCCAGAAGACACTTGGCTATAAGACTCGTAACCGCAAGGCACAGAGTAGTAAGTTTATTGTCCGAAGTCGACACGAAAGTAAGAGGAGATAGGATATGTTGAAATTCAATCAAATTCCGCCTACCGCAGAAACAAGTGAGATAAATGCCAAAGCAATAAGAGGTTTAGCATATGAAGTAAGTGGCGACCGTAGCCGATGTATTAATGGTGTTGCTGAAGTCTGTGCTTCAATTGTTGTTGCCAATGTAGCTGACACCACTGAGATTATTGCGTTTGCCGATAAGTTTGCAGACACAATTGCTGATTCTCCTGACTCAAAGCACCCTTTGGAAGACGCCTCTAGCTTTAGAAATCGATTTTTACAAACAGCCGAAGCACTATATGAAAAATCAGGAGTAGCACATGTCTAGAAGCTTGAAAAAAGGACCATTTGTAGACCCTAAACTGGCTAAGAAAGTCAGTGCGCTGGGTGCTGAAGATCGTACAATCGTTAAGACTTGGGCTCGTGCTAGCACGATCTCTCCAGAGTTTGTAGGTAAAACAATTGCTGTTCACAACGGCAAAGTTCATGTACCAGTGTTTATTACAGAGAATATGGTTGGTCACAAGCTTGGTGAGTTTGCGCCAACTCGTAAGTTCCGCTCCCACGGTGGAAAGGTAGCAAAAGGTTAATATATGAGTGTTAAAGCAGTAGCTAAAGGAGTGCACATGAGCCCACGCAAAGTTGGTGTGGTAGCTGCTTTAGTTCGCGGCCACTCAGTAAATGATGCACTGACTATTCTTGAGCATGTACCGCGGCGCTCAGCAACTGCTGTCAGCAAAGTAATTGCCAGCGCAAAAGCAAACGCTGAGCACAATCATAACCTCAAGCCAGACACACTTAAGATTGTCCAAATTAGTGTCACACCAGGACCACGAATGAAACGTTACCGCCCAGCTGCACATGGTCGTGCATTGCCGTTTGAGCGCAAAAGCTCACATATCACTGTTCTTGTAGATGGAGAAGCGCGCGTACCTAAGAAACCTGCAGCCGAGAAGAAGCCTGCGGCAAAGAAAGCAGAGGAGAAGAAATAATGGGACAAAAAGTTAATCCAATTTCAATGCGACTGCAAGTTAACAAAGACTGGCGTTCTAAGTGGTTTGCTAACAAACGCGATTACGCAAAATACCTAAGTGAAGATTTGAAAGTTCGCAAACTTATTGATGACAAACTTGGCTCTCGTGCTGCAATCAACAAAGTTGATATTGAGCGCTCACCTAACCTCGTGACAGTTACTATTACAACTGCGAAAGCTGGTGTGGTTATTGGACGTGGCGGAACAGGTGTACAAGAGCTGAAAGACGCTGTTGAGAAGATTTATAAAGTTCCGTCTCGTGTAAATATCGAAGAAGTTAAAAAACCTGAATTATATGCAAAACTAGTTGCTGAAAATATTGCATTTCAGATGCAACGACGTATTTCTTTCCGTCGAGCTATTAAAAGCTCAGCTGCTGCAACTATGCGTGCTGGTGCTAAAGGTATTCGTATCGAAGTTGCCGGCCGTTTAAATGGCTCAGAAATGGCTCGTCGCGAGAAAGAAATTCAAGGTTCTGTGCCACTCCATACACTTCGTGCCGACATTGATTATGCATATGTTCCTGCTAAAACTGCTGCCGGTATTATCGGTGTTAAAGTATGGATTTACAAAGGCGAGGTAGCTTAAAATGTTGATGCCAAAACGAACCAAGTACCGAAAAGTTCGCGTTGGCCGCATGGGCGGCGTGGCGACTAAAGGCAACACGATTGCCTTTGGCCAGTATGCGCTGCAATCTCAAAGCATTGACCGCGTAACGGCTCGTCAAATTGAAGCCGCTCGCCAGGCGATGACTCGCTACATTAAGCGTGGTGGTAAAATTTGGATTCGTATTTTTCCTCATACACCCGTGACACGTAAAGCCGTTGGAACCAAAATGGGTTCAGGTAAAGGCAATCCAGAATTTTTTGTCGCCAAAGTATATCCGGGCACTATCATGTTTGAAATGCAAGGCGTATCTGAAGAAGTTGCTCGTGAAGCAATGCGACTGGCTGCTCATAAATTACCAGTGAAGACCAAATTCATTATGCGAGAAGAAGGATGATAGAGATGAAGATGGTAGAAATTCGTAAATTATCGACAGCAGACCTGACTAAAGAGTCTACTAAATTGCGCGAAGAAATCGCCGAAATGCGCCGACAATTTGCCATGGGCGAAGTACAAAACACTCGTTCCATCAGAGGTAAGCGTAAAGATTTAGCTCGTGTACTAACCGTTCTGAGTGAACAACTGACCAAGGAGGCCGCGTAATGGCTAAAACATTAGTAGGAATTGTAAGTTCCGATAGGACTGATAAGACAATTGTAGTAACCGTTGTGACTCGTAAGACACATCCGCTGTACCGCAAGCAGTACACCAGCTCAACGAAGTTTATGGCGCATGATGAGAAGAATGAAGCCAAGACAGGTGACAAAGTACAAATTGCTGAAACTCGCCCATTGAGCGCTCGAAAACGCCACGTTTTGGACAAAGTTTTGGAACGACCAATACTTAGAGAAGGAATTGCTGGTGATGTAGAAATCCCAATGACTGAGAAAAAAGCTATCGAGAAGAAAGAAAAGTCAGTTGTTGAAGCTTTAGACGAGACGCCAGAGGAAGTGAAAGAAGAGAAGCCAGCTAAAAAGACGACTGCAACCAAAAAGCCTACGGCTAAGAAAGCTGACAAGAAGGAAGAAACTAAAGGAGACGATAAATGATCCAACAAGAGTCACGACTAGTCGTATGTGACAACAGCGGTGCCAAGCAGATTTTGTGCATTCGTGTTCTTGGTGGTACTCGTCGTCGATATGCCCGCGTTGGTGATACTATCGTTGCCACAGTTAAAGATGCAACGCCAAATGGCAACGTCAAGAAAAAATCAGTTGTCAGAGCCGTGGTTGTCCGTACCAGAAATCCAATTCGCCGAAAAGACGGCTCAAGTATTAGTTTTGATGACAATGCTGCGGTAATCATTGGCGAAGATAAATTGCCAAAAGCAACTCGTATTTTTGGTCCTGTACCTCGTGAGCTTCGCGAAAAAGGTTACAGTAAAATTATTAGCTTAGCACCGGAGGTCCTGTAATGAGTGTTTATAAGATCCGGTTGCAAAAAGGTGACACTGTCATGGTTCGTTCTGGTAAGTACAAAGGTCAAACTGGCAAAATTTTGGCCACCCACCCTACTGAAAACAAAGTGACTGTCGAGGGCATTAATGTGGTCAAAAAGCACCAAAAGCCAAACCGTGAACATCCACAAGGCGGCATTGTTGAGCAAACAAAGCCAATTTGGGTTTCTAAAGTTGGCTTACTGGAAGGAACTGCTAAGAAACCAGCAAAGATTGGTTACACAGTTGATGCTAAAGGTAACAAAGTCCGTGTTAATAAGCGAACTGGAAAGGAGATAAAGTAATGGCTGATTCTAAAACTATTGCTGCTCCTACTCGCTTGAAAGACCTTTACGCTCGCGAGTACACAAAACAACTCAAAGAAGAGCTTGGCCTTAAGAATGTTAATCAAGTGCCAAAGTTAGAAAAGATTGTGTTAAACATCGGCTTAGGTCGTGGCAAAGACGACAAGAAATTGTTTGAAGTTGCTACTACAACAATGCGAAAGATTAGTGGTCAAGCACCAATCCACACTGTTGCCAAGCAATCAATCGCCAGCTTTAAGCTTCGTGAAGGAAACAAAATTGGTCTTAAGGTGACACTTCGTAATCAACGAATGTATGAATTTTTGGATCGTTTTATTAATGTGGTATTGCCACGACTGCGCGACTTTCACGGTGTGAGCGCCAAGGCTTTTGATAAGCAGGGTAATTATTCAGTCGGTATTGCGGATCAAACTGTTTTTCCAGAAATTGACTTCGAAGATGCACCAGTCACACATGGACTTCAAGTAGTCATGGTATTGAAGTCTGAGAGCCCACAGCACAGCCGAGCACTATTAGAGAAATTTGGAATGCCGTTTGAAAAGGAGAACAAGTAATGGCTAAGAAATCAATCGTGAACCGAGATTTAAAGCGCATGAAAATGCATGAAAAGTATGCAGCAAAGCGTGCTGAGCTTAAAGAACTTGGTGACCTTGAAGGTTTACATAAATTGCCACGAAACTCTTCTCCAACACGACTTAAGAATCGCTGCCAAGAGACCGGTCGACCTCGAGGTTATATGCGCACTTTTGGACTTTCTCGAATTTCATTTCGTGAACATGCCAGCAAGGGCGAAATACCAGGCGTAACGAAATCAAGTTGGTAAGAAAGGAAGCAAAAAATGTCACTTACATCCACAGACCCAATCGCAGACATGCTCACACGAATCCGTAACGGGATTAACGTACGCAAGTATGAGGTGAACATGCCTCATTCTAAAATGAAGCAAGCTGTTGCGAGCGTGCTAGCCGACAACAAATTCATTGACGGCTTCGAGGTAGTTGATGCCGAAATAGGCAAGACCCTAAAGATTAACATTGCTTCTGAAGATGCGAACGCTCGAATTACTGAAATTGAACGATTGAGCAAGCCTGGTCGTCGTATGTACGCCAACGTTAAGGCGATCCCAACTGTTAAGCAAGGTCGTGGTATGGTGATTGTTTCTACCTCTCAGGGTCTTATGACGGGTATTGAAGCTAAGAATAAAAAGCTTGGTGGCGAGCTAATTTGTAAGGTGTATTAATATGAGTCGAATAGGAAAACTACCGGTTAAAATTCCATCTGGTGTGACAATCACTGTCGATCACAATGAAGTTAAAGTTGCTGGTCCCAAGGGTGAACTGACCCAGTTCACATTACCTGAAGTGACCCTCAAACAAGAAGGCGACGAATTAATTGTCACCCGTCAAGACGACGAACCACTAAGTCGTGCTCGACATGGTTTAATGCGCTCACTGATCAATAACATGGTTGTTGGTGTGAGCGAAGGCTTTAGCAAAAAACTTGAACTGCACGGTGTTGGCTTTCGCGTGGCACTTGCTGGACAACAACTCAAGATGAATTTAGGTCGCTCACATGACGTTTTGTATGACATCCCACAAGGGATTACTATTTCAGTTGAGCAAAATGTTATTACTGTTACTGGCATCAGCAAACAGCAAGTTGGTCAAATTGCTGCTGAAATCCGAGCATTACGCAAGCCTGAGCCTTACAAAGGCAAAGGAATCCGTTATGAGAACGAATACATCATCCGCAAAAGCGGTAAAAGCGGGAAAGAGAAATAGCTATGAGTAGATTAGATACAGTTCGAAATCAGGCTACACGACGTGCTATTCGTGTTCGAAAAGTCACTCGTGGTAGTAGTGAGCGTCCACGATTGAGCGTTGCTATAAGCAATTCGCATGTTTCCGTACAGATTATTGATGATCAAAATCACAAAACCTTAGCGGCCAGCACATCTGTTAATCAGAAGTCTGCTGGTAAAACTATGAGCGAGAAAGCTACTTGGGTTGGCAAGGATATCGCCACAAAAGCTAAGAAAGCCAAAGTTACAAAAGTTAGTTTTGATCGAGGTTCAAAGTTATATCACGGACGAGTTAAAGCGCTAGCCGAAGCTGCTCGCGAGGAAGGATTGGAGTTTTAAAATGGCTGCAGACAGACGAGATACTCGAAATCCAGCGTTAATTCCTGAAGAAAAACAGTTTGACGAGCGAATGGTTCATATTGACCGAGTTGCTCGTGTGGTTAAGGGCGGACGTCGTTTTCGTTTCCGCGCACTAGTTGTGGTTGGTGATCATAAGGGCCGCGTTGGAGCCGGATCAGCCAAAGGTGCTGATGTAACCACTGCTGTTACAAAAGCGACTGAAGTTGCTAAAAAGAATATGATCAAGATTTCACTTTATAAGGATACATTGGTTCATGAAACTGAAGGTAAAGTTGGGGGCGCTCGTATTTTGCTCAAGCCAGCTGCTCAGGGTACTGGCTTGATTGCCGGTGGTGTTGTACGAATCATTCTTGAAGTTGCTGGTGTGAACAATGCACTGAGTAAATCTCTCGGTTCCAGCAATAAGACCAACACAGCTTATGCAACTTTGCAGGCACTACAAGCTATGGAGCCAGCCAATAAGTGGGTGACTCGTATGAATCGTGATCAGAAACCAGCTAAAAAAGTAGCTAAGGCAGAGGCAAAATAATGAAGTATAACGAACTAGAAGTCGCTAGCAAAACCAATCGAACTCGCGTTGGACGTGGTATTTCAGCCGGTAAAGGTAAAACTGCTGGTCGTGGTACCAAAGGTCAAAACGCTCGTAAAAGTGGCGGTGTTCGCCCAGGTTTTGAAGGTGGTCAGAATCCGCTGATGCAGCGTTTACCAAAACTGCGTGGTTTTAAGAGTAAGCGGCCTAAAACTGAAGAAATCTATACTGGCCAGCTGAACGAACTTAAGGGTAATGTTGATAACTTTTCTCTATTTGAAGCTGGCCTTATTAGTACACCATACGGCAAAGTTAAGGTTATTTTAAACGGTGAGCTAAAAAGCAAAGTAAATGTTAAATTGCAGGCAGCCAGCGTAGAGTCTGTAAAAGCTATTAAAAAAGCTGGTGGAGAGTTCACTATCGTGTCCCGCCCACAACGCACCGCCAAAGAAAAATCTGCGAAATAGCTTCAATTTACGCTATACTAAAAATTTGTAAGAGGGAATAAGGCAAAGCCGAATGAGTTGGAAAACAATCTGGCTATCATTAAAGAATGCTGAGATGCGTAAAAAAGTCTTGGCTGTGTTGGGCATGTTGCTCGTTTTTCGAATCCTTGCTCACATACCGATTCCAATTGGCTCAGCAACGACCCTGAAGCAAATTCTACAGACACTGTTTACCTCTGCTAAAACTTCTCAATTTTTGAATTTTATTGACGTTTTATCTGGTGGAGCATTAGCCAACTTCTCAATCATGTTAGTCGGCCTGGGCCCGTTTATTAACGCATCTATCATTATGCAGCTATTGACCAAGGCAATTCCACAGCTCGAGGCCCTTAATAAAGAAGGTGAGTTTGGTCGCAAGAAAATTAATCAGTACACGCGACTTCTAACCTTGCCACTGGCTATTATTCAATCGGTCGGTGTTATTTATCTCGTTCGACAAACAGCTTCCAGCATCGCCGGCCTGGGAGATATCACCGGTAATGCGTCGCCGGCCCGGTGGGTGCTTATGGTTGCGACCCTAACTGGTGGCTCGATGCTCCTTATGTGGCTTGGAGAACTGATTACTGAACAGAATATTGCCAACGGTATTTCATTGATTATTACGGTTGGCATCGTTAGTAAGTTACCATCAACTTTTGGTAGTGCCTTTCAGGCTGCTTTTGCCGATAAACAGCGTTGGCATATCGGTTCACAGGCTCTACCAATTAATACAGCGGCGCTTGTTTATAGTCTTATCGTGCTATCTGCGATTATTATCGTGACAGTGCTTGTTGTGAAGCTTAATGAAGCTGCGCGAAATGTAACCATTCATTACGCTAAACGTGTGCAAGGAAACCGCGCTTACGGCGGTGTAACAACTAAATTACCAGTGAAACTGATTGCCGCTGGTGTTATTCCGATCATTTTTGCATTGGCATTTTTAAGTGTTCCAAGCTTCGTTGGTCAATTAATGCAAGGTATGAGTAACCCTCATTTGCAGCAAATAGGCGCTCAATTGACTCAGTGGTTTCAAAATCCAACACCGCAGTCGTTCGCAGCCGGCGGCTGGCAGCCATTTATTTACCCGGCAGTTTACTTTATCCTCGTCTTTATTTTTACTTTCTTCTACACAGGAATTACCTTTGATTCACACGAAATTGCCGAAAACTTGCAAAAACAAGGCGGTTTTATCGAGGGGGTGCGTTCTGGTGCTCAGACAGAGAAGTACTTAAGCAAGATTGTGAACCGTTTGACGCTTTTTGGAGCTATTAGCCTTGGTTTGCTAGCTGTCTTGCCAATTATTGCACAAGCCTTTCTTAAGACAAGTATTGCGGTCGGTGGAACGAGCGTTTTGATTCTTGTAGCTGTCGCCCTTGAGACGTTGCGTCAAATCGAGTCACAAGCCTTAATGGTCACCTATGATCAGTACCAATCACCGGATTATCTAACTGGTGACGGTGAAAAAGTATCGACCAAAAAGCGACGTTTGAGCTTGCGCCGAAACAAGCAAAAATAACCCTAAAATTTATCCCGAGGAAAAACACTTTACAACAGAGGGGCCATTTGGTACAATTGACTCTTGTTATATATTTATGGCCGCAAATAAGGAAGTAATCGAGCTTACCGGAACAATTGTCGAGACCCTTCCGGGTACTCAATTTAAGGTAGAACTCGAAAACGGACATCAAATTATAGCTCATGTCGCTGGGAAAATGCGGAAACATTACATCCGAATTGTTCCAGGAGACAGCGTTACGGTTGAGTTGACCCCTTACGATCTTACGAAGGGCAGAATCACCTACCGCAAGTCATAAACTAAAGCAGTGTGTCATCACTAGCATATAAGGAGCGATGATCCGCATGAAAGTGCGTGCAAGTGTCAAAAAGATAAGCCCAGATGATAAGATCGTCCGACGCAAAGGACGTATCTATGTTATTAATAAACTAAAGCCAAAGCACAAACAGAGGCAAGGTTAAGTCAGATGGCCCGTATTTCAGGTGTTACTATTCCAAATGAAAAGCAAGTTCAAATTGCTTTGACATATGTGTATGGTATTGGCGACAAGTCATCGAGAGATATTTTAACTGCCGCTAACGTTGAACCAACAACTCGTGTTAAAAACTTGACTGATGCAGAAATTTCTCGAATTCAGGAAGTTATTAATGAAAAATACACTGTTGAAGGTGAATTGCAGCGAATCGTAACGGCTAATATCAAGCGACTAAAAGATGTTAATGCCTATCGTGGTTTGCGACACAAAGCAAACTTGCCATCACGGGGTCAGCAAACTCAGACCAATGCACGAACTCGACGTGGTAAGAAAGTTACTGTTGGTGGAACTAAGAAGAAAGCACCGGCAAAGACTTAAGGTTATACTATGGCAGAACAGAATTTATCTACAGCAGCAAAGAAGAAGAAATCCAAGCGAAGTGTTCCGTATGGCCAAGTTCACATTTTGGCCAGTTTTAATAACACAATCGTGACGTTTAGCGATCCTAAAGGTGGTGTATTAGCTTGGGCGAGTGCTGGCGGCTGCGGTTTCCGTGGTTCCAAGAAAGGCACCGCTTATGCTGCTCAAGTTGCTGCAGAAAAAGCCGCTTCAGCAGTCAAACAGCTTCATGGCATGAGCAAAGCTGATGTATATGTAAAAGGTATTGGCCTTGGTCGTGAAGCTGCAATTCGAACTTTGGGCTCGAGTGATATTCAGGTTGAGAAGATTGTTGATGTAACTGGTGTTCCTCACGGTGGTGTTCGACCACGGAAGGCAAGGAGAGTTTAAGCTATGGCACGTGATACTCAAAGTATTGTTAAGATGAGTCGTCGTGAAGGCTATGCGCTCCATCCTAAAGCTCACAAAGCTTTAGTAAAGAGAACAACTCCACCAGGTCAGCATGGCCGAACTGGTCACTCAAAACCGAGCCAATATGCGCTGCAGCTGCGAGAAAAGCAGAAAGTAAAGCGACTGTACGGCTTACTGGAGCGACAATTTCGGAAATTGATGCAGGAAGCCAGCTTATCAAAAGGTCAATCCGGTCAAGTTTTGCTCCAACTATTAGAGCAACGCGCAGATAATGTTGTGTACCGAAGTGGTTTCGCCGTCAGCCGACGAGCTGCACGTCAGTTAATGTCTCACGGACACTTTATGCTGAATGGCCGTCGTGTCGACATCCCATCCATTCGATTAGTTGAAGGCGACGTTTTGACCGTTCGTGACCACAGTAAGAACACTGAGTATTTCAAGAAACTTGACGAAGTTAGCCCAGGTGGACAGGAAAATGAAATTTCCTGGATCAAAGCTGACCGTAAGAAGTTAGAAATTAAAGTAACTGGCTTGCCGAAGCGCGAAGAAGCTGAGCCAGATATTAAAGAGCAATTAATCGTTGAGTATTACTCACGCTAAGGAGGCAAATAATGTCTAAAACAATCCACACTCCAGGAATCGTCAAGGTTGATGACCACGGTGATAACAGCGCGACTTTCGCAATCGAGCCACTGCACACCGGCTACGGCATGACTCTGGGCAATTCTTTGCGACGAGTACTATTATCAAGTATCGCAGGCGCAGCTGTAACTGGTTTTCAAGTTGAAGGCGCCAGCCACGAATTTACTACCCTGCCAGGTGTTAAAGAAGATATCGTTGATATTATGCTGAATCTAAAAGGCATCCGTTTCCGCGTTTTTGCTCAAGAGCCCCAAGTTCTCCGCATTGTTAAAAAGGGTAAAGGTCAGATTACAGCTAAAGACATTCAGACAAATGCTGATGTTGAAGTTGTCAATCCAGAGCACATTATCGCAACTATTGATGATGCTAAAAGCTCATTAACAATGGATCTAACGGTTGAAACTGGCCGTGGTTATCGTCCAATCGAAGAAGGTGCTCACCGAAAAGCCAGCGACATGATTGCCGTTGACGCTATCTTTAGTCCAGTTCTCAGAGTTCGATACAAAGTTGAGAACACTCGTGTGGGCCAGATGACTGACCTTGATAAGCTTTTGATTACCGTTGATACAGATGGCTCATTGAGCCCTCGTGATGCCTTTGAAGAAGCCTCAGCAATTCTGGTTAACCAATACACTGCTTTGGCTGGTCAAACAACTGTTGAAGCTGAAGCACCACTTGGTGAGGCCACGGATGAGTCAGAAAATGACGAGCCGGCTGAACTAATGACACCGATTGAAGATCTTAACTTCTCTGCACGTACTACAAATGCGTTGATTAACAACGATATTCACACCTTAAAAGATCTGTTTAGCCTGAGTGATGCAGAACTGCGCGACCTAAAAGGCTTCGGTGCAAAAGCACTCGACGAAGTTAAAGAGAAAATGGCGGAGTTGGAGCTATAAATGCATCGTCACGGATATCAAGGTAGAAAATTTGGCCGGGAGCGCGATCAACGCGAAGCTCTGATTCAGAGTTTGGCTGAAGCTTTGATTATCCAAGAGTCAATCGAAACGACTTTACCTAAAGCCAAGGAAGTCGTTCCTTACGTTGAAAAACTGATCACCAAAGCTAAAAAAGGTGATTTGCACAATCGACGACAAATTCTTGCAAGTCTACAAACTGTTAGCACAGCACATCGTTTAGTTGATGAAATCGCACCAAAACTGAACAAACGTAACAGCGGTTATTTCAAAATTGAGCGAACCAATACTCGACGCGGCGATAATGCACAATTAGCTCGTATAAGTTTTGTTGATGACCTGAAGGCTGCTCCAGTGTCTAAATCGGCTGAAAAGCCAAAGCCAGCAACTCCAGCTGCCAAAAAGCCTACTACGACAACCAAAAAACCAGCAACAAAACCCACAGTTAAAAAGACGGAGGCTAAGAAATGAAAACCTATAGCGCAAAACCTGCCGATGTAACTCGCGCTTGGTACGTCGTAGACGCATCTGAGGTCTCATTAGGAAGACTGTCAACCAAGGTTGCCCAACTCTTGACTGGTAAGGGTAAGCCCCAATTTACTCGTCACATCGATTGCGGTGACTTTGTAGTAGTTGTTAACGCCAAATATCTCGTTGTAACTGGTAATAAATTACTTGCAAAGAAGTACTACCGCCACTCTGGTTATCCAGGAGGCATTAAACAGCGGACCCTAGAAGAGCAAATGAGCACCGATCCTACCGAGGTTATCATACACGCTGTTCGAGGGATGATTCCTGATAATAAATTACGTCCAGCACGCTTGGCACGTCTCAAAGTTTATACCGAGGCTGATCACGAACATCAGGCTCAAAAACCAACTGCAATTTCACTGAAGGAGAGCAAATAATGGCTGGTAAACAATACTTTTATGGCTTAGGACGACGTAAAAGTTCTACTGCACAGGTTCGTGTAATGACCGGCAAGGGCGCAATTACTATTAATGATCAATCGGCCGAAGATTACCTGGCTAACAGTAAAAGCCTGCTTAACGAGCTTCAAAAGCCATTTGTTGTGCTTGATCAAGTCGGTAAGTTTGACGTAAGCGCCAAAGTTTCTGGCGGTGGCCACAGTGGTCAGGTTGACGCAATTCAGCTTGGCATTGCTAAAGCACTCGCCGTCATGGACGAAAACCTCAAAGGTACACTCAAGCGTGCTGAGCTTTTGAGCCGTGACTCTCGTGAAAAAGAACGCAAGAAATTCGGATTAAAAGGCGCTCGCAAGCAAAGACAGTTTACCAAGCGTTAGCTCTTTTGCTATAGTAGTCACTAGAGGTATGAGACACGCAGCGACGTTTGTTAAGGAGATTAGACGTGAGGATTTTTGGATAATCCCCTTTACAGTTATGGCTTTGATTTTAGCAGGTTACGCTGCAATGAGCTCCAAGCCTGTGATCTGGTGGTTTTCAGGTGTAATGATCGTGGGTATGTTTATTTTTACGGCTGTCATTATTGCCATTAAATATAACCGACTTCGCAGTTTTCTACATATCGCTATTGGAACCATTTTATTAATGGTAGCCGCTAGAATTGGTTTGTCAGTCTGGTAAAAAGCATTTGACTAACGTATAAGATTAGTGTATTCTATCTGACATGAGTCGAAGTGTTAATCAGTTTTATTTTTTCTGGTTTACAAACCCACAGGATGTGGCCGTAACTTCGTAATGTAAAGAATCAGTAAACAGAAGTAACCGCCACAAGGCGGTTTTTTTGTTTACTAAAGGAGTTTAAGCATGGCATTTACACTTTACGATGACGCAAGAGCGCTCGCTGGCATTGAGAAGGGCGAGATAAATTCAGGTAATCGGGGCTCTCTTCTTCCTAAATATGAAACTGCTATGTATGTACTTATGAACAAAGAATGTCCAAGCAGGAGTTCAGAGCATGATATCTGTGCAAGCTGTACACCAGAGCGTAAAATGTGTGAGTTGGCGGGTGTGGAGGTTAGTACAGAGCCAGAAGTAGAAATTGATGTCAGACCATCAAATTTACCGAGAAGATGTGCAGATCTTGGTGAACCAACCGGTCTTTTTCAAGTCAATCCAACGATAAGTTAATAAGGAGCAATAATGTCACCCGAAAAAGGAATAATGCATCACGATACAATGATTGATGAAGCCAGAGTTATCAGTAATAAGTTGGCTGATGTACAACGCAAAGTTGAGCAGACAACTGGCAACACCGAGAATGCTTTACTTAAGAATATTCGCATAGACTTAGGCTATGATCCGGTTTTAACACCGGACACATCAAGTCTGGTTGACACTCGTATTGAAGACAAAACTGTTGTTTTAACGCCTAACGCAATAGCGGACGTGCTACCTGTTTCAGATGAATCAGCCAAAACAACTCAGCAATCCCGTGAAGCTATTAAGGATATTCTTGTTGGGGATGATGGCCGGCTTATTGTAATCACCGGACCATGTTCGTGGCACGATCCTGAAGCGGCCATTGAGTACGCAAAGAAAGTAAAACAATGGCGTGAGACATATGGAGAGGACCTAGAAATTCTTAACCGCGGTTACACCGAGAAACCTCGTACCGAAAAGGACTGGAAAGGTCTGATATATGATCCTAAGCTCGATGGAACAGATGACATTAACCTTGGCGTCGTACTTACCAGAATGCTTTCGTGCCAGATTACGGATATGGGTGTACCGATTGCTACTGAGCGACTGAATGCTCTAACCCCACAGTATGTAAATGGCTTAGTAGCCTACGACGCTATAGGAGCACGTAATACTACTGACCAAAAAGCTCGTGAATATGCATCCGGGACATCGTCACCTGTCGGAATTAAGAATACAACAGACGGCAGTACCAAACATGCAATTGATGCAATCAAATCAGCAAATGCACCTCATACTTTTCTTGGAATGAGTACCAGTGGTTCTCCAATGCAGGTACGAACATCCGGAAATGAGCTAGCGCACATAATTCTAAGAGGCGGTGACGATGGTCCAAACTACTCTTCTGAACATGTTCAGAAGACCAAACAAGACCTAGCTGATCGAGATGTCTTAGAAGCAATCGTGATTGATGCCTCACACGGCAACAGCCAAAAAGACGCTGATCGCCAAATTGAAGTAGTGAAGGATGTAGCCGAACAGATTAGCCTGGGAGAAACAGCCATTAAGGGCGTCATGATTGAAAGTAATTTGGTAGCTGGGAAGCAGAAGCTAGTCATTACTGGCGATCCAATAGTAGATGCAGAATCTAGAGAGAAACTAGAATATGGCAAGAGTATTACTGATGCGTGTGTAGATCTAAATCAAACAGAAGAAATGCTTGAGATGTTGGCCGAGGCAGTTCGTAATCGAAGAACAGTAGTGAGAGAAAATAATGAAGGTGAATGGAACGCGCGCAATTTTATGTTCTAAAAGGACTATTTGACAAGTAAACGTAAGTATTATAGGATAAGCAAGTTATGAATAGTAACAAGATACAACTTAGTAACTATTGGCAGGCACACGAATTCATGTGGCGCCTAGCCTTCTATTGGCAATAATTTAGTAATTGTTTAAGTAAGAATAGACCGCCACATAGGCGGTTTTTTAATTTGTAAAGAAATTTTAAGGAGAAATAATATGTTTGAAGTAAGAAATATTTTAGAAATTGATCCGGGTGCAATTGAGTTGAGACCCCCTACAGAACAAAAAGCTTTGCTCGCCATGAGAGCAACGAAGCTGTTTGTTGACGATGATGCGGGTTTTGAAGAAGCGAACGCACAGCTTATGGCTCGTGCTGAGTCTTTGAGTGAGCCCGCAACTATGACCTATGAAGATGTAGTGCTGAGGAATGCAGGCGGCAGTGACTTTGAAGGTACACTATTCGTTCTTTCCGATGATCGGGCTGTTGCAGCTCAGGAAGCAGAGTTCTATAAACCCCATAAAGACATAGAAAGAAGTCTAGGAAGGGCTGTGGAAGCACTTTTGTTTATGGACTCAAATCAACATTTGTATGGTAAGGGCAGTATGGTTGGCATGTTTGGTGGTGGCTCAAGGGTGGATGAGCTTACTGCTCCGCTTGCCCTTGGCTACGTCAACAGTATGGTTAGAGGACTATACAGAGAGCTAGACCCAGGGTGCTTCGATAGGTATCGCCCCTACTTTGTTGGGCTTAACGGCTACCCAGGCCCGAGTGGACTGTATTCAGCAGCAGTTCCTGCTTTAGATCTACTTGTTCATGGGGGGAGTAATATTAGTCCTAGCGAGGTAGCTCAGATGCACATTAATTTGGAACAGGGATTGTATCCCTATCCCGCCAAAATACTTGAAGTGCTGCTCAGTCAAGAAAATCCGATGCTAGATATGCCAGACGGCAATCGTGACGAACTAACACGAGAGTTAAATGCATTTCGGCGTATTCACCGATCGAGTGTGAAGAAATTTGTGCCTAAAGCAGAGAATGGTTCAGCTGATGGCAGTGGTGGAGTCTCAAATGTTGCTGAGTATTTGGACTCAAAAATAGTTAAGGATGAGGAAGGAGAAGAAAATGACTAAAATAGGTATTGGATTACCTGGTCTCAGTATTGCTGAGGCCAGGCACACTGCAGCAGTCGCTGTGGGCTATGAATTTGATAGCTTCTCGGTATATGGAGATCTGGGAGACTTACCACCGTATGCTGTACTGCATTCAGCTGCCGACACACTACGAGGGTCAATCCGTGTCAGTACAATTCCACATGTAGGGCCAATGGGAATTCCTGTCGGCATGCAGCATCCAGAAGTGATTGCCCAGCATGCCAAAGCTCTTGAGGAGCAATTGCCAGGCCAAACTTATCTGGGACTTGTTCGCGGTGCCTTTGTGGACAGTATTGGTGAAAGACCAGCAACCTTAACTCAGGTTAAAGATGCGGTTGAATACGTACGTACACAATGTGATGTACCGATCTACTTAGGTGGCTTTGGTAAGAGGCTGCTGGAACTGGCTGGGAATTTGAATGTTGATGGCGTAAAACTTGGTGGCACAACAAACGTTGAGTTGGCCAAAAAAGCTATCGTAACAATCAATAATCCCGAAGTCAAAGTAATATTAGGAGCTGTTTCGGTTATTGATCGTGACAGAAAAGCTGCAAGAGCTTTAGCTCGCCGTGAAGTTGCAAAATACTTAGCTGTTGTAGGTCGTTTAGACACTACACTGGATGCAGATGACCTAGAATCATTGACTAACTTTGAATCCAAGTTTCATGCAGGTAACCCTCACGCTTCTAAGGCAATATCTGATTCGCTGCTTGATAAGTTTGCAATTGCAGGAACCACAGAGGATGCCAAGACAATACTAAAGTCTATGCATGGAGTTGTTGAAAGATTTGAATTTGGTACCCCACACGGTCTTGCTGATCGCGTAACAGGTGTAACAATAATTGGCGAATGCTTAGCGGGCAAAAGTCCTAAAGTGCGGTATGTGCGAGGCATACCGCAGATCAATCTGTAATGGAAAGGAGCAAATATGAAATATTACCTATATGATTTAGAAATAACCACAGTTGGCGACCCACACAAATTTAACTGTTCGCATCGGGTGGGCGATGCGCTTGTGGTGAAGGGTGAAAACATCTCATTTAAGACTGGCACAAAGCAGTTTTCGCACTACACGCTAGCGGCTTTAATGCCGTTCATTGCTGCCAAGCAGCGAGCCGATCAGGAGAAGGACTTTATGTACTTTGAAACAGACATTGCCTGTTCAGATCCACAATGTGGAGCAAATTTTAGATTTAAAAGGCTAAGAAAGAGAACATATGACTATCAACCAAAGATGGATTTGTCATATAATAAGAATAAGAAATGAGTAAACCAGTAATTTTAACCGGTCTGAGAGCCAATAACGATTTACACATTGGCAACTATTTTGGAGCGCTGTTGCCTTTGATTGATATGGCCAAGAATAAGTCAGATGAATATCAAGTCAATTTGATGATGGCTGACTTGCATAGTTTCTCGACACCCATCGATCATAGTGAACTGCAAAATCAGATTCAAGATAATTTGCGCACTTATGTTGCAGCCGGCTTGCCACTCGATAATGATAGTATTCATATTTTCCGTGAAAGTTACGTGCCAGCACATTCAGAGCTCGCACACATTTTGGATAACTTCACTGGCGTTGGCGAAATGCAGCGTATGACCCAGTACAAAGATAAGTCTGCCAAAATTGGCAATGACCGAGTCAGTATGGCTCTTTTGAACTATCCGCCATTGATGGCTGCAGATGTATTATTGTACGACGTAGCCTATATCCCGGTTGGCGATGATCAGAGCCAGCATTTGGAATACATTCGTAACATTGCTGAACGACTTAATAGTAAATTTGGAGATCTATTTATAGTGCCAAAGCCTGTCAAGGAACAACATGATTTTTTTGGAAAAGACCAAGGCCTGCGCATTAAAGATCTAGTTGACCCATCCAAAAAAATGAGTAAGTCGGATGATTCTGGTAAAGGCATTATTTTTATGAATGACAAGCCAGATGAAGCTGCTGCAAAAATAATGTCGGCAACGACTGACAGCGTTGGTAAAATAAACCTGGATTTTGAAAACCAGCCAGGCATTAGTAATCTACTACAAATTCACGCTTTGCTGGGTGGTGAGTCCTTAGAGAAGTCCGCACAGAGGTATGTAGGTCAAGAAAGTTATGGTGATTTAAAGAAGGCTGTAGCTGAACAAGTCAAAGACTTTTTGAATGACTTTCAAGATAGGTTAGCAAAAGTTGACGAACAGAAATTAGCTGAAAAATTACAATTTTCTGAGCAAGCTATGAACGAGAAAGGCAATCAAACACTACTAAAAGTTCAAAAAGCTATAGGACTGCGCGCCTAGGATGTACAAATGGAAGGTAACCCCCGAGTCGAGTGGCAAACGACTTGACGTCTTTGTGGCTGAAAATTTACCGGAGCTAAGCCGAAGCTCGATTCAAAAGCTGGCTGATCAAAAAAAGGTAACAGTCAATAAAATAGTTCAGCAAGATAAATATCGCGTTAAGACTGGCGAAACTGTTAGTTTGGATTATAACTTAGATGAATTAGTAAAAGTTCCTAAAATCAAAATCCCGATTCTATATGAAGACGAGGATTGCATTGTGCTCAACAAACCGGCGGGAATATTGACGCACAGCAAGGGTGTTTTCAATCCAGAGGCAACTGTCGCGACTTTCATTGCACCAATGTTACAGGGTCTCAACGGTGATCGCGCTGGTATTGTGCATCGTCTGGATCGGGCAACTTCGGGGGTCATTATTTGCGCAAAAACCCCAGAAGCGTTGAAATGGCTACAAAAACAATTTTCGAGTCGTAAAGTTAAAAAGATGTATATTGCTGTCGTTGAAGGCAAGCCAAAGCAAGCCGAAGCTGTCATTGATATGCCGATTGAACGTAACCCTAAAGACCCGAAGTCATTTAGAGTTGCCAGTAATGGTAAATCGGCCGTAACACACTATAAAGTTATGAGGAGTGACCCTATTTTTAGCGAGCTAGAACTAACACCAACGACTGGTCGAACCCATCAGTTAAGAGTTCATTTGAGTCATATTGGACATCCAATTATTGGTGACATATTATATGGCGGCGAACCGGCCGACAGATTATATTTACATGCTAAAAGCTTAGAGATTACACTACCGAATCGACAGCGACAAGTTTTTACATCTACAGTGCCGCGTGAATTCAGCGCTATAATGAAGTAACTATGGCGGTACTTCTAAACCCAAATACAAAAGTTGCTACCGACGCATTTATCAAAAAACCAGCACAAAGTTTACTCATTGTTGGATCGTTTGGTAGTGGTAAGGTATTTGTGGCTCAAAATATAGCTCAAGAAATCCTGCAACATAATAATCTAGAGACGTATGCATTTTACGACCACATTCAGCCCACCGATGGAACAATATCGATTGGTACGATTAGAGAACTTAAGAATTTTTTACAGCTAAAAACAACTGGTAACCAGGATATTCGTCGTGTCGTGTTGATTGAAGATGCAGAAAGCATGAACCAAGAAGCCCAAAATGCATTGTTAAAAATTTTAGAGGAGCCACCAACTGACACAGTTTTGCTACTGACAGCAAGCAATGTGCGGGGATTATTACAGACAATCATATCCAGAGTGCAGAAAATAAATCTCCAAAAAGTTCCTAAAGAACAATTGTTTGTTCACTTTGCTAGCTATCCAAAAGCTGAAGTAGAAAAGACATATCATATGAGCGATGGCCAAGTTGGCTTAATGCATGCCTTACTGCAAAGCGATACCGAGCAAGAGCATCCACTGGTTAAGTATATTAATCTTGCAAAAGACCTGTTTCAAAAAACAGCCTATCAACGGCTTCTCATGATAAATGATTTGCAAAAAGAAGACTTAGGTATGCTTGCGACCGGTTTGTACAGTGTTGCTCACGCCGCACTTATGGCTTCAGCCGAGAAGGAAGACAAAACCAAAGTTAAGAAATGGTACAGGACTTGCAAAGTTATCCACAAAATTCAAGATGAGCTCAAATATAAGCCGCAATCCAAACTGGTTTTGACCGATTTACTGGTGAATTTGTAGTATACTAATACCTATCAATGTTGGAGTTAGCACTTGTGTTCGGTTTTGGTATCGTTGCTTTCAGAAGCGCCAGTTTGCGCGATGAAGACCTTTCTCCGCTCCCTCGTAAAATTAGTGATCGATTAGGCAGTTTGTGGGATATTGCACATCAAGGCATGCGTGAAAACCGCTTTTTACGAGCCGAAAAGGCTTTGCTGACAATTCTACGAATTGACGAAAAAAACGCTGCAGCTTATAACCGTTTAGGCATCCTCTATGCCAAGCAAAAAGAGTATAAGGACGCGATTGACTGTTTTGAAATTGCTTCAAGCATGGAAGTCAGCCCTTCCAGCTTGCATAACCTAGGGCTTATTTATTATGAAACTGAAAATTATGAAAAAGCCGCCACAGCTTTTGAGCAAGCATTGAAACTAGAAGATACGCTTGCTGCACGTCATATCGCATACGCAAAGGTTCAGGAAAAGCTTGGCAACTCAAAGATGTTATTCCAAGAGTTGGAGAAAGCTGTAGAGCTTGAGCCATCACGAGAATCATTAACACTACTTATGAAGGCCTATGAATCTCATGATCGTGTCGATGAGGCAAAGGAAATTGAAAAGAAACTTGGCAAAGCCTCGACTGCTAAAAAACCAAAACGAATTTTACGTCCTAAGCGACGCGTAGTTATATAGTTTATATTGTTATTTAACCTCTGTTCTGGTACACTTTTTCGAGTGTGCCACCTTAGCTCAGCTGGTTAGAGCGACGGTTTTGTAAACCGTAGGTCATCGGTTCGATCCCGATAGGTGGCTCCACAGAAAAATAGTAGACAAGTTTATTTGTCGGAGTATTTTTCGAGGAAGCCGCATACAACTAACGTTATAGGTGGCTCCACATTGAATACCGTGCGAGAGTATTCAAATCACTTGAGGTGAGTCAGGTAGGTGTTACAATGGGCTAAGCTTATGTTTAGTCCAATTTGCAGGGATAGTGAAGCGGTCAAACACGGCAGACTGTAAATCTGCTGGCTTTATGCCTTCGGGGGTTCGAATCCCTCTCCCTGCACCAGTGGTTGGATAATGAGTTATACGACTCATGGTCCGACCACTTTTGTATGTGTGGATTCGAACGGGAATGCCTGATGCGCATTCCCCGGTACTTTTGGAGATTGATCGACAGAAGCGAATCCCTCTCCCTGCACCAATAAGCGACTTCCTGGTCGCTTTTTTACTTAAAGGTTGCTATTATGCTTAAATAAGGTATATTTGTGGCATTTAGCGGAGAGAAAACACCAACATCAGAGCACTTTTATTATTACCGTGCGAGTATGGTTGACGCTGCTACTTTTGTTGTTGGTGTGCCACAGATAACTGCCAACGTTCAAGAAGAAGTTTTACAAACAGTCGTAGATTACAATAAAAATATGAAATTGGGTCTACCACATCCATCAGAACTACTTGACTGTGCGGTGAGCGTTAGGATGGTTTCGTGGGAAGAGGCTAGAGGACACAAAAAGTCTCATCACGGCTGGGGCAAGATAGGCGAAAAAGCCATAATGATGACCCGTTTACATCAGCATCAGCCATTACCAGGTCCCGAACCTTTGTATGGCGGAATGGAAAGTCCAAGTGACGAGCAGTTAAGCTTGCTCGGTCAAGATGGAGAAGCCCCTTTTTCTGACGAACCAGTTCCTGGCGAAGGTATAGCAGCTATATTGCAACAACACTTTGATACTGTTAGGATTGTTGAGACTACGCCGTTGTAGCTCAGTGGTAGAGCACTTCCATGGTAAGGAAGGGGTCTCGGGTTCAAATCCCGACAACGGCTCCACAATTATCAGTTTTGTGATGGAAATCACAAGCACGTTTTGATAAAGTTCACATACAAAAAAGCGCTCAAGTGTTTGAATATAAGTAGTGCTAGGTGGAGTAAGCCTGAATCATCATAGGCGCCAGCACAAAGCCCCAATACAGGGGCTTTCAGGTTTTTACCAAAAGAGTAAAACAGGGTTGAATCTCCACCGTTAATCTGTTAAAGTATCCGAGTTATGGCAAAAAAGTCAGGTAAACGTAAAGTTATTGGTTTGGTGTCCGAGGAATCAGGACATCGACATTATTACACTGTCAAAAATCTGCAGAATACACCTGATAAGATTGAACTTAAGAAGTATGATCCTGTGCTGCGAAAGCACGTTCTTTATGTTGAAACCAAGAAAAACTTGGGTCGCAACGAAGTAAAACCTAAAAAGTAACTTATAAAGCTGACGGATCAACCACGGGCCTAATCGCTAAGTGGTTTTTATGATATACATACAAAGCATTACCATGTCGATAGCCAGCCGAAACATGTGTTAGAACATTTTTTGCAATGCGGTAACGGGTCGCAATATTCTTATCGACTTTTAGGTCTGTTTGCATAATGTTTCCAGCAATTACGTCATTAATAATGTCATTGGTCACTTTAAAGTAACTTCCAATCATTAACCGTGCCTTCCTTTCGTCTGCGACCGGCTGGTGCTTTGAATCAACTGCCAGGCTAGGTTTTAAGGCATCAAAGAAAGCTTGGGCAGCTGTTGTCTGGTCATTTGGCTCGGGACAATCCAAAAAACGTTGAGCTTCAGCTAGGTTTTCAAACAAATCCTGGGCCAAGTCGCTCCCTTCAAGCGTGGCAATTGGCAAATTTTCCAGGAGTTCAAGCGCTGTAAAAGCATGATCAATAGCAACACTTGCTTGAGTAGCCTGAGCAGCTTCAGTATTGGCTATAGCTGGTTCTTGCTCTTTATTAGCGGCCATATTGTAAGTATAGTCCTTTTTGTCAACTCTAAGCATGAGTACTGCAGTTTTTATATCTGTTATGCTATCATATCAACTGTAGTGATTTACAAAGGGGTGTAGCTCAGCTGGCCAGAGCACAGGTCTCCAAAACCTGGTGTCGGGGGTTCAAGTCCCTCCACCCCTGCCAAGTAAGTAATGTTTTATGAAAGACGCTTCGCTCGTGTCTACAGTAACAGCCCGCTGGGCTGTTCTGGCTCCACCCCTGCCACGTCCGAATTCCAATCAACCAAATTAGAAAAGTCGCAATCAAGTAGCGACTTTTTTGTTTGGTCTTGTTGGTTTCCTCTTCTTCCGCACACTGAAGCCTCTCAGTGTGCGGGTAATTGCCAAGACGCGAAAACTACACCTATGCTAACTCTTTTCATCATCTGTAAAATCTGGTATAAATATAACGATGTCAAAGATAGCTCTCAATAAACCAATTCTTCTTGTACTTTATGGTTTTCCTGGTTCAGGTAAATCAGCATTTGCTCGACAACTGTGTGAATCGGTTCAAGCAGTACATGTGCAGAGCGATCGAATACGTGACGAACTATTTGAAAAACCCAAATATGATAAAGCTGAAAACCAAGTCGTTGACCATCTAGTAGACTACATGATGGAAGAGTTTTTAAACGCTGGTGTGAGCGTTGTGTACGACGCTAACATTACACGAACCAGTCAGCGTCGTCGTTTGCGCGAAGTTGCTCGTAAAGCACGAGCTCAGTATTTGCTAGCCTGGTTTCAAATTGATGTTGAGGGTGCTTTTGCACGCGTAGCAAAGCGCGATCGACGTAAATTAGAAGACAAATATGCACGCAATTTCAGCCGAACTGAATTCGACAGTTATGTACAAGCCATGCAAAATCCAACGCGTGATGAAGGTTTCTTGGTTCTTAGCGGCAAACATTCATTTTCAATGCAACGGGGCGCGCTCATCAAACGACTCTATGAGCTTAACCTAGTGAGCGCTGAAAGCGTTTCATCAGGTGTTATTAAACCTGGTATGGTTAATTTGGTTCCGACAGCTGGTCGTGTAGATATGACTCGCAGGAATATTAGAATCCGATAATAATAAAGTTATATGTCAATCAAACAAACAGATATTGAGGGAATTGGTCCAGTAACCTTTCAAAAGCGCCGTGGCACGCGATCAGTTCGAATTAACATTCAAGGACATAATGTAAAAGTGACGCTGCCTCACTGGATTAGTTACCGCGAAGCTGAAAAGTTTGTATTGAGCCGCCGAGAATGGATCAACAAGCACAAAGATGAAAAACTTATCTTGGCTGACGGAGCTTTGATTGGTAAGCGTTTTCAGTTGAACGTAACAAACGAAGATATCGAAAAACCTAAAACGCGAATTCTAAAAGAATCCATCCAGGTTCGCTTACCATTGTCGGTTGAAGTAGAAGATGAACTAGCTCAAAAAGCTATCGAAAAAGCATGCGAACGTGCGCTCACACGCGAGGCCAAAGAACTACTTACACCCCGTATTACTGACTTAGCGTTTGAGCATGGTTTTGAATACAGCTCCTTGCATATGAAGAAGCTTCAGCGGCGTTGGGGCAGCTGTGACGTGGATAAGCATATTATTCTTAACATCTTCTTAACTCAGTTACCGTGGGAGCTTATCGATTACGTTATACTGCACGAGCTTACACATACACGACACTTACATCACGGACCAGATTTCTGGGGCCAACTTAGTGAACTTATACCTAATGCAAAAGAGCTACGCAAAGAGCTCCACGAATATCACCCACAGCTTCTACCACGATAAAACACTCGAAGCATAAGAAATATGTCATAATGGTCGTATGAGACCTAACCTGGCAAGTATTCTGCCTTCTTCAAAGAGTGCAGCAATTGATCATGAACGACTGACCAGTCTTGTTAACAGCATGGCTGACGGTGTTATTGCACTCGATGAAAATCTTCGTGTAGTTTTGTATAACGGTGCAGCGCTTAATATTCTTGACCTCAATAGCACGATGGCAAATATGCAGTTAGCAGGAATTATTAATCTTGTAGATAAAAATAGTCAACCGATATCAATTACGCAGCTAGTGAGTGATGCTAAAACACCGGTTTCATACCGCGATTACCTCATTCTGTACCCAGATAAAAGCACCATTAATTTGTATTTAAGTATTGCTCCAGTTCATTTGGGCTATGGTAAGCGAGGTGGTAGAGGGTACGTTTTGTTGCTGCGTGATATTACTCGAGAAAAATCACTCGAAGAAGAACGAGACGAATTTATTAGTGTAGTGAGTCATGAACTTCGCACACCAATCGCCATTTCTGAGGGAAATGTGAGCAATGCCCTTTTAATAGCCGAGAAAAGTAGCAGCTCTAAACAGATTACTGACGCACTAAAGCAAGCACACGATCAAATTATCTTTTTAAGTGACATGATCAACGATCTTTCAACGTTATCAAGAGCAGAACGTGGCAAACTAACGGTTGAAGTAACAGGCATTAATGTGCACGACTTGCTCCAAAGCTTAGTCAATACTTATCGCCCGCAGGCCGAGCAAAAAGGATTACAACTATCTATAGAGCTTGATCCAAAGTTAGAGCTGCTCAAGTCGAGCGAACTGTACGTGCGTGAAATTTTGCAGAACTTTGTTACCAATGCCATAAAATACACCGAACAAGGCAGTGTTACGCTTGGTGCAAACCTACAAGAAGGCGGTGTTCTATTTTTTGTCCGGGATACGGGTATTGGCGTCAGTAAGGCCGACAAAGAGAGATTATTTGATAAGTTTTTCCGTTCCGAAGACTTTAGGACCCGTAAAAACAACGGTACAGGACTTGGTTTGTATGTGACAATGAAGTTATCTCGGTTGATTCATGCCGAAATTGACGTGGAGAGCGAACTGAACAAAGGCTCAACCTTTAAAATCTTTATTCCAAATCTCGAGTAGGTTCAGCCTCAGCATTTTGTGATTGACGAAATCGATCTAGTCCGCGCTTCATAAAGTAAATGCCACCGCCAGCAAGAGCAAGCCAGCTGCCTTTAGTCATGATTGTGTCAAAGGTGCTTAAATCTGGACTCTCAGTAATTAAAAACTCCCTCGCCGTCATAATAGTCCCGGCAAGCGTTGCAATTGCGCCGCCAACAATATTAGGTTTACCGTCATCAATTTTCTCAGGTGTGGTTTCAACTTCACTCATAGTGCCAAAGAGTATACCATAGCTCATTGACTCCTGTTAAGTAGTCTGCTACTATTGACTTGTCGAGACCTACTATATTAAGTAGGTTTTTTAATTGGAGAGAACATGGCTCGCAAAGTAAAACCAGTTAAGAAAGAAAGTCTTCGCGATAAGGCCGAACAGTCACGTGCGAAAGACGCCAAACCTCGCAAATTGAAGTCAGGCGCTGCAAAAGCATTAAGCCCAATTGGTAAAGTTGCCAGTGTTGGTAAAAAAGAAGTTTATTTGCCAATGCCAGACAACAAAGCTGGGCGATTTTTAAACAAACGTCGAAGCATTATTCCAAAGTATTTCCGCGAAAGTTGGGCGGAGCTCAAGCTCGTTGATTGGCCAGACCGTCGTCAGACTATCCAGCTAACTCTTGCGGTCTTTATGTTTGCCATCGTTTTTGCCATATTTGTGGCTATCATTGATTATGGATTAGATAAAGTATTTAGAAAGGTATTCTTAAGCTAATGAGCCGACGTTACGATACAACAAAACAGTGGTACGCTATCCACACTTATAGTGGTTATGAAGAAAAAGTTGCTGAATCTATTCGTCAGCGTGCCGATAGTTTGGACATGAAAGACAAAATTTTTCAGGTTTTAGTACCAAAAGAGAAAATGATTGAAATCAAGAATGGTAAGCGCCGTGTCGTTGAAAAGCGAATTTTCCAAGGCTACGTGCTGGTTGAGATGAAATTAACCGAAGATGCATGGTATATCGTTCGAAACACGCCGAATGTAACTGGCTTTGTGGGCACCGGTAACGAGCCAACACCAATCAGCAAAGATGAGATGGAAAAGATCAGCAAACGAATGGGTCTTGAGCAGCCGAAACATAAGATTGATTACAAAGTTGGCGAAGTGGTTAATATTATTGACGGTCCATTCAAAGGCTTTGACGGCACGATTAACGAGATTGACGAGCAAAAGGGCAAGCTTAAAGTGCTTGTGAATATGTTTGGCCGCGAAACACCAGTTGAGCTGGACTCACTGCAGGTAAAACGAGTGTAGTGATGGTTGAAATTGACGGAGTAACTGTCACTTTAGAAAAACACCCTTGTTGGGGGTTGGTAGATGACCTTAGTGATGCATATAATCAAGCGATTGAGATAGTAACCAGACCTGGCCGCTTTACTGAATTTATGGACGCGTGCGTACTAATGAGGCTTGATATGCTTGCTGGCGAGGACAGAATAATTCGTTGGCAACTTTCGAAAGGCGATCAAGACAATATGGCCCGATTTTTTAGAAATGAACAAGACCCACATAATTTTGATAGTCTTGTACTAGCCTATGATTCTGTTATCCAACAAGTCAATGATATAAGAACAGCTAGACAACAGGGGTAGTTTCTGCTAGAATACCCAAGTTACGCACGAGTCGGTTTGCTTCACCGACAATTGCAAGAGGAGAAATCGCATGGCAGGTAAAAAAGTTACTGCAAACATTAAGATGAGGATTCCAGCTGGAAAAGCTAGCGCAGCTCCACCAGTTGGTTCAACGCTTGGTCAATACGGTGTAAATATGATGGATTTCATTACACCGTTTAACGAGCAGACCAAGGAATTAAAAGGTATTGTAACCACTCATATCACGATTTATGACGACCGCAGCATGGACTTTCGAGTGGTCAGCCAACCAACTGATGATTTAATCAAGCAAAAGCTAGGTATTCAAAAGGCTTCAGGTAAGCCGAACAGTGAGAAGGTTGAAAAGAAATTGTCAGATGCTGATTTGACCGCTATTGCCGAAGAAAAAGCCCGTGATATGAACACTGACGACATAGATGCTGTAAAAAAGATGGTTGCCGGCACTGCCCGCAGCATGGGCGTAGAGGTAGCCTAGGGATGATGACAATGCCTGCCCAGGATGGCGAGTTTAGTGGTGGCGAAGTTCTAGGTGACATAACTGATCATATTGCGAGCCTGACAAGTTTAGAGGCAGCATCTTTTTTGCTCAGCTTACCAATAGATGAACAGCCCCGCGTTTTTCATGAAGTCTGGACTGGGGATAATATTACTGCTCGCAGTAACCTGTGCAGTGGTCTCGACAGCTTGCCAGCTAAGCAGTTGTCGCCTCAAGCACACGACGCTATTTTATATTCATTCAAACATATCGAACAAGCAAGTTAAGAATTTGTGGGAGGCTATAAAGAATAGCCGCATGCACCACGAAAGGAGCAATTATGGCAGAAGCCAAGAAAGCAACTAAGAAAGAGGAAGCAGAGGCTGAAGTTATTGCCGAAGCAGCGCCAATCAAGGAGAAAGAAAGTGGGACTGATAAAAAAGATAGTAAAAATACGAACTCTACAGATTCTAAAGAAGAAGTAATCACCGCCAAGGCTGGTAAGCGCAGTGCAAAGGGCGTTAAAGAGGCCGAGGAAAAGCAAGAAAAGATTGAGCACCAAAAGCATGCTCATGATGAAACAGCCGATGAAGAGCCTGTAAAGAAGGTTAAGAAGCCTGTCAAACCAACCCGTAGTCGTTTGGAACGACGAAGCAAAAAGTATCAAGAAGCTGCGAAGAATGTTGAAAAAGGCAAGCCGTACAGCTTAAAAGAAGCTGTTGAGATTGCACTTAAGACGAGTACAACCAAGTTTGACTCTACGGTTGAGCTGCATGTTCGTTTAGGTGTTGATCCGCGTCAAGCTGATCAAAATATTCGTGGAACAGTCGCCTTGCCAGCAGGATCAGGGAAAAATGTACGAATAGCCGTATTCGCTGACGTTGATGATGCTAAGAAGGCTAAGGCAGCTGGCGCCGACATTGCCGGTGGAGATGAATTCTTACAGCAACTAGATAAAGAACAATTAGATTTTGACGTTTTGATTGCAACACCACAGCAAATGGCCAAACTTGGTAAATACGCCCGAATTTTAGGTCCACGTGGACTAATGCCGAATCCAAAGAGTGGAACAGTCGCAGCTGACGTTGTAAAGGCTGTTAACGAGGCTAAAGCCGGAAAAGTAGAATACCGAGTTGATAGTACTGGAATTGTCCATCTTGGTATTGGTAAAACCAATTTCACCGCGGCTCAACTGTTGGAAAACCTTCAGGCAGTACTTAGTGCTATCAAAGGGGCTAAGCCAAGTTCACTCAAGGGGAACTATGTGCAATCAGCCTATTTGACAACCACTATGGGGCCAAGTATTTCCATTCTGCTTAGCGAAATGTAGCTCTCGAGTTCTTAGATTGCTATACTGGGCTAATGATTGTATTAGGTTTTACAGGCCCAATTGGACACGGCAAAAGCACATTTAGTGCAGCGCTTCACAAATTAGAGCCATCGCACGTTCACCTGGAATCAAGTATGGTTATCGCAGAGGTAATTGAAGCCTTGCATGCGACGCTCGATAAAGTTCCTGAACGTGATGATATTGAATCGATTAACAATTGGCTTCGCGCATTGCCTGCTATTTTGTTACAGAAGATTCACGTTAAATGTACGTTTGATCAGATAAAGCTTGATCCCGAGCGTGTGATCCGACATCCGGTTGAATACGAAAAACTATTTCTTCATGTCGATAACTTGGCTCACGATCCAAAACTGTTGCAACAGAGAATTACTTTAGACAACAAAGAAGAGTACCGGCCCATGTTGCAATGGATTGGTGGCTACTTGGTTCGCACAATTGGTCCCGGCATTTGGTACGATGAGATTGTTCGTCGCGTTAAAATTGCTATGCAAGAAGGGGTGAAACTTTGTACTGTTGGTGGTTTGCGCTACCCAAATGACGCCACAACACTCAGAAAAGTTAATGCCAAGATCATAAAAGTCTACCGTCCAGGTCATTTACAGTATGACGCGCTAGATCCAACCGAACGCGAACGTGACAACATTACTGCTGATGTTACAGTCGTAAGTGATGCTGGTCTTGAGCAAGTAGAACTTTGTGCAAAAGTTTTCATGGATGATCTGATGGCCGACAAGCTCAAAAAGACTTATTACACGAGCCACTGCTGATATTACAACAGAATATTGCCAACCCGGTATTGTATATTGCCAAGAATCTTTCGTACAATGTAAGGACAAAAGGGGATAGGTGCTAAGAGATAATGTCTGTATACAGTAACCGACAAATCAGAGAGGCCGTTAAGTCGGGGCATATTGTGTTTCATCCGTACATTGCCAAGCATGTGGCTGGCAGTAGCGTCGATGTAACGCTAGGTAATTGGTATTACCGAACCGAACGACCAAGCGAAGGTGGTTTTTACAATCCTTTTGATCAAGCTGCTGTTAATACTTATTTTGGTGGCGGTCCTTACAAAGCCGAGGTACATGCGGACTGGGCAAAAAAACACGGTCGTCGTCCATTTAAGAACATCCCAGCTAAACAGCCCATCATTGTACTTAGGCCTGGTGAGCGCATACTCGCACACACACATGAGTTTATAGGCATAAAAGCACCGGGTACCAGTACGATGCAAGCACGCAGCACGTGGGGACGTAATGGTGTGGCAGTTTGTTTAGACGCTGGCTGGGGCGATCCTGGCTATATCAATCGTTGGACCATGGAAATCTACAACATGAACCAGCATGAGAGTGTTGTACTGCCGGTTGGCGAACGAATTGCGCAGATGGTTTTTTATGAAACTGGTCCAGTTGATGGTGAATACAAAAAGCTCAGTGGCAAATACCAGACCAACTTCAGTGAAGATTTGAAGGCAATCATTAAGAACTGGTCACCAGAACAAATGCTCCCACGAGCGTATAATGACAAGCGTCGACAACCAATTAAAATTCAGGGGCTAAAGTATGCATAATGGAGTTTTCATCGTTCTTGAGGGTGTGGATGGATCTGGCAAAGGCACACAGTTTGAGTTGCTCAAAAAACGACTTTCGGATGCAGGTTATGACATCGCCACATTTGATTTTCCGCAGTACGACAGCTCTTCAAGCCACTTTGTAAAAGAATACTTGAACGGCCGCTATGGCAGTGCCGATGAAGTTGGACCATACAGTGCCTCGCTGTTTTTTGCACTTGATCGATATGATGCGTCCTTTGCCATGAAAAAAGCTTTAGAGGCAGGTAAAGTCGTTCTAGTCAATCGTTTCACAGGCTCCAATATGGCTCACCAAGGTACCAAGTTCGATCATCCTGAAGAACGACGGGGCTACTTTATTTGGCTCGATAATTTAGAGTTTCAGATGCTCGGCATTCCCCGACCAGATTTGAGTATTGTGCTAAGAGTTCCAGCCGAGATTGCTCAAAAGCTTGTTGATAAAAAAGAGGCAAGAAGTTACACCGACAAGAAACGTGATATCCTCGAAGCAGACCTTGGGCATCTCAAAAAGTCTGTCGAAGTTTACGACGATCTATGCCAGCTGTTTCCAAAAGACTTTACGCGAATTGATTGCGTCCGCAGCGGCAAAATTATGGATAAGGAAACTATTGCTCAGCACATTTGGGAAAAAGTTAAGCCAATGCTGCCTGCAAATCCAAAAAAAAACTCTAAAGCTACCGAAGCCAAACAAGTAAGTACAGCCATGAACCCCTATGTCGTGAAAAACGACGGGCATTATGAGATTACTGAAACTGGTAATGACTTTTTGCAGGATGCTGTATCAAATATTCACGACAATGTTTATGCGTTCACCGGTGAAAAGCTCAGTACTCTGAGTATTGCAGCCGCCATGGCTCGCCTGAGTCGACGCGGTGATGACATGCGCGTGACAATCTTAGATGAATTTGCCACCGCGGCCGGAAAAGACGAAAAGTTATTACAGCGTGTCATTACAGCTTATGGAGATGATTCGGTTCAACAATTAGTTGGACAGCACTTTGTCGTCGAAAAGGCCTCCAATCTGTTGACTAAAAAGCTGGAATGGGGTCGTTTGGCGGCGTATCTTGAGCAATCCACACGCTACATTTACTTCGATCAAAAAGATCAAAACGGTAACTATAAGTATTATGTCCCTGAGCATTTTGATGCATCAACCAAACAACTTTATAAAAAATCAATCGATAAAATCTTTGATTTGTATTCAGAACTTGTTCATGAACTTACAGATTATGTGAGTAATAATTCTGATGTGCCGCAAAAAGAGCGCGATCTTGCCTGGAAAGGCGCAGTACGTGCCCAAGCCTGTGATGCTGCGCGACCAATGCTACCAGTCGCTACGACTGCAACTGTGGGCATATATGCTTCAGGACAAGCACTCGAGAGTTTAATAATGCACTTGCAAGCTGACGAGCTGCCTGAAGCACGCGAAACAGGTCAAAAAATTCTTGATGAGTGCCGAAAAGTAATTCCAACTTTTTTGGAGCGAGCTGATAAGCCTGATCGTGGTGGAGCTATGGTAGCGTATCGGGCTAACACCTATAAATCTGTACAAGAATTTACGTTAACAAACCTTCCAGAAACACATAGCCTGGATCACGAACCTGTTGTATTAACCTCATTCTGGCCAAAAAACGAACTCGACCTGGTTGCGGACATGCTGTATGAGCACAGTAGCTTGTCGCTCAAAGACATCGATGATGCTACGCAAAAGTGGCCATATGAAAAGCGTGAACAAGCTTTTCTAACCTATATGGGCGAACGGCTTAATCGTAGACACAAACCCGGTAGAGCGCTTGAAAAAGCTCACTATAGCTGGGATTTGGTCTGTGACTATGGAATTTTTAGAGATTTGCAGCGACACCGCATGGTGGATGACATGCAGTGGCAACTACTAACTCCTCGATATGGCTATGATATTCCTCAGTTGGTAGAAGAAGCTGATTTAACTGAACTATTTGAACAAGCATTTGACTTGAGCTTAGAGCTCTACAGCCAGCTGCAGGCTGCAGGTTACTCCCTTGAAGCTCAATATGCGACACTACTTGGTCATAAAATGCGCTGGAAAGTTACTTATAATGCACGCGAAGCGTTTCATTTTCATGAGTTGCGAACATCGCCGCAAGGACATCCAGGCTACCGTAAACTAGTCCAACAAATGCACGAAAAAGTGGCCGAAGTTCATCCACTAATGGCTGAATCTATGAAATTTGTGAATCAGGGTGAAGATGAAAAACTCACACGTCTAGCGGCCGAGCGTTACACGCAGTTTAAACTGCAGCAGATGGACCAGGAGCAAGACTAGGTTCTTCAGATTCTGGAACCCACGGCTCATAGTTGATTTCTGTTACAACTCTATCCGTTAGTACAGCCGTTTCGGATAGAGAAAGGCCGCCTAAGTCAATTACTCGAACATGATAATCGCCAGTTGCTTCATCTGGATCTAATTCTTCTAAGTCAATACCTAACAGTGTATTTAAGTAGTTAATGAATACCCCATGACGTTGAGAGTCTTCAACGCCATATGTAAGCTGGAGCTTATCAATTTCGCCTGCAGAGAATCTGAGCAATTGTTCAAAATCTTTAAGACCGTCGATTTCTGCTCGACGATCATCACACGCTGGAATTGGTTCACCTAACTTTGGCGACATGGTTTACATACCCTTAGATTAAAAACAGACTCCTTTGATTCGTGGAGTCCGACTCTGATTTACTTTGCGATGACGACGGACTCAAACAATTAGCGCACAAAAGCAATAATGCCGTTGTGGCGGCAGTATGTGCTGAGCTTCATTGTTTGGCTTGTTATCATTGCAAAAGATAATTTACGCCTTAAAAAAAGACTTGTCAAGCGACGCATCGAGAGTATAATCGAGCTCAATATGGTTTTAACACTGAAACACTCCTTGAATCTTCTCCTCGGCCTTAACGGGCTGTGCTTCAGTTTTGTTGAAGCCTGAGCGAGATTTCGCCTTAGTACAGCCCGAAGATCAGGCTTCAACCGAAGTCTGTTTTTAATTTAAAAGGAGAAAGTTATGGCATCAAAGATCCAACCTGAAAGAAGTATTCGTGAAGTAATGTCAAAGGGCAGCTGGGTGCGACAAACACTAGAAGCACACGGTGAAATTGACCCAACTACATGGGCTGGGCGCCCAGGCACTGAAGTAGCTGCAGACTTGTTAACACAAGTTATGGCAATTGATATGTCATCTGATCCAGAAGCAGCTGCAAAACGCGCAGATATTATGGATAGATGTGGTAAGTTTTTAGGTACTACAGCGATTCCTGCCCATCAACCAATTGATGTTGCTTGACCGATGTAAAAAAATAAGAACAAGATAGTAGATAGTGACTCAAACAATAATTAGTACTACTATTGGAAACCCTCGTCAGCGGGCCTAGGATAATCCTGAACCCAGTTACGAGGAGCTGATGCAGCCATTGTACAAGCAGCGTGACAGTGCACGTATTGTTCAAGACTATCACAATCGAATCTGGCGTTGACTAGAGTTGCTCAATCTGTTAATATTCTTCTGTTTGCCAAAGACAGCGACGGGGAAACCTTGATAATGTCGCCAAGGTACAGATCAACTTTTTGTTTTGTATGTTTTAGTCTTTGGTGTCAACCAGAGACTTTTTTAATTGCGGCAAACAGAAGGTCGATAAATCTAAAAGGGAGAGCAAATATGGCTCTAACAAAAGATCAGAAAAAAGATGTCATTGATCAAGTCAATGATTTGCTTTCAAGTTCTAAAATGACCGTTGTTGCGCAGTACCAAGGTACAAGCGTGAAAGCGATGCAGCAGCTTCGCCGAGACGCTAAAGAAGGCGCAACAAAAGTTAAGGTTTTAAAGAACCGTTTGGTTGTTAAAGCGCTTGAAGCAAACGAATCACTCAAAGGTGTTGATACCAGCGAGCTAAAAGGTCAACTACTCTACGCATTTAATGCGGATGACGAAGTTGCACCTGCCCAATCACTCGCAAAATTTGCCAAAGCTAATCCAAGCTTACAATTTGTTGGCGCGATTACAGCAGAAGGCAATTTTATCAGCGCCGATGAAGTTAAAGCTCTTGCAACTCTACCAAGCAAGCCGCAGCTTATTGCTGAAGTACTGGCTACACTTAGCTCACCAGTTAACGATGTGGTCTCAGCACTTTCAGGTAATTTACACGGTCTGCTCGATGCAGTAGAAGCGAAAGCTACAAGTTAAACGAGAAGGAGAATTTATATGGCAGATGTTAAAAAACTTGCAGAAGAGCTAACCAAGCTATCTGTAGTAGAAGTTAACGAACTAAAGAATGTTCTTAAAGAAGAGTACGGCATTGAGCCTGCTGCAGCCGCAGTTGCTGTTGCTGGTCCAGCTGCAGGTGGTGGTGAAGAAGCTGCTGCTGCAGAAGAGAAGTCTGAGTACGACGTTGTACTTAAAGACGCTGGTGCTCAAAAAGTAGCAGTTATCAAGGCTGTTAAAGATGTTACAGGTCTTGGTCTTGGTGAAGCTAAAGCCGTTGTAGACGGCGCTCCAAAGACTGTTTTGGAGAAAGCTAAGAAAGAAGACGCTGAAGCCGCCAAAAAAGCCCTTGAAGAGGCTGGCGCAACAGTCGAACTAGCTTAGGAAGATCTGGTCTTCAACCGTAAACACCCCTAATTTTATGGGGTGTTTACTTATAACGGGGGTATAAGAAATGTCCGTTAGGATCCGTCGGACTACTAGTTTTGATGGCACTATATAATTGCTCATCGACGTATGGAACTTCACCAAAGTAACCCGGCTGAAAACTAGTACCAATGATGGCAGGAGGGTTACTCACCATTCCAGAGGCGTAGACACTATATGGCATACCTACGTGTGAGCTAATAAAAGCATAACCGAGACTATTACAATATTGCTCTTGTACGATATTGTCAGCGTTGCCTTTTGGTACAGCAATGAAATTTTCAGGATTGCTAATTGTGACGTTCACTGCTCCCTGACAAGCTTCTACAGTAGCGTTTAATGGATCAAGTTTTCCATTTTTGGTCGTTTTAATAAGCGTTCCCGTTGGGTTTTTGTCTGTAGTAGTAACTCCTGGCAAATCTACGCCACCTGAAGTTTTGCCAATGGTGAGACCTTCAGACACACTTACAATATAGGTATTCTTATTACGAGGTTCAACATGTGCTTTTGCAGTCACATTTGGGACAATACTCGCCTGGGGGTTAACCGGACCCGTTGTGACTGCGGGATCAGGATGAGCTATGAAATCAATATTTGGGTATTTCGATGCCTCACTCAGGTAGTAAGAGAACATACTTATATATGTGTCAGCTGGCAGTCTTGTTTGCTCAGTTTGACCTGCTCCAAGAGTTGCAAAATGAAGTGTTACATTACCAACGCTTTGCACGCTATACTCGCTATAAGGTTGTTGTGCAAGCTCTTGAATATCCACTTGCGTGTTCGGATTGTTAGCAAAAAGATTTTTTAATTCGTCGGGCATTCTTCCTGATTGCAAGGTTGTCGATGGTTCCATTTCAGCTTTTGGTGCACTAGTGTTTGAATTTGCACAGCCAACAGCCAATCCAACACAAGCAATTGCAGGTAAAATTCTATTCATTGCAATATTATAACATACTATGTACTTTTCGTCTACTTTTGTTATCCACAGCACATACTTTACTTTTTGAAGCGTACGTGTTAGCTTGAGGGAAGTAAGTGTAGGTAAACAAACAGAGTGAGATTATGTCATGGCAGATGTACCTGAGAAGCAAGTCAAGAGACTGAAGATATTAATTCAAGAAGCTGAAACATCCTTAGCTGCAGCTAAAGAGCTGTTAGTGAGTTTAGTGGGTGAAGACGAAGTTGCAGTGAATAAAGCAGCCGAGGAACAGATTGGTAAAGTTGTTGAAGGAGTATTTGACGGCCAAAATATGGTTGGCTCAGACGGTAAAACCTACCCTGTACCTGCAAACTACGCTTCAAAGTCCAAATTAGTCCAGGGTGATATCCTTAAACTTACCATCGCTGATGATGGCACATTCCTTTATAAGCAAATTGGCCCAGTTGCTCGTATTCAAAAAGTTGGCACATTGATTATGGAAGAAGGTCACTACTTTGTTGATATTGACGACAAAAAATACCGCGTACTACTTGCCAGCGTTACCTACTTTAAAGCAAAGCCAGGCGATCAAGTCAGCGTAAACTTGCCTGAAGATGATCAAAACGTCGAATGGGCTGCTCTCGAAGCTGCGCTCTAGTCTCAAAAAAGCTCATGGCTAATTAGTGTCTGTGGTGTAGGCTATTTGTTATGGGTGTTTTTCTACCATTTGTAAACGAGGTTAACTATTCCGAGCTAGCAGTTGATCCTTCAGATCGAATTTTTACCCCTGCAACGGGCATGACTGCTATGAGGCCACCGCTTGCCGGTGCAGCTGCATACATGCTTATGAACGAGATGAAGGGCGCAATTGTGCCTACTCTTGTCATGGCGGGGTCTGACATGGAGGGTAAAGTTGCTCGTTGGATAGATAAACATTATCCGGAATCAGGACTAGGTACTTCTAACTTTGGTGCAGATTGGGACCCGAGGGCAGATACAATGGCATTATTAATCCTAAGTGGTGGCGTTTTGAGAGCACCGCGCGTTACTAGAACAGCCAAAGCTGCTACTGGACTCGTTTTAGGGCAGGAAGGGGTTAAAGCTGCATGGGCGATAACTTCTAACCATAGGTATAACTCGATTAAGCCTGAAGATGCGGAAAATTTGTCGAAGCTTCTTCCTGTTACAAAAGACGGCAAAGAGGCGATGGCTGAAAAATTTGCTGCAATTTGCTGTGCTGTTGCCACAAATGATTTTGATAATCCATACGTTCGAGCAAGTCTGAGCGCAGGAGCAGTAGCATTTGCGAGCACTGGTACATTAAGAGGCGAGCGAGTTCGAAATGGCTATAACATGAAATTGAAAGAAATTATGGCAGGTTTAGAAAATTTGCCACCTTCGTCTGTTATTGATCTTAGACGGCCAGTCACAAACCAGCTGCTAGACTAATTATCACAACAAACTACTCCTTGAAGTTGGCGTATAATAGATAGTCCATGAGCGAGGCGTTATACCGTAAATACCGGTCTAAGAATTTAGATGAGGTCGTTGGACAAGAGCATGTCACGACGACGCTTAAAAATGCTATTAAAGCGGGCAAAATCAGCCATGCATACTTGTTAACTGGGCCACGTGGAACTGGCAAAACCAGTATTGCGCGGATCTTGGCGCACGAAGTTAATAACTTACCATATTCGACCAACCAACACCTGGATATTATCGAAATTGACGCGGCTAGTAACCGTAGAATCGATGAAGTTCGCGATATTCGTGAAAAAGTCCGTATCGCACCAACGTCAGCCAAATATAAGGTTTATATTATCGATGAAGTCCACATGCTTACCAAAGAAGCTTTCAATGCACTGCTCAAAACACTAGAGG
>CAZPVO010000006.1:0-44033 GCA_964590205.1 uncultured Candidatus Saccharibacteria bacterium | reverse complement strand
AAACTTTCTCTTGGTTCGGTTTACCGCGACCAGCTATTCTTTTTGCTTTACAGCCGACTTTTTGAAGATTTTTTGTTCGTAACTGATGAAAAAAATCCCTGGCTCGACGAACTCGGTATTCCTTACACTTCATTGAATATTTCAAATAGTGGCGCTTCTACAGCTATCGCCAAAACCAAACGATTCGCCAGCTTTGTTAAAACTGATCCAAAACGCAAGTTTGTTATGTACTCACCAATTGACCCGCCATACAAAGTAAACCCACTGACCTATTTAATGAACTCACCAACAATTGCTCATGCATATGAGAATAAGCGTTATTTCCGTGACGAATTCGCCGATCTTATTCGAACGCCCGAATATGTTACAAAATATATGAACGAATTGGACCGAGCCGCAGCTTACCGCGATCTTAAAGAGGAGCTTGGTGAATTTGTAATGCAAGACGAAGAATCGTCTGGCTCGAAGGGCACATTTATTGTTAAGAATGAAGATGATTATGTTGACGCAGTTAAAGCACTTAAGAAAATTTCATATGGTCGCTCAATTGTAGTTTCAAAATTCATTCAAGGTCAGGCATCGAGCATTCAAGTTTGCATTACAAAGTACGGAATTTTTAGCGGTGGAGTCCAGACACAACTGCTCAACAGCAAGTACCTTTGCAACACCAAGCTTGCTGGTGCAACTTCATGGTGTGGTGGTGAACTGGGCGTTGAATATCCTGATATCGTGCAACACCAAGCTAACGAGATTGCTACAATTATCGGTTCCGAACTTGCCAGTCACGGCTACAAAGGTATTTTTGGTATCGACCTTATTATTACGCCAGACAACGAAGTCTACGCTATCGAAATTAACGCCCGCCAAACTGGCTATTCATTCCTGATTAGTGACATGCAACTTAATATGGGTAAGATCCCATTTATGCTGCTACATGCGCTAGAACTCGGCAATTATCAATACGAAGTTGAAGATCTCGACGCGCTTCCAAGCAGTGGTCGTTACGAGCGTCCGGTTTCTTATATGATTATTCACAATCCATTGGAAGAAGATTTAAAAATTGAAGAGCGCATTAAGACAGGTTTGTACAAAATTCAAAATGATAAACTCGTGTTTATAAAACCAGCTTATTCAATCGATGAGCTTAAAGGCGAAAACACATTGTTGATATTTTCTCGATATAGTGAAGGTACTACGGTGGGAAGCGGTAAGCGTATACTTAAAATAGTCAAACTTGGCAAAGCCATGGGCAAAAATGATTTAAATACTAAAACCCAAAAGGTGGTAGAAATTGTCAAAAAAGAATTCAAAATCCCGAACTAATAAATCCAAGCGTGATATTCCATATTGGAAAATTACACTGCTGGTGCTCTTCGGCACTTTTCTTGCTTGCTTAATCGTGATAGCACTTTTTAGACTGAATGCCTATGAAGCTGAGAGTAATAATTGCGTGCGATTACAAAAAGAAGGTGCATGTGTATTATCACTCGAATATGCCAGTAGCAGAACTCAGAAGATGATCGGCTTAGGCAATCGAGTGTCAATGCCAGAGGATCACGCCATGGTGTTTCCGTATGATACTCCGCAAGCGCAATGTTTTTGGATGAAAGACATGAAGTTTTCGCTCGACATGATCTGGCTCGACGCGAACAAACAAGTCGTGCATGTTGAACCGAACGTTTCACCAGAAACTTATCCCAAAACATATTGTCCACCGGTTGATGCACAATATGTGATTGAAGTGAACGCAGGTACGGCTAGCAAACTTGGCCTGGAACACAAGCAGCAGCTCTATTTTTAGCCAATATTTTTAGGGTTTGCCGTGCTATGATGTGCTTATGCTTTCGCACTTCATGCCGTTTATTATTCTAGGCGGGCTGATCGCTATACCTTTAGTACTTGGCTTACTCCTGAAAGTAAGTGCCTCGCATTTATTTTTCAGTGTTATGGCGGGCGAGTTGTTAGCTCGATATTTTGGGCACGATGCGTTTAGTGCTATTGAGTCAGTTTCTCACAGCACAGTTCTGGCAGGTTATTCCGAAGCGATTGTTCTGACATTGCCGATGATTTTAACGGCCATATTTTTAAAAGGCAGCATCAGTCGTGGCAAAACTTTTCTGCATATTTTGCCGTTTATTATTACCGGTATTGTGTATGCGGCATTTATGATTCACGTGCTACCACAATCGGTGCAAGATATTATTAACGGCAACCAGCTCACAAGTAAAATTGCCAGTGCGGATGGTGCAGTTATTGGTTTCGTCATACTCTTCCAGTTAGTGGCTCTATGGTTATTAAACCGAGGTGGTGAGAAAAAGGGCAAAAAAGGCAAAAAGTAATCAGCGGGCTCGGTTGTAAACAATAAAAAGCAAAACTACCGTGCCAAGTACTCGGCGAAAATAGCTTTTGCCAGTTGTTATCTCGAGCCACGACCAAACAAATAAAAAGCCAAAACTTAAAGTACTAGCTAAGTTTTTAAAGTGACCACTTGGTAAAAACCATCCCAGCATAATAAAAAACCCAGCTGAAATTAGTGGCAAGTTTGGAAGTTCTATAAGTGATATATGACCATCTGGGTCGCGCCAAACTTTGTCCCACAAACCGTGCTCTTTACGAATCAAAGTAGTTGCCGATTAGATAACCAGGATAAATTCCAACAAGTGTGCCGATAAAACCGCAAACTAAACTCCAGCCACTTAACGGATTAGCGTGCCATAGTAGTGTCGGGATGTAACCGCCGATCAGACCGCCCACACCAGCACCCACATAAATCATAAGCTTCATAGGACTAGTCTAACACCTTATCGGTCTTTAGTGTTTCACTGTGATCTTGATCAGACGGCATTCTTTTAATGACTAAGATTCTAACAACCTTATCGCTGTCATTTGAAAAAGTGTGAGGAGTTCGCTCAGTTTCAATAAGGTCACCGGCTTTGACGATTTGTGATTTTTCTTTGCCATTTTCACGCCACTTGGCAGCTATTTCGCCATCAATAATATAAAGTGTTTCCCAAATTTTTTCGTGGTGATGCCACGTTTGTGTGGTGTGAGGATCCTGTTCGTTATAGTGAACTTCGTAGTCCTTAAAGAGATAGTAGTGTACATCAGTTCCTTCTGGTTTTTTGACATGCAAGGCGTCTTTTGCTGACGTAATTTTCATAAGTTTATTGTATTACAGATTTAAATTATTGAGGAATACCAGGGCAGGGCGGTGGCAGATAAACAGTGTTTGGTTGTTGGTTTTCAGGCTTATTTTCTGGATATGTCGCATAGTATTCTTCTAAACACTGTGCTTGGTCTTTTGCATCTGGGTACTTGTCTCTAAAGTACTGCCCGTCTTTTTGAGCCGCATCGTCTATTGGTTGTTGGCTCGGGCTTGTTTGCTGATAAGATGACTTGCCGTCCACAAACCAGCTTGGACAAGATTGTGGATGAGAGTCAAAATAGTTATTGCTTGATTGGCATAAATGTCTGTGCCGAAGTACAAGAAAAATACTGGTGAAGATTAGGACGACAACGATTATTAAACTAATTGTGCCCTTTTTCTTCATGCTGGTATTGTATCAGGTTGTGCTACTGAGGGAGCCAGCGATAATCTGCTTCTATGGTTGCGGCAACTTCTTCTTGAGTCGGTTCAGGTTTGACGCTGTTAGCTTCGGCTTGTAGTTTACGTTGCTCGTGCCTAATCTTTACACCTAATCTAACTCCAAAAACAAAGAAATGTTGCCCTGCTTCAAGTTTTTCGGCTTGTTCAAGCACAGAGACCTTATGCCTTAAATATGCAACATTGCGCCTCAAGAAACCATATTCAACTAAACGTGCTCTTTCATTGGCATCAGCTCGGTTTACAGGATCATCAAAATTAAAATGTGGACCAACCGGCCTACCCATAGAAACATTAGTGCAAATTGTTTGCTTAATACCTTCAAGTACACAGCTATCGGCGACAACAATACGTCGTCCAGTAAACTCCATACCTACACCATTACCTAAATACAGGCATCTAGCTTCAAAATCTTCAAATGATTCACCAGGTTTTATTCGAACATCACGTGTCTCAATACCCATAACTGGTTCAAATGCATCAAAAACATCTAAAATGCCATCTGGATTTACAAGTTCCTGCGGATATCGTTCAGCGATTGCTTCAAGTTCAGGTCTCCCAAACATTCGAACTTGCTGAGGTGTTGCAGTTGTTAGCGGCATATTCTCAGCTTACGCTCGAAAATTTTAACAGGCAAGCATAATCATTGGCTATTTTTTGGGTTTTCTGTCGAAACGATATCGACCGACTAGAATCGAAACAGTATCAAAAACTTCGACAAACATCCCAGGATAAAACCCCACCATTGCATCATAAATAAACCAGAGTGGCGGGGCAGTAAGTGAAAGAATCCTGATGATTCGCTCGTCGGTTTGCCAAAAAGCGATCGAAATGAGAATTGTACCAGCCATGGCCAGCAGACTTTTTGGACCCTGCCATGTTACTGCTGTAGCGATCACAGGAATAACAATAAAAAGTCCGAGCAGCCAACTATTTTTACGTGTTGGACTAAAAACAAGAAATGTAAGGTAACGCAGTCCATTTATTGCGTTCATGATTGCACCAGTCGTTGCGCCTATTGAAGCAAACGCAATGACATAAAACACTGAGGCGAGCAGCGCCAGTTTTAGCATGGTCCGGCGATTATCAAATTGAAACGAGCTGATGGCAATAATTACGGCAATAACGCCACAAATTTGACCCAGCAGTTTATGATCCATTACTCTAAGCATAACAAAAAAGCTCCGAAAGGAGCTTCTTAAATTGGAGGGCCAGCTGGGACTCGAACCCAGGACACTCGGCTTAAAAGGCCGATGCTCTAACCAGCTGAGCTACTGGCCCGTCTTGCGAAGAAAAAACACGAAAACAGGGGTTATTATCTCTGTTTTAAGCGTAAAAGTCAACGGATTAGCCAAGTTTGTTATACTGCGGATATGAATTTAAATACAGAAGCTGAATTTTTCAAAGATATTCATAAACAAGTTATCGATCTTGTTAAAAACTTTAGTAACAGACCTTCAGTAGTAACACATAAAGATATCCTCGGCGATTTTGCAACTGAGGTTGACGTAGCAGTTGAAAAATTAGTAGTTGCCGAAATCCAAAAGCGATTTTCAGGTGATGAAATTTTGGCTGAAGAAGAACATAATGACACAGAATTAAGCGACAAGCGTATTTGGATTATCGATCCAATTTGCGGAACTACCAACGTATCAAGAGACATAAAATACTATTGTACCAACATTGCTTTGTCACAGGATGGCAAGCTTGTTGCGTCTTGTGTGATCGATCATAGTCAAGGTGACTTACTTTGGTCTATTGGTGAAAACAAAGTGTATAAAAACGATAGTTTAGTAGAAAAAGTAAGTACCGAAAAACGTTTTGGCGTACTAGTAGATGTTGATCTTGGTGCGTCCAACAAGCTTAATCCCGAGGTCAAACAAAAAATTTGTGATGCTACATTTAAGATTCTGTCAGAAGACGGCTACATGCCAATGTCTGGCAGCAGTTCACTAAGTTTTGTCTACACAGCAATTGGTAAAGTGGATGGCTTTATTAATGTTAGCTGTCACCCATGGGACATGTGTGCGGCGGCCTTTTTGACCCAGCAATCTGGAGGTACAATTACTGCGCTTGATGGTCGACCATGGGAAATCAGTTCAGTAGGTGCAATTGCTGCTGTTAATCCACAGATTCATCAAAAACTTGTTCAGGCTTACAATGGCAATTCATAAAATAAAGCACAACGCGCCGTTTGATCTTCGGAATCAAAATGATTTTTTTGGGGGTTGGCCAGTTCTTAAAGATTCGCCAGATGAATTTTCAATTGTGATTGCTTTCCCGGTTGAAGGTTGGAAAGAATCGACAGCGGTTGTTGTTTCACAAAATAAAAGTGGGGAACTGAGTGCGGAAGTTCATGGTGCAAAAGATGAAGACGCAGCAATCGATCAAGTTCGCAGGTGCTTGTCGCTCAATGTCGACGACAGCGATTGGCTAGAAGTTGGCAAGCGTGACAAAGTTATCGGTGAGTTGCAGCAAAAATACCACAACCTGCGCCCAACACTTTTTCACTCACCATACGAAGCGGCTTGTTCATTTATTATTGGTCAGCGAATTTCTATTAATCAACGACGGGTTTTAATGAAGAAAATGTCTGAAGCTCATGGTCAAAAGTTTACAATTGATGGCCAGGAATTTTACGCTTTTCCAAGCCCAGATGAACTGTTGAAAATTACTAACTTTAAAGGTTTGAACCCAAATAAAATTGAGCGAATTCATGGTGTTGCCCAAGCTGCAATCGAAGGCCCACTAACCAGCGCGCACCTATTAAGCTTGAAAATCGAAGCTGCACTGGACTATTTGCTGAGTCTCAATGGCATCGGTCCTTTTTATGCGCAGGCAATTTTGTACCGCGGTTCCGGACTTGTTGATGGCATTGCAGACGATGATCTCACTAAGTACGCAATTGCTCAGGCCTATCATTTAGACAAAGAACCAAATTACGATGAGGTTCTAAAAATTGCCGAAAACTGGAAACCATACCGCATGTGGTGTGCAGTGTTGTTGCATGTGTGGATGCGCCGCGAAATCGGCATGCCAAAGCGTCGATAGCGAATTGCTTATCCTTTATACAGGGTAGTGTTCGTGAAATAATAGCCTGCATGTACCATGTCGGAGAGTCATTTACAAAGCGCGATCGTGAAGCAGCTCGCGAAGTCCACAGACTTTTTAGAAGTGCGTGGTTTCAAGATACGCCAACTTTTGTTATTTGGGCTTTTACTCGACCGGCTGCATTGCTGATTTATAATATCTTGATTCCCTTTGTGGTTGCTTATGGTCTGCAGGCGATTATTACAAAAAATTTTACCGCCGTTTTGCACTACGCGTATTCAATTTTAGTGTTAGCACTCGTCTATTGTGTTCTGTGGGGAGTAGGCGGTGTCGCAGTCATAAAGAACGCCAAAGTTTGCCAAGAATATTTACAACGCAAAATATTTACAAATTATCTCGAAAAGGATTACGAATTTTTAAATAACACCTATCTTGGTTCACTTGGATCGCAAGCAACAAGACTTCGTGAAGCGCACGATGAATACGACCAACTGCTTTTTAACGGCTTCTTAAAACAAATCATTATCGTGGTGGTCAGCATTGGTATTATCGCCTGGCAATCTTGGCTGCTCGCACTTATTACTGTTGTGAGTATGGCATTAGTATTGAGCTTCACTATTGTTATTACACGCTGGCGTCTAAAATATCGACGGATTTTAAGTGAAGCAAGCAGCGAAATGTCGGGTGTCATAACTGACGCTCTGGGGCATGGCACGACTGTTAAAAGTTTTGCTGCTGAAAAGTACGAGCAGAAGCGACTCAGCAAACCACTGCATCGATATGTGATGGCACAGTATTGGTCTTGGATGACTTCAATTCCGGCAGATTTAGGACGAATGTTTCTGGCAGCGCTGGCAACTTTTTTGCTACTAATTTTTACCTCGCGCTTGTACGAGCAAAACAAAATTTCTATCGCGATTGTGATCCTGGTTCAGCTGTATGTCATTAAGTTAGTTGTTGCCACCCAAGACATAGCTGATTTAATTAAAAATTACGAAGCTGTTATGAGCGCAGCCCATCAAGCGATGAAAACCATGTTAGTTAAACCAACTGTGCTCGATAAAGAAAAGGTGCAAAAAATTCCAAAGCGTTTAACCTCGAACATTCACTTTGAAAACGTAACATTTCGCTATAACGATGCGACAGCCAAAACAATGGCAGTCAAAAATTTTGATCTTCATATAAACGAGGGTGAAAAAATTGGCTTAGTTGGATATTCGGGCAGTGGCAAAACGACGCTTACAAAATTACTGCTCAGGTTTATGGACGTAACAAACGGGAATATTAAAATTGCCGGGCTCGATGTGCGAGATGTGGCTCAAGCGGATTTGCGTCGTCATATTGCTTATGTACCACAGGAGCCTTTGCTGTTTCATCGGAGCATTGCTGACAACATTGCTTATGGAAAACCAAGCACTAAAAAGGCTGAGATTGAAAAAGCTGGAAGGACTGCATACGTGCACGAATTTGCGCGTGAGCTGCCAAAAGGCTACGACACATTGGTTGGTGAGCGTGGTATTAAATTATCAGGCGGACAGCGTCAGCGTGTGGCAATTGCACGAGCATTACTTAAGAATGCACCAATTTTAATTTTGGATGAGGCAACGAGTTCACTCGATAGCCAAAGTGAAAAATACATTCAAAAAGCACTTTGGAAATTAATGGAAGGCCGCACGGCGGTGGTGATTGCTCATCGGCTGAGCACTATTCAACGCATGGACCGAATCGCCGTGATGGACAAAGGTAAAGTTGTGCAAGTCGGCACACACCAAGAGTTGCTCAAAAATAAAAAAGGAATTTATGCACAGCTTTGGGCCCATCAAAGTGGCGGCTACATCGGCACCAAAACTTAAGGGGTTGCAATTAATTCTAAACGCGCTTTAATGGAATGAAGCACGGAGGGTTCTATGACTGACCTATACGAAGGAGCGTTGGAAAGAAAATCAGAAGTTCCGCATGTCCCACCGTCAGAACTAGTAGGTGAAACTTCCCCGACTGTTGATGCGTTCAAGCCCGATATTCCGCTGATTGATAATCTTGTTGATAGTGAACTGAAGCTCGATGACAAAATCATTAAAAGTGCATATGAATCTTCGTTGCAGCGTGCAGTAGGAATCTGCACTAACCCTAATCTCGATAGTGATTTAGATGAGGCAATACACTCGGTTTCTGATCCGCTAGAATACACCAGCCCAGAAGGCACAGTTTGTGAATTTAGATTGTCATTACGTGGAGTTACCTCAGCACGGCTTGGTTCGTACGACATGGTTGGCGTGCTCGTAAGGTTTAACGGTAATGATAAAAAGCTACCGTTAGTTGAACTTGGACCTCTTTCGGTTATTGCAAGACCGCACAGTAATTCAGGTGAACGGCGTGATGGTGCACCAGATTTGCAATCCTTGCTTGCTGCAATGCAAGCCTTTGATGGTATACATGTTAATATTCGTGATCTTGTTACAAACGATGAAGAAGCAAGTAGTGACGACGTTGTAAATTCCGCGGCTTGAAGTAGAAGCAGTGTGGGTTTAAAATTCTCGCACCTTGAGAACTATGCCAAAAAGAACAACCATAATTATGGGTGGGCTGGCGGCTTTTTTAATTGGCCTTGGTTTAGCACGGCTGCATGTTCAAGTAAGCTGGCTGATTGTTTTGGGTTTTTTCATTTTTGCATTGTTCTCATTCAGACTTTTCCCAAAGTTTTTCTTAATGGCAATTGTTGGCTTTGGTTTAGTGCTTGGAGTTTACCGTGGCTCAAACTACATGCACAAGCTTCGCAGCTACGACGGACTTGCCAAGCAGCAAGTTACACTTCAAGCGATTGTAGTTGATGATGGCGTGTACGCCGAGCAAAGCCAGCTGGGTTTTACGGCTAGCTCGATTAAAGTTTTAAGCCCCAAACATCAGAACTTAGTTGGTCAGCTGAGTGTTGAAGGCTTTGGTGCGAGCATGGTGTACCGCGGCGACACGGTGCAAATAAGTGGCAAAATTTATCCAACTCGTGGCAGCAAGCAGGGAACAATTAAGTTTGCCCAAATTAAGCTCATGAGTCACCAGGAAACAACTTTAGAGAAAGTCCGACACAAATTTATTAGTGGTATGTACAATGCATTGCCAGAACCATTGGCCTCGTTTGCGCTTGGCTTACTGCTTGGCCAGCGCACTAATTTGCCAGTCGAAATCACAGCTGTATTAACAGCTACTGGTTTGACACACATCATTGCAGTTTCAGGGTATAACTTAACAATTATTGTTCGAGCTACGCAGCGATTATTTTCGAAGCGATCCAGATATCAAACTACAATCGTGTCTTTAGCGTTAGTGTTTTTGTTTGTGTTGTTAGTTGGTAGTAGTCCATCAATCATGCGAGCATCAATAGTAAGTTTGTTGAGTATTGTGGCTTGGTATTACGGCAGAAACATTAAGCCGTTGCTGCTTATTTTGTTGGTGGCAGCAGCCACAGCAGCCTATAACCCAATTTATATTTGGTCCGATATTGGTTGGTACTTGTCGTTCTTGGCATTCTTTGGTGTCATGATTATCGCGCCGCTCGTAATTAAGCGAATTTACAAAGATCGCCAACCAAGAACTGTCGTATTAATTTGCATTGAGACAATTTGTGCCCAAATTATGACGGTACCGATTATTTTATTTGTGTTCGGTCAAACATCTTGGCTGGCAATTGTTGCAAATATACTTGTTGTGCCTTTAGTGCCAGTTGGGATGCTACTGTCACTCATTGCTGGAATTTTTGGCATGTGGTTGCCATCAGTTGCAGGTTTTGTGGCATTGCCCGCCAAAGTAATTTTGACTTACATGCTGGATGTCGCAACACTCATTAGTAAAATTCCTGGTGTCGTGGTCGAACGCTCAATTTCAGCAAAACAAATGATAATACTCTACGCAATATTACTAGCAATCTGTATATTGTTGTGGCACAAAAATAGAGGCAACGGTATAATAACAGATAAGAAAGTGAGCCAAAATGTCCGGACATAGTAAATGGGAAACAATCAAGCGACAAAAGGGTGCTAACGACGCCAAGCGAGGCGCGATTTTTACTAAGCTTGGTAATGCCATCGCAGTTGCTGCACGCGCTGGTGCTGATCCTGATATGAACTTTAGTTTGCGACTAGCAATCGATAAAGCCAAAGCTGCCAATATGCCAAATGTGAATATCCAACGTTCGATTGATCGTGGTTCTGGTAAACTCGGCGGTGAGCAAATCCAGGAGGTTACTTATGAAGGTTATGGTCCGGGCGGGGCCGCGATTTTAGTAGAATGTGCGACGGATAATGTGAACCGAACCTTGCCCGAAGTTAAACTGGCTTTCTCTAAGCACGGTGGTAACCTGGCCGAAAAAGGCTCGGTGGCTTTTCAGTTTGATCGTAAAGGTATGATCCGAGTTAAAGGTGCAGGTGAAGATTTACTTATGAAGATTCTGGACGCTGGCGCAGAAGATGCAGTTGAGGAAGGTGATGAGACGGTTGTATATACCGATCCACGCGAACTGGCAAAAGTGCGCGATGCACTCACTATGGCAAACATCGAAATTCTAGAGGCCGAGTTAACATTTGTGCCAAACAACACAGTTGAAATTACTGATGAAGAAACCGCAGGCAAACTCATGCGACTCATGGAAGCATTAGAGGATTCTGACGACGTCGTAAACACGCACACTAATTTTGATATCAAAGAATGAGAATTTTAGGAATTGATCCGGGCACTGGCATTTTAGGATTTGGTGCTATTGAAATCAAAAACAATAACCCGGTATTGATTGACGCCGGTGTGATTCGAACGCCGGTTAAGCAAGAAGATAGCGACCGACTCAAAACAATTTTTGATGAACTCAACCAACTTATTAAAGAACTTAAGCCAGAAGTTATGGCGGTAGAAAAATTATTCTTTAGCAAAAACGTCACAACTGCTATGTCGGTTGCTCAAGCTCGCGGCATCGTGTTGCTACTTGGCAAACAACACAATTTAGAACTACACGAGTACACGCCAAACCAAATCAAGCAAGCTATCACAGGTTATGGGAGTGCCAAAAAAAATCAGATGCAAGAAATGGTCAAAATGCATTTAAAACTAAAAGAAATTCCCAAACCTGATGATGCTGCCGATGCACTGGCTGCTGCTATTTGTTGTAGTATGAGTCTATGAAAGAACTAAAAATAAAAGTTGGTGGAAACACACAAGATTGGTTAGAAAAATTAGCCAGGCTTGGCCCATTAGTTAAGGACATAGAGGTCGAGGACATTTATTTTAATACCGGCTCTCTAGATGTGCTAAAAATATCACGCAAAAAAGAGGGTGATTTCTTAGTTCAGTTTAGGCACGAAAGTGGAAATTTTGTGGTGCAGCCTAGCCAAAGAGTTGAAAAATTCGAGCAGAAGCTCAAAGAACTAACTCAAAAGTATGGAATCAAAAAAACTCTAAAACGCCACCAAGCTGTCTTTAATTTAGATAAAGGCACCATTGAAATTAATGTAATCGATGGATTGGGTAATTTCCTTGTTTTAGTTCAGGATAATCCTCATATTGAATGGTTTGATGAGAATCTTAACATAAAGGATCCAGAGCAGATCACTGTTCCCTTTTCAGATTTATAAGTGTATATGCGATAATATATTGCATATGATTGCAACGCTTGAGGGTATTGTTAGCGAAGTTTTGGGTGACCAAATTGTTTTGGACGTCAACGGTGTTGGCTATGGTTTGAGTATTGCGACTGAAGATCATGCTCAACTTAAAAACGGCGGCAAAACTAAACTATATATTTATGAACACATACGTGAAAATTCCCATGACCTGTTTGGATTTTGTAAGCCAGATACCAAGTTACTTTTTGAACAGCTTTTAAATGTAAATGGTGTGGGGCCACGTATGGCCATTGCAATTCTGAACCTTGGCAATGCAGGCGAGGTTCGTAGTGCAATTGCTGGCGGCGACACGAAGTTTATTCAAGCCGCAAGCGGTGTCGGCAAACGAGTTGCAGAACGAGTGGTAGTGGATCTAAAAGACAAAGTTGGCTTGGTTGCCAGCGACAGCAGCCATTTATTTGAAAGCAGCGCGACCGTAAAAGATGAAGCCGTGCAAGGATTGATGTCGCTTGGTTATAGTTTGCAAGACGCTCAAACTGCATTGAGCAAAGTCGACACCAAACTCTCAACTGAAGATCGCATCAAACAGGCATTGAAAGGATAGCGATGATAGAGGTTAAAGAAAAAATCCATAGAATCTTAGCCCCTCGGCTAGTTGTTCTTATTGGTACAAAAAATAATGAAGGTCGCAAGAACATTATTCCGATCAACAACATTACGTCTATTAGTACAGACCCTTGCATGGTTATTATTGCCGTATATTATCCGTGGATAACAGCAGAGAACCTAAAAACAGCTAAAGGCTTTACTGTTTCTGTGCCACACCGAGATCAGTTAGACTTAGTTTGGAAATTAGGTCAAAAGTACTCGGGTTATGATTCTAGTGAAGAAAAGGTGGAAGAGTTTAAGGACAGTCTTGATATGGACTTCTCGGAGCACGGGCCAGTATTAAAGGATTCACTTGGGTGGATAGATTTTAAGATAATAGATTTACTAAAAGATGTAGGCGGTAATCACTTGATGGTAATCGGCCAGTATTCTGAAGCTAAAGTTAACCAGAAATACTACAATGAAGAAATAAATCCTATCGGCAACCCTAAACCATTTATGCAATGGGAGCGAAACAATTTTGCTGAAGCATCCGATATATTTAGCATCGATTACTTTAACGACCCAGGATTTTAAATGGCGATTGAACGGATTGTACAACCAAACGAAGACGAAGCCGAAGAGCAGTTTGAAAACAACCTGCGTCCGCATGACTTTGCAAACTACATTGGCCAGGAACGCATCAAGCAAAATCTAAAGCTGGCTATCGCGGCTGCTAAAAAACGCGGCGAGCCGATCGATCACGTTCTGCTGTATGGTCCTCCAGGACTTGGCAAAACAACCATGGCAACCGTCATTGCTAACGAAATGGGTTCTCAAATTCGCATAACTTCTGGACCGGCTGTCGAGCGGGCAGGGGATTTGGCAAGTTTGCTTACCAACTTACAAGACGGCGACATTTTATTTATTGATGAAATTCACCGGCTGCATCGTTCGGTCGAAGAAGTGCTTTATAGCGCCATGGAAGATTTCAAGCTCGACATTATGCTCGGCAAAGGTCCAAGTGCAAAAAGTCTGCGGCTGGATCTACCGCAGTTTACAATTATTGGCGCCACGACTCGAACGGGTTCGTTGGCAGCACCGCTGCGCGATCGTTTTGGGATGATTCATAGGTTGGAATTTTACAGTCCTGACGAAATCGCTCAGATTATTACCAGAGCAGCTGGAATTTTAGGGGTCAAAGTGAATAAGCAAGCAGCCACAGAATTAGCCCAGCGATCAAGGCTTACGCCACGAATTGCCAACCGTCTGCTAAAGCGGGTGCGAGATTACGCTGACATTAATGGCGATGGCATGATAGACGAACCAATCAGTCACAGTGCACTTAAACTGCTTGAAATCGATGAACTTGGGCTTGATCCAGCTGACCGACTACTACTTGCTGCAATCATTGATAACTATAATGGCGGCCCGGTTGGGCTGGATACGCTTGCGGCACTCACGAGCGAGGAAAAAATCACCATCGAAGATTTTGTTGAGCCATATTTAATGCAAATTGGCCTGATTGAACGCACGCCACGTGGTCGAAAAGCTACACCAAAAGCATACAAACATTTAGGCAAACAAAAGAAAGCGAACAAGCAAGCGAAACTGTTATAATATTTGCATGCAACCAACAGATGAACCGACTGATGAACCTGAGCAATCCGTTCAACCGGCAGAACGATCCGTAGAACAAAATCCCGAGCCGGCACCTGCTCCTGCTCCCAGCCCTAAACCGGATGAACCAGAACAAATATTAAAGGTTTTGTACAAGCACCTGTTCGGACTCTTTATTATGTATTTTCAGGCTTTTGTTGCTTTAATTGCTGCGTTTGCTCTCCTGTACTTTTTGCTGCCGTCAGTTTTAGATAAAAAAACTGCCGCTCATTCTGGCTCGCTAGTTATTGCTCTAGGCTTTTTATTCTTTATCGCAGTCGTTTTTATATTAATACTTGTAACGATTGTATACCGTGGCAATAAGTTAGTGCTTTCAAATCATAATATTCGCGAATTCGATCGTACTGGTCTTTTTACAACGAAAAATTCTCAATTATCCTTGGCCAACATTGAAGATGTCACAGCCTCACAACAAGGTATTTTTGCAGCTATTTTTGGGTACGGACTTATTACAATTGAAACAGCAGGCGAACAAGATAACTTTGAATTTTCCTATTGCCCAAAAGCTAGAAAAACAGCCGACCTTATGTTAAAAATTCGCGCTGACTATATTGAAAAACACCCGGGCCAGGCAAGTTAATCCTGAAACGGATTATCACGCGCTTGATCGAAGAGAGTTTTAACTTGGACGTTACTATCTTCTAATTGTTGGATCTTATTGATAGTATTTTGGTCAACTGTTGGTTTTTTAAGCGTATCCAGCTGGCTGGCAACTTCGTCTTCATTCGGCTCTTTATTTGTCAGCGCACCAATTCTATACACAATAAATCCATAGGCACACAGTGCCAGCAAAATCACAATAAAACCAGAGTACTTAACAATTAGCCTGCCAAAGGATTTGAATTTGGTGATTATTTTTTGGAGGTCTGCTTTCATGATGGTTTCACAAAAATATTAAGTGTTAATGTAAACGTAATAAGTGGATTTGTTCGATCGGTGCCAACTGGCGTGACATTCACTTGAGTAACTTGAGCGGTTCGACGGTTATTCTCAAGTCGACTGAGGAAATCAAGGAATTGGTAGTAGGTAATTGGCGTAGCGTCTGGTGTGACTTTTATTTCCAAACTATAAACGCCATTAATCCCGTCAACTGGCTTGGCCTGTGTAATTGGTGGCGCTTTTGTTGATGGAGTACTACCTGCGGATGAACTGGAGCTGTCACCAGGTGTCGACGTACTATTCGATGCTTGAGGAGCAGCGGCCGCTCCAAGAGTTGAGCTTGGGAACGTTATACTGGCAATATTTATATTGCTGGCTTTGGCGATGTTAACAATTTCCAGTACGGCTTGAGCCTGATCTTTATCCTGAGGAACAACGGCTTTGGCTGTTTTTTCCAAGTCTGCATTTTTAGCTAGATCTTTTTTTGCTTGCTTGAGTGCAGTTTGCTGTTCTTCGAGCACTTGATCTTGAACTTTTAAGTCATTAAGCTTATGAGCTTGTTTTTCCAAAAACATATTGCCGAGAACTAGCAAAGCTATAGATGCAACGCTCAACAATCCAACTAAACCGATCATGCCAAAATAGAATTTCTTAGTACTCATTTTTTGGCTCCATTGTTAATAAACAGGTAAGGATTATTTTTGGTAAACAGAGCTCGGAGTGTAACTTTACAAGGCAGACCTGTCTCTGGTTTTGGTGTGCATGCAACCTGAACAAGATCGACCTTATCGAACAATTTGTTATTAGGATCCTGCAAATTCACTTGAATTTGCGTGGCGGTCTTGTAATCGACAGCTTCGGCACTTAAGTCAATTCCTCCCTGGACTTTACTGAGTTCAATGGTTGATAATACTGAACCTGGTGGCATAACTGCGCCAACTTGACGGAGCAATTTACTGAACAAAACCTCACGCGACAGCACTTGAATTATGAGTTTCAAATTGTTTGATAAATCCTGCACTCGTTTTTCGGTTGCATCCAGGTCCTGAGATTTTAGCGAAGCATCACTAGCAGCAACTTGCTGCGTATATTTACTTGTGGCGTTGGCAATGTAGAAATGTCCAGCAGCTAAAAGGAAAAACATGCCAAGTAACAAGCAGACTAAGCCAGTCACCCATCGACGAAGTTTGGTGTTTTTGCGAGCATACAGGAAATTCGCTTTTTCGTCAGGAGGTAGCAAGTTAATCATGCGAAAATCTCCTTCGGATTAATGAGTGCCAGACCAGCTACAGTCAGATAAATCGATTTTTCAAGCGTGCTTGGCGGTTGTAATCGTCCAAAACTAATACTGCCCCATGGATCGCACGAGCGGACAGGCACTCGAAGGCTGTTGGTTAAATATTCGCTGAGCCCTGGCATGTTTGCACCACCACCCAGTGTAATAATTTGGCCAATTTTTCTATTGGTGTTGGAGCGTTCATCGTAGTAGCGCAACATACGACGAATTTCTTTGTCGATGACCTGCAGTTTTGGTTCCAGTGCATGGGCGATTTCGTGTTGTTTTTTGCTAACACCAAGACCGTACTTGGTCTTGATGATATGCGCCTCTTGATCGGTCACGCCCAGATTTTCGGCAATTGACTTAGTAAAATCATCACCACCACCAGGGATTGTTCCCGTTACCACTAGATGTTGCTTATCAAAAATTGTCACATCAGCCGAGACTGAGCCGAAGTCAATGATAACGGTTGGTAAATCTTGCTGATCAGTGTGTTGGAACAAACGACTGGTTGAGCCAATGGTTGTTTCCATAGCAATAACTTCAAGTCCCAAAATGTTTGCCAGGTTCATGTATGAATCAATTATTTTTTTGGGGACGGCCACAACTAATAAGTCTTGGCCTTTTTCAGATTTGCTAATGAGCTGAAAATCTATATACAAGTCATCAATTGGCACCGGAATATATTGCTCGGCTTCGAGCCGTACAGCTTCGCCGATGTCTTTAACGTCAAGCTGGGGCAGGGTAAGGATACGAGTAAATGTCCGGGCGGCAGGTACTGACATAGCGACGCGCGGGGTTGTAATGTCACCTACCAGATGTTTTTTGAATAATTCCAGCACAGAGCCAGCCATATTCTCATAATCGACAATCGTACCGTTATCAACAGCTTTTGGATTAAACGTATTCACGCCGTAGCCGGCTACAGTAAATTTTTTAGCAGTAGGCACCAATTGCATAAGCTTGATGCTGGTAAAACCAATATCAAGTCCGAACAAGGGTTTGTCTTTATAAAAATGAGTTTTGTTCATACTTTTTATAGTGCCCAATTAAGCGTAAGCTCTTTCTCTTAAACTATACCACATTTACCGATGTAAATAGAGGCTAAAAAACTCGCCGGTACCCATTAATAACCCAATACGTTGAACCAGTACTTACAGCAGTTCCGAATGTAATAGTGGCGCTGTTGCTTAGCTGCACAGTTTGACCAACTAAAGCACCGATTTGACCAGTGTTTGATAGGTTAACTCGTGACCAATGAGCATATAAAATGGTTGATCCCGCTCCTGAAGAGTTATTCATATCAATTGTGACGTCATTTCGCGAATTATAGAGGTCAGTCCCGGTTACATCACTACAATCTGGAGAACAGCTTGCTCGACTGTAATAGGTAATAATTTCAAAGCCTGTACCAGTGCTATTGGCCTTAAGCTCAGTATTGTTAGAAAGATTTACTGATGTAGGTGCACCATCTACCATGATGACAGGTCGCGTAGCGCCGAGCGAATTACTCACAATAATTTTCGCTGTATTGCTGAGCGTTAACTTACCAGTAATCCAAACATTTCCGCTGACAGTAACCTGACAGCTGTTACTGATATCGACATTACCAGTAATTTTAAGGTTTGCCGGCCACGTCTTAGTAGTACTACCTGAACACCCAGCAGCAGCACCGGTTTGCGTACTTGCCACGGCTGCTTTTTGAGCAGCACGATCATAAGCTGGTAGACTTTGGGCACTTACACCCGAAGTTCCAGTTAGCCCAGGGTTGGACATACCTGAACCACTTACTTGGTTATTGGCTTTAACATCACCGTAAATATGAGCACTATTAGAAATTGAAATTGGCGGAGTGCTTTCACTGGTGTTACAAATACGAGGATAAGCGGAAGTAGCTGGTACAGGGCAGTTTTGGTTAGCCACAGTTAATGTTATTGGGCTGTTTGTAAGCCCAATCTGAGCCGTATTCGACATCTGGATCTCACCATTAACTTGTACACTACCACCTAAAATCTTGGCACTGTTACTCATATACAAACCACCTACACCTGTAACAACGCTATAGCTGCCAGAGGTTACTGGTCGGAGATCAACAGCAATTTTCACAGAAGAGGTTGCCGTAGAACTACTGGCTGGTTTATATGTTCGTCCAATTGTCGTTATGGTTTTACTTGTGTTATCAGCGGCAGTAGTAACGGTGGTTTGGTAGGTGGTTTTGACACTACTATCACTCTGCAGGGTAACTTCTGACCCCGTGCCGGCATAGTTGGCATTCTGACTAATTTCGTACACTGAACGGTCAGCACCTGCGTCTGCAGCTAATTGTGCATAGGTGTGTGCCTCGTCTTTTTGTGCAACGCGGTTGCCATTAACCGCCAAACTTAAATACGTCGCTGCAATAAGTATTAAAAATGGCATAATCAGGAGTAGCGAAACTAAAACTGAACCATTTTGTTGTTGAAGCAAGAGTCTTTTTTTCATCAGAATTGGTTCCTTAGTGTTACGCGAATGCTATTGGTTAGGGTTACAGGATCACCGAAAGTATCTTTATACATTGATAAATCAATTTTTACAGAACGTGCTTGCAGTGGATCTGTGGTCGTATTGTTATCTTGATCATAAAGTGTAAATACCATGTTATTTAGGTTATCAAGCAGTTGAGCGTCAGCCGGGCAGGAGCTTGATGCACTTGCACTTGGACAAGTAGTTTTAATACTGTTACCGCTGGCGCTGGGGTTAGCCAGTGTACGTCGATAAAGAGTTGTACCTTGTTTAAAATAAACGAGCTCGTTGTTATAGGGGCTGCCAGTACTCGGATCAATAATGTAGTTGTGGCTCGTATCTTCGGCTGGAACAGCGATAACAATAATAAATGCGCTATTACTGGTATTCCAACCGCCGGATGGAGCATGTGCATCAGTGATAGTATTTGTTTGACGAACACCAGCACCATAACGTAGCTCTTCGACAACTGCACGAAGCATGTTCTGTGAACTGGTAGTCATATCTATAATTGTCTGGTTGCGTGTTACCAGTACCAGGTAATTTGTAATAATAGCGAATAAACTTACAGAGATAATTCCCAGGAGGGAAATGCTAATAATAAGCTCAACAAGAGTAAATCCACTCTGCGGGAAACTCTTTATTTTGGATTTAATATTGCCCAACACCCAACTCTCCTATGTAACTTGTATATGTCAGGCTACGACTTGTACCTTGCTCGTTGTAAGTAATTGTGAGATCAGCTTTTTTGACTGAATCATTGTACGAAGAAATTACTAAACTACCACTGTGGGGAGATTTAAGCTCAGTCGGCAGTTCACTCGTAACACTTGTTGTACCGTTTGTTAGAGCCAAAAAGCCGGCGCTCCGCAAGCTTTCAAACTTAGCTTCAGCATAGGCATTTGCGAGGACAGTGTCTTTTTCTCGAGCGCTAATATAGCTTTGTGTGGTAAACATAGCATTCATAGCGACAACAAAAATAGCCCCCACAATCAATGTGACGATCAACTCGACAACAGTAAAACCTTCTTGCCCAATGTTTATCTTGCTCATGCTTACCTACATTATACAACCCTTATCACGCCGGTGGTAATAAAAAACGACCGATGTTGCCACCGGCCGCTTTTAACTTTTAACTAATCTGATTAGTTAAGGTTAGTCTTACTGAATGTACCACCACCTTCGTAAGTTGCAGTCAAGGTGTAAGCAGTACAGTCACCGCCTGAACCATTGTCACAACCTGAAGGAGTTACAACGTAACTATATGCGCCTGCTCCTGCTGTGTCAGATAGCTGGTAAGGTGCAGCATCAGTAGTACATGTACCACTTCCTGTACCTTTTGGATCTTTCATTGCTTCACAGTCAAGACCCTTCATGTTAGTTCCTCGCCATGAGTTGCTGTTCATGTTTGCAAGTGATGGATAGCGACCATTTTGAGCGTAGTAAGCCTCAATTTGGCCATGTAGTGCCTTAACATCAGTTTGACGCTCAGTGTTTCGAGCTTTTTGTTGAATACCGGTAAATGTTGTAATGACAAGTGCTGCCAAGATACCGATAACGACGATTACGATCAAGAGTTCGACGATCGTAAAACCGCGTTGTTTAAGTTTTAGTGAAGTCATAGGGACCCACCCTCCTTGAATTCTTTTTATATTATTACTTCTACTAAGATCCCCATAAGGGTTCTAGCTAGATATCATTATAACCATAAGCGTAAGAGCGTCAACCCTCTTTTACACAGGTAGGGAAAAGAGAAGCCTTGCCTAGTTATTGCCAATGTTCTTGCTGAGTGAGCTAATTGGACCCATAACGCTGGCAGCAATTACACCAACAATACTTCCCAGAACAACAATCATCAATGGCTCAATAATGGAGCTCAGTCCATCAATAGTCGTTTCGACCTCTTCTTCGTAAAAGTCGGCTACTTTGACGAGAATTGTATCAATCTGACCAGTTTCTTCACCAACAGCTAACATTTGAGCCACAATTGGCGGGAAGTATTTACTTTGACTCAACGGTTGCGAGAGTTGCTTACCATTTTTAACTTCTTTAGCAGCATCTTGAAGTTCTTTCTCAACAACTTTATTACCAATTGCACCACCGGTAACTTCCAGCGCGTCCAAAACACCAACACCTGCAGACATGAGTGACGCGAAGGTCCGAGCAAAACGCGACACTGCAATTTTCAGCAGAACTGTTTTAAGGATCGGAATTTTTAGAAGCAGAAAGTGGAATTTATACTTACCCTTAGGCGTTTTAATGTAGCGACGAACAAAGAATAGGATTATGCCGAAGGCCACAATAATAAAGGCAGCATTTGGAATTTTATTAATAACAGGAATCATATTAAGCAGAGGAATATGCGCGATGATAGTGTTGCTCACCAAAAATCCACTGATATCAAGCATAATTTGCGTATAAATCGGCAATTTGGCATCTGGTCCACCAAGATCTTTTAAAATTTTGGCGATTTTTGGAATGATAAAAATCATAATACCAAAGAAAGCTACGATGGTAATGGTCAGAATAACAATTGGATACATCATGGCGCTTTTGATTTTTTTACGCATACTGGCATCTTGCTCAACCTGGCTGGCGATTCGTTTGAAAATTTCATCCAAAATACCACCTGCTTCGCCGGCACGCACCATGTTAACGTACACATCAGAGTAAATATTTGGATATTTGGCAAAAGCATCAGCCAGTGGTTTACCACTTTCAATGTCTTTACCTATATTCATAATTACCTTTTGAAAATACTTATTATTTGTTTGGGACTGAAGCGTTGCCAGCGATCGGTTAAGTGGTACACCGGCTGAGATCATCGTGGAAAGTTGGCGAGAAAATAAGGCTAGATCACGAAGTTTCACCTTTTTATTGCGTTTAAGTTTTCCGAGGAATCCTTTACCGCTGCCGGCTTTGATGAGCAGTGGATGCAAACCTTGCTTGCGCAGAGCTTCCATGACAGCTTCTTTGCTACTGCCTTCAATGGTGCCGGTTATTTTTTTCTGATCTTTGAGCGCTGTGTACTGAAATTGAGCCATATGTTTGCCTGCGCCCCCTAGGCTTCGCTTGTTACCCGTAGAATTTCTTCAATGCTGGTTTGACCACGAAGGGCTTTAACAAAACCATCTGTCTGCATAGTGACCATGCCGTCTTTTATACCTTGCTGCTGAATCACGTCGCTAGTGGAATTGGCGACAATAAGCTTTTGGACCTCACCATTGTTCTCGAGCACTTCGTAAATACCCATTCGGCCCTTGTAGCCAGTGTGATTACAACTGTCACAGCCACCATCATGAGCTTTCCACAGTTTGACGATTTTACTGTCAGTTGTGGCTAAATCAGAGGTTGTTTCTTTGGATTTTTTAGAAACATTAGCTTTGCCAATGCCGCCTGCAAGTGCTTCTTGCTCAAGCTTATGAATATTCTTCATGGTTTCAGGTTGATCAGTGTGGAAAATTGCGGCCACTTGTTTTAATGTAGTTTCGTCAGGTGAAAATGACTCGCGGCAATCAACACACAGGCGGCGTACAAGTCGCTGCCCAACAATAGCTCGAACCGTGCTGGCGATCAAAAATGGCTCAACACCCATATCAAGCAAACGAGGCAAACAGGTTGCAGCGTTATTAGTGTGGAGTGTCGAGAATACTAAATGTCCAGTCAATGCAGCTTGGACGGCAAGATTAGCTGTTTCGCCATCACGAACCTCTCCAACCATGATGACGTTTGGATCTTGTCGGAGTAGCGCCCGGAGGCCATTCACGAAGGTCATGCCAGCCACTGGATTAACCTGTGTTTGGTTTGCGCCAACCACACGGTATTCCACTGGATCTTCAACAGTTGAAATATTCACATCAGGTCGATTAAGCATGCTGAGCACACTAAATAAACTGGTTGATTTACCAGAACCAGTTGGTCCGGTGACTAGAATCATACCGTACGGTTGAACGATGGCGTTCTCGACAGTTTTCTTGGAATGTCCCCAGTAGCCAAGATCATCAAGCGTCAGTGCTTGCGAGGATTCATTCAAAATACGCATAACAACTTTTTCGCCGTCCATAATCGGCAGTGTTGAAACACGCAGTGCATAACCCTGGCCGGCAGTGCTTATCTTGAAACGACCATCTTGTGGTGCACGATGTTCATCAATTTTTAGGTTAGCTAAAATTTTAATTCGCGAAATAAGTGAGGCCATAACTTTTTTTGGTAGTTTGTTGGCTTCACGCAGTACTCCGTCTACACGGTAGCGCACAGACACGTAATCTTCGCGTGGCTCAATGTGCACATCACTCGCGCCAGCCTTCACCGCGTACTCGATAATCAAGTTAACGGTTTGGGCGATTGGTGAATCTTCGGCCAGATCTTCTTCGGAAACATTTTCGTCTTCTTTTTCTTCAGCCTCTTCATCAGAAATTACTTTGGTCAGCTCAGAACTAATATTGTTGCCACGGTATTGATCGATGGCAACTTGAATATTTGAAGCCGGCGCAATATAAACTTTAACGTCGGTGCCAAGTTGTTTTTGCAGGAATCCAACAGCTTGCACATCGTCAGGATCGTCCATGGCGAGCAGCTTTTTACTGTGTTCATCAACACCAAACACGACAGTGTTATACTGGCGAGCAATTCGCTCAGGTAGCAAATGCAAAACTTCGCGCTCAATTTCTTTTGGATTGAGCTCCACATATGGCGCATCGATTTCTTTGGCGTATAGCTTAGTTAGGTCTTTTTCAGAGATAGCGTTGGCTTTAATAGCCATATCTTGCAGCTTTTTCTTTTCGGCTTTCGCCTGCTCCTGCAATTGTGTGAGCTGCTCTTTTTTGACCTTTCCCGATTCGGTTAACAGCTTGGCAACTAAGTTGTCAGATATTTTCATACGTTTGTTTCGCCTATTCTTATGCTTATTATATACCATAACCTCTTTTAAAATTTGATAAAATAGGAGTGGACAAATTGCGCTGTACATAGTGCGGAGTATTGGTATACTAGGAGCACTAAAATTAAGGGCTGGGGGAGAGGACTAACAATGGCGACAGCAAAAGACGCTGACAAAGAACAATCAACTGGCAAAAATAAAGCCCTTGGTTTGGCTCTGGATCAGATTGAGAAACAGTTTGGCAAAGGCTCAATTATGAAACTCGGCGAGACGCACAAGGCCAAAGTTGAAGTTATCCCAACAGGGAGTTTATCGCTCGATATTGCCCTTGGCGGGGGTATTCCAAAAGGCCGAATCATTGAAATTTACGGGCCCGAAAGTTCTGGTAAAACTACATTAACCCTTCACGCCATTGCTGAGATCCAAAAACAAGGTGGTACAGCGGCGTTTATTGATGCCGAGCATGCGCTTGATCCTCAATACGCTAAGCGACTTGGCGTAAAAGTTGAAAATCTACTGTTGAGTCAACCAGATAACGGCGAGCAAGCGCTCGAAATTACCGAAACACTGGTTCGTTCTAACGCTGTTGATTTGATTGTGGTTGATTCTGTAGCTGCACTCGTACCACGAGCTGAAATTGAAGGTGAAATGGGCGACAGCCACATGGGCTTACAAGCTCGATTGATGAGTCAGGCGCTTCGAAAACTCACTGGTGTTATTAGCCGCTCTAACGCCACGGTTATTTTCATTAATCAAATTCGTATGAAGATTGGCGTTATGTTTGGTAATCCTGAAACCACGACTGGTGGAAACGCGCTTAAGTTTTACTCAAGTGTACGTATGGATATTCGGCGAATTTCACAAATCAAGCAAGGTGATGAGGTTATTGGTAACCGAACTCGTGTGAAAGTTGTTAAAAACAAAATTGCACCACCGTTTCGTGTGGCCGAATTCGACATTATGTACAACCAAGGCATCAGTAGGGCTGGCGATATTCTAGACCTCGCTACTGAGCAGGGAATTGTTGAGAAAGCGGGTGCTTGGTTTGCCTACAAGGATCAAAAAATCGCCCAGGGCCGCGAAGCTGCCAAAAAATACCTCGAGGATAATCCGAAAGTTATGGAAGAGGTTGCCAAAAAAGTCCGCGAATCTGCCGACAAGGAGTAACTTTGCACAAATATCCTCCCATTCAGATTGTGGATGAAAATGATCAACCGATTGGTGAGAGTGATATGGAAAGTGCCTGGAAAAAAGGTCAGTGGCACAGGATTGTTCGAATTATGGTTCAAACCGAAGACGGTTCATTACTATTGCAACTCCGTTCGCCGCAAATGAAAGTCTACCCAAATCACTGGGATCACTCCGCAGCTGGGCATGTTGATGCAGGTGAGAGTTGGAAAATTGCTGCCAAGCGCGAGCTTAAGGAAGAAACTGGCATAACCGGAGTTGAACTGGAAGAAATTTACTACTACAAGTCAGAAAACACCCGTGACAACTACCATCTGAAACGCTTTAACAGAGTGTATCTTGTAAAGCTTGATAAGGGCATAAAACTCAAAAAACAGGATGAAGAAGTCACTGAGTTAAGATGGTTTTCTATTGATGAGGTAAAGCAGATGCTAACCCGCGAACCAGAAAAAATGACTCCGGCGCTTCGGAAAGTTCTGGTGGATTGCAACTTTGTATGAAAATCACGGACATCAAGCAGCAGGTTAAACGCCAGGATCGATATTCGATTTATGTTGATGGCAAATATATGTTTAGTTTTTCGCAAAATGAACTGTTAAATTTGGGATTGAGGATTGGCCAGGAATTTACAAAAACTGAGCTTGAAGAACTCCAAAAAACAGCGATTGAAGACAAGGCGTATACCCGCAGTCTGGATTTAATTGCCCGCCGGGCTCGTAGTGAGTGGGAAGTTCGTGATTATTTGAAACGCAAAGATTACGAACCTGATGTCATTGATAAAACAGTAAAGCGGCTGAAGGATATTGCTTATCTTGATGACCTTATGTTTGCTTCGGCGTGGGTAAATACGCGGCGCATTTTACGCTCAACCAGTCGGCGAAAATTAACGGCCGAACTCAAACAAAAACGTGTCAGAGAGGACATTATCAAAGAAGTTTTAGAACAGGACAAAACCAATGAGCCAGAAGTCATCAAGGAGATTATCATTAGAAAACGCAAGCAGTCACGCTATCAAGATAACGAGAAACTTATGGCTTATCTCATGCGCCAAGGCTTCAATTACGGCGACATTAAAGAGGCTTTGCTTGAGTCCGACGAAGATTAGCTACTTTTACTGTGCCGGAACTGGCGCGGTAATAGGTGACTTGTCAGTTACAGTTGCATCATTCACGACAATTTTGCGCTCAGTAACTTCAATGATCTGGGTACGGTCAATCATCAACGTTCCACCGCTAAAACTTTTGATTACCGACTGGCTAACGTAGAGTTTTTGAATAAACATAGAATCTTTATCAAATGCAAAATCGCTTACTTTACCAAGTCGACTACCGCCTTCGGTAATAACATGCTTATCGACAAGCGTAAAATGCAAATTAATAACTGGCTCTAAACGCACTAAATCGCTTGGTGGCGTAATTGCGTCATGATCGTTTACCACCATGCCTTGGGGAATCAGGTCACGAATGTCTTGAGCAATGATAATGCCGGTTTGTTTACTGAGTCGATCTGTTGCAAACCAGCCCTCAATTTTCAGGTTATTCGGGTCAATAAGTACGCTATTAACTTGCCCAATCGGCGAGCCACCGCGCAAACTTAGCACACTTTTGCCAATTAACGATTGTCCCAGCGTTAGCATAACTGTTATTAGTATACCCCATATTTTTTACATGATGATTAGGTAGCATATATCATACCACTGACGTCAAATTTGATGTACAAAAAACACTTGTCAACATGGATTTTGGGTATACAATTTTGGCCATGAAAAATTTGTTGGTGGGGGTGCTCCTCGGAGCGCTCCTTATTTTTTTCACTCTCAGTGGTTCCGCTTATGCTCTGACAAATCCGAGCGGGATGCTCATAGTTGAGGTGCAAACCGGTAGTAGCACATCGGCTAGTGAGGAATTTATCGAACTCTACAATCAAAGCGATACAGCAATTAATTTAGCAAACTACCGGATTGAGTATACATCGGCTAGCAGTACAAATTTTGCTACGCCAAGCCGGGTTATTAGTCTGAGTGGCACACTCAGTTCTCATGGCCGTTACTTAATTGCGTCGTCTGGATACTTAACCCAGCAAGCTAATACTTCCTTTGCCGCCACGCTGGCTAAAACTGGTGGACAAATTCGATTGGTTAGTACAGAAAATAGCCTCATTATTCATGATTTAGTTGGGTGGGGCTCAGCGAGCATACCAGAGACGCAGGCCACGCCAGCACCGAATGGTGGTGAGAGCTTACAGCGAAAAGTTCAGACAGATGGAAGCTACCAAGATACCGATAATAATAACCAGGATTTTATAGTCGCTTCACCAACTCCAGAATCAAGTGGTCTAGTAGTGCCAAACCCTGATGATGACCAGTCATCGAGTGACCCCTCGCCTGCTCCGGATCCAAGCAATACCGATTCTTCATCAGATCCAATTCCTCAACCAGACGTGCCAGCGGAGCCTGAGCTCCCAATATTGATAACTGAGCTGCTCCCTAACCCGGGCTCTCCTGGCACCGATGCGAATGATGAATTTGTGGAACTATATAATCCTAATACTCAAGCCGTGAACCTTCAGAACTATCAGCTTGAAACTGGCAATGATTTTAGTTATCACTTCACCCTCGGTGCTATTATGTTGGCGCCCGACCAATATGTAGCCCTGTATTCGAAGGATACGAATTTAGTTCTTTCTAATTCTGCTGGCAAAGCTCGCATTCTTGATTCGAACGGCTCTGTGCTGAGCGAAACTGACGTGTATGATACAGCCAAAGACAACATGGCTTGGATTTTGATTGGCGCTAATTGGCAGTGGTCGACCACGCCAACGCCAGGCCAGGCAAATATTTTAACAAGTGATGTAACTGCAAGTGCCGTTACAGCTAAAAAGACTTCAACAGCGAAGCCGAAAACTTCAGCTACAAAGTCAACCACCAAGGCGAAAGTTGCGGCCGCTAAAACGACCAAGCCAAAGGCAAGTTCCACCAAGCCCAAAAATACAGCCAGCGATCAACCCCCGGCAGATAAAAAACTTGGCGTTGCGGGTCCAATCCACCCGGCAATACTTGCAGGGGTGGGAGCGATCGCGGTAGGATATGCAGGATATGAGTACCGTACAGACATTGCAAGTAAATTCCAAAGACTCCGACGCAACGGAAAAAATCGGCCAAAAATTGGGCCACCAGCTTAAAGGTGGAGAAGTAATCGAGCTTGTTAGTGATTTAGGCGGTGGTAAAACAACCTTTGTGCGCGGCTTGGTGAATGGGGCAGGCAGTGAAGATCATGTTTCCAGCCCCACTTTTACGATAAATAATATATATAAGACAAAAAATTTTGAAATTCATCACTTTGATTTTTATCGATTACATGAAGCCGGACTCATCGAACATGATTTAAAAGAGGTATTAGACGATCCGGAAAATGTGATTGTGGTTGAGTGGTCGGATGTCGTGCAGCATGTCTTGCCAAAGCAGCGACTGACGATCACAATAAAATCAACCGGAGAAAACAGTCGTAAATTCGAACTTAGCTACCCGGAATCCTTAAAATATTTGGTGGAAAATCTATGATTATTTTGACGATTCGAACTGATAATCCGCTTGCTGAAATTGGCCTATTTGATGATACGGCCAAGATCGATTATGAAAAATGGGAAGGGCACAAACAACTTTCACGAACTATTCATCAAAAAATCGACGCACTATTAAAAAAGAATGATAAAGACTGGCACAGCATTGAAGGCATAGTTTGCTTTAAGGGGCCTGGTAGTTTTACTGGACTCAGAATTGGTCTGACAATCGCAAATACTCTAGCGACTGATTTATCTGCAAACATAGCTGGTACTTCTGGCAGCGACTGGATCAATGACGGTATTGACCAACTTTTAAATAACGAAAACGAAAAAATTGTTATGCCAGACTATGGCAGTGATCCTCATATCACAAAACAAAAAAGATAATTGTTAAAATTTTGGCCGTCAATTATTATATTGATAGGATTTTACGCATTTTGGGAGTAAGTCCACATTTTACTTATTTGAAATTCTGAAGAATAAAATGGCTAAAGAAGTGATAGTGATCGCCGTTTTGACATATCTTCAGTTGTAAAGGAGAACAGATATGGAACCAGTATCAATTGTATTGGCTGTACTTGGTATTGCCCTTGGTTTTGGCGCCAGCACAGCGGTAACCAAGAAAAAATTAGGGTCTGCGGAAGCTAATGCTCAAAAGGAACTGGACAGGGCCAAGAAGGAAGCTGACAAGCAAATGGCAAAAGCTCGCGAAGAAGCTGCGCAGTTAGCTGAAGAAGCCCGTAAAGACGAACAAGCACGCCGCAAGGAATTAAAGGTTATCGAACAGCGTTTGCTTGACCGCGAAGAAACACTTGATAAAAAACTTGATCAACTCGATAAACGTACCGACAACTTACGCAATTCGGAAGATGAAGTTGAAGCTCTGAAGGATGAAATTCGTGCTATTCGAACCAAGCAGCAAGAAAAGTTAGAAAAAATTGCCAAGCTGTCTAAGACTGAAGCCAGTGAAAAATTGATGGCGATGACCGAGCGGGATATTAAAGGTGATCTAACTGGTCTTGTTGCAAAACTGCAAAACGAAGCAAAAGAAAATGCCGAAGAGAAAGCAGGTGTCATTATTACGACAGCGATGGAACGTATGGCTAGTGAAGTAACTGCCGAGCGAACCATTACAAGCATCAAGCTCGAAGACGAAGAAATGAAAGGTCGCATTATTGGTAAAGAGGGCCGCAATATTCAAGCGCTTCAAAAAGCCACTGGTGTTGATATTCTTGTTGATGACACACCTGGATATATTGTTCTTAGCAGTTTTGATCCAGTACGACGTGAAGTTGCTCGCCAAGCTTTAGAAATGCTCCTTAAAGACGGTCGTGTTCATCCAGGCCGAATTGAAGAAGTTGTCGAAAAAGCCCAGAAGAATGTCCAAAAAGATGTCATTCGGGCTGGCGAGGATGCTGCTCGTGAGGTTGGCATCATCGGAGTACCAAAAGAAATTTTGCAGTTGCTTGGTGAACTAAGATTCCGAACCAGTTATGGCCAAAATGTTCTAAAGCACAGTACTGAAATGGCGCACATTGCTGGCATTATTGCCGAAGAAGTTGGTGCTGACGTTAAAACCACCAAGTACGCTGCGCTTGTACACGATATTGGTAAGGCATTAACTCACAAAGTCGAAGGAAAGCATCACCACATTAGTGGCGAAGTGCTCAGAAAATACGGAGCCCCAGAAGAAGTTGCCTTAGCAGCTGAACAGCATCATGACGATGTGGAGGCAACTTCGACTGAAGCTGTCATCGTACGTGTGGTGGATGCCATGAGCGCATCACGTCCTGGCGCTCGAAACATCAGTGCCGAGAACTTTATTGAGCGTATGAAAGACCTAGAGAATGTAGCCAATAGTTTTGACGGCATCGAGAAGTCTTACGCGATCAGTGCGGGCCGTGAAGTTCGCGTATTTGTGAAGCCTCAGTCAGTTGATGACTTGACCGCTATCAAGATCGCTCGCGACATTGCCAATAAAATTGAATCGACAATGCAATACCCGGGAACAATCAAAGTTAACGTTATCCGCGAAACTCGAGCTATCGAATTCGCCAAGTAGCTATGATTACGATTTGGTTTGAGTCGCATGGGCCAAGTGAAGACAACGAAGCAGGAATTGCTTCGGGATGGAACAACGCCAAGCTTTCAAAGCAAGGCATCCAAAAAACGCAACCCATTGCTGAGAGATGCAAAGAGCGTGGTGTAGACGTAGTATTTTGCTCTGACCTTGAGCGGGCGATTCATACGGCAAATATCGCAGTCGGTAAAGATCCCAAGAAAGTTTTTATTGATTGGCGACTTCGTGAATGTAACTACGGCGACTTCGAACATAAACCGAATGATTTTATTGCTAAAGAGCGAATTAACCGCATTAAAAATCCGTTTCCAAATGGCGAAAGCTACGAGCAGTGCATGCAGCGAATGAAATCATTTGTTGATGATTTGAAGAAAAAGTTTGAAGGTAAAACAATTGTCGTGATTGGTTCGCGCGCAACTCATTACGGCTTAGAACATTGGATTACTGGCAAGTCGCTGGAAGACTGCATTAACGAACATTGGCAGTGGCAACCTGGCTGGAAGTACGAACTATGAAATATAGTACTTTTCTTTTTGATTGGGATGGAACATTACTGGACTCATTGCCAGCCTGGGACAAAGTTTTTCAGGAAATAATTAAGTTCGGCGATTTAAAGCTTACTAATGCGCAACAAATAATTTGTATCAGCAATTGGTCAAGAATTCGCGAATTTGTTGAGATATCGGATGAGCGGTGGCTTGAGATAAAAAATTATGGTGAAAAAATTGCGCCAAACCATGTTAAGAATATTCCACTTATGCCAGGTGTGATTGAGATGCTCCAGGTTCTACATAAAAATAACTGCAGAACTGCACTTGTCACTCGGGCTTTTCGTGAAGTAGTTGGGAATATGTTAGAGAGCCATGATTTAGTGGGCGGTTTTGACGCGGTTATTACACACGAGGGCGTAAAAGAACATAAACCACATCCGGAATCACTATATAAGGCTATGGAAGAGTTGGGGGCAAATCCGGAGGAAACTATTATGATTGGCGATGGCTTGGCGGATATTGGTGCAGCCAATAACGCAGGTGTTGATTCATGTTTGTTTTGGTATGAGTCGCGCTCTGAGTATTATTCCAAGAAAGATTTACTAGCACTGAAGCCAACAATAATTGCCAATGATTGGGAAGAGTTTTTAAAACTGGTATCATAGCGGTATGAAGGTAGTCATTTTACATGGTACCGACGCTAGTCACAAAGAACACTGGTTCCCATGGCTTAAAGAGCAACTCGAAAAATTAGGTCACGAAGTTTGGGTACCAGATTTACCTAATGCTGATCATCCTAAAATTGATGTCTATAATGACTTTTTGCTAAAGAGTGGTTGGGATTTTAATGATAATGTAATGATTGGACACTCATCGGGCGCAGTTGCTATTAATGGTTTGCTGCAAGCGTTACCTGATGACACGAAAATAAACACCGGTGTTTTAGTTGGTGTTTTTCGTGGTGATTTAGGCTGGGAAAAGCTAGAGGGTGTTGATGTACCTTTTGACTACCCCAAGATTAAAAAGCATGCTGATAAATTTATTGTGATTCATTCTGATAATGATCCGCACTGTCCCCTAGACGGTGCAAAGTATATTGCCGATCAGCTCGATGCCAGTCTGAAGATTTTCCACGGCATGCAACATTTTTCGAGCGATATCGAACCTCGGTTTAAAGAATTTCCTGAACTTCTCGAAATATTAAAGCAAGAAGTACTCTAGCTAAGCTTCGCTTTTTCCGGCAAATCCAATAGCTGCAATAATCACGCTGCAAAACATATTTATCAAGACAACTTTCACAAATGGAATATCGCGATCAATCGCAAGTAATGCGGCACTACCAAGCCAAATCGTCGCAATGATTCCGGCGGAGTAAGGGTATTTGATGAATAGTAAGACTTCTTTAAGCATGATGTGGTGGTGGTGTTACGTCTGGCTTTATTTTAATACGTCTGATGAGTTGTGCAAACAAATTCGGGTCACGCTCAGCGACACGCTCGAGCCACGAGGTGACAGTGATGATGGCATCGTTAATGCTCATGTTTTCTTCCTGGTGGTTTCTAAATTCTGGATGGTTCGCAGCAACATCGTTCACGACTCGAGTAAAAACACGTGGCATAACTACGCTTCGTCGGCCAAAACTTTCAATCAGCGAAAAGTAAGTCTGAGCTGCGCGCAAAATATCGGAGGCTTCAACTTTTACCACCAATCCGAAACGATTATTTTTGTTAATCATGTGGTTGATGATTGTCAGGGCACGACCATCTTCAACCAGTGGTCGAATATCCTGGCCGCCACTAATTTTTGCGAAAGATTCCTGTGCAACCTGACCAATGTGCTGAGTGAAATTGCTGGAGTTTGACGACAAAGCACTCAGTCGCTTTAAGGCCTTGTACAGGTCGCTTACAAAAAACCGCATGAATTGTTCAAACAAACTGCTGATATTCTGGCTGTTACTATAGAGTTTGTTCCACTCCTCCAAAAGCCCAAAAAAGGCGGCTTTGTTGCTTGGTGTTTTGGCGGAAATTCCAAAATCGATTAAACCGATTTTGTTACCGTGCAAAAATCGTACGTTACCAGGATGCGGATCGCCTTGAATCTTCTCAAGTGTAAAGATTGCGCGCAGCGATTCAAAACCTAACATCTCCAGCTGCACATCAATATCCGAGCCAAGCTGTTCCCATACATATTGCCGCGGATCGATACCCTGCTCTTTCAGCGACAACAATTGCGCCGCCGAAATTCCGCCAACATATTCCTGTACGATAACGTTTGGTGAACAGAATTCCAGATATGTTTTTGGAATGTAGAGAAATTGATTGCCTTTATAATACTCATACATTTCGGCGGCAAAACCGGCTTCGGCAATATAATCAGTTTCACGCAAAGTAGCTTGGCGAAAATCATCAACTGCCTGATCCATTTTGACATCCATGCTGGTGTAGTATTTTAGGAATCGTCGACTAAACCAGCCAAGCAGAGTGAGGTCATACTTAAGTAAATCTCGAATCATCGGACGCAGCACTTTAATAATGACCTGTTCGCCGGTTTTGAGTTCAGCAAAATAAACCTGACCAAAGCTGCCAGCGGCAAATGGCTCGGGCTGAATCATACGAAAATTCTCTTCGACGACACCTGTGCCAAGCTCATACGCTAAAATCGCTTTAACGTTAATTGGCTCAGAGTCAAGATTCTCAAAAACCTTAAGCCGGTTATTGGTTTTCCAGCCTTTCATCATTTTGCTTTTGAGCATAACACCCTGGAGGAATTTGACGTATACACCACCAAGCTCAATAAAATCTTCGCAGATAATCGTAGCCACCTTATCCATTTTGCCGCGACGATAAAAATAGTAGGCTCGGGTGGCGAGCCGTGCAATTTTTTTAGTACGATAACGCTTTATTGCAGCGATGTTGCGCAAAAAGACCCCCTGTTATTTTTTTGCAAATCCGATCAGAAAAAGTATCAGTGTTGAGCCAACAGCGCCAAGATATAACTCAAATACATCTGTTGAACTGTGCCGAGTAAAAGCCATGAGAATAATTGCGACCCAAATCAGCAAAATGGTGACAAATATCGAGGCGTATCTCATGTGCATATAATTATGCCACAGATTGAGTCATAACTCGATGGGCGAGTGAAGGTAGAATAAACAACTCATGGTCGGGGTGAAAGGACTCGAACCTTCGACCTCACGGTCCCAAACCGCGCGCGCTAGCCAACTGCGCCACACCCCGTTCACGAAGCGTTTATTCTAACGTAACAATGGATTATTCTACCAGATAACTCTATCTGTTACTAGTTGTTCTTCGCTCTTTTCTTCATCAGGATTTGAATTGTAACCACGCCCCATGATAAGCCAATGATTCCTGCAGTTGTCATCGCCCAGTAAAGATGCAGCGTATACATACAAAAACTAATAATGAGCGGGAAAACAGTATTCATAACGGAACTCGTAAGTGAAGGCTTCTCACGGCTCCAAATAATAAACTGCAGGGCTACAATTGCGCCTACCTGACAAAGTGCAATAACTTTATCTTGCCACATTGTATTCAATAGTAGCACGGACATCACAATGCTTATGCTTGCTATATTGCCGCCTAACGCAAATAATAGTCTGAAAGAGGAGAGAACTATGGCTCAAGAGAAAACTTCGAAATCTGGGTGGATGAAGGGAACTATGATTTCCGCAGTCGCTGCGGCAATTTTGTTCTGTGTGGCAAACTCAGCAGTTTGGGTGAACCGCTATATTTTTGATACAAATAATTTTACGAATGTTGCGACAACCTCGATTACTTCTGAAAGTAGTCGAAACGCAATTGCGGGGCAAATTGTTAATAAAGCTCTTGAGGACTATCCGACTGCGCGAAATGTTATCGGCAATTCAGCTACCAATGTTATTAGTGGAATTTTAGGCAGTGACCAAGTTGAAAATATTCTCACCAAAGTTATTAGTAAACTGCAAGTTGCCGTGACATCTAACAATCAACAATCAATTACGATTGATTTGTCTGGACCAAAAGATCTCATCACTAAAGTTGTTGATGTAGTTGGTCAATATCGGGACATTAAAATTAACCCGGATAATATTCCATCAGAAATTACTATTCTCGACAAAGATAAAATCCCTGACTTCTACAAATATAGTGTCGTCTTTTTGTGGCTTGGTCCAATTGCGTTTATCGGTGCAGTTGTGCTGATAATTTTTCCATATGCAAAATGGCGCTCAGATTACAAAATTATTTTGGCAACCCAAAGCGCAGCACTACTCCTTGCGAGTTTGTTTGGATTACTTGTTGGTCCACTGTTTCGCCCACCAATTCTGTCACGTGTTGCGACACCAGAGGGTCGAACAGTCGTTGGTAACCTCTATAATGCGTTCATCGCTACCTTTAATCACCAAACAGTTATGTTAGTTTGGGTTGGTGTATTGGGAATCCTAGTTAGCAGCTGCTTAATTCTTGTACCAAAATTTAGACAAGCTTTTAATAAATAGTTATTTCTTGTCCGTTGCTTTTTTGATCTGCTTTTTTAGATCTTCAGCTGCGTCCTGCATGTGTTGGTTCCATGGTTTTACATTAGCCATGAATTCCTCCTTATTAGTTGCACTTTCATAATAGATTTTTTGCATCAAACCTGCAGTGAGCATTCTGGACAATAGATGTGAAAAATTTTGCGACAGAAGTATAATATTAAGTAAGGAGAAAAATATGGCAAAAGAAGAAGTCAAAAAACTATACCGCTCACGTAATAAGCAACTTTTAGGTGTTTGTGCCGGCATGGCCGAATATATGAATACCGATCCGACGGTTGTTCGAATTGCCTGGGTAATCTTAACTTTATTTACCGGTTTTGTACCAGGACTCTTAGTTTACGTACTGCTTGGTTTATTAATCCCTGAAGAACCAAAGTAAACCTGGCTATTTCTTTATGCGTTGATGTAATGCTAGGCCAAGGCCAAGAATTACGAGAGCGCCTGCGCCCACTGCTATTATCAACGTTGATTGACCGGTGTTCGCAAGGGTTGAGCTAGAGCCAGAGCTGACACTTGTGCCATTTGGATTTATTTCAAGGCTAGCTGAATTCTCTGATGTTGAACCATAGCTGATAGAATCTGAATCTGGACTTATCTCCGCCGCGTGAGCGGTAGCTGAAAATACGGTCACGATAACCAACGTGCTAGCAAGGACTAGTAAGATTTTTTGACTAATTTTTTGCTGCTTCATCATCAATCTCCGCAACTCGTTGTAGTATATGGTGGCCCAGTACCGATACGCACATTCTCTGGTGGACAGTCGCTTGCAATGTGTTTCCAAACAACAGTAGCCGTGGTATTAATTGTGTGATTACTTGTGAGTGTTATCGGGCTGGTGAAAGTATGTGTTGCATTTGTTTCAGAGCCATCGACGACAAATGAACCAAGCCACGTTTGATTTTGTGAATACCCGCTGTACGCACCATCAGTTGAGTTATCATTAATGTAAAAATCTAGACGAAAGCCAACAAGATCACTAGCTAGCAAAAAATCAGGATTTTCAACAACACTTGGAGCGCTAAAGCTGTATTTAACGGTGACATTACTACCGCTGTTAGTGACTGAATTAAGTACAGGGGTGTTGAGGTAATTATTAGCATGCTCAGCCGGGTAGGTAAGACTAAAATTATTTTGTGTATTGGGTCCTAAATCTGTATCAGCATCTCCGTTATCATTACTATCTAAGGCAAGATTAATACCTAAATTGCCGTTTTTGAATATCTTATTCTTAAGTATTGAAACACCAAATACATCCATGTTAGGTGCCTGATAAACCCGAATACCATCAAGACTATTTCCGGCTATGGTATTAGACTCACCATCAGCATCTCCGCCAATTCGATGTTTATAGACACTAAGTATGCAACCTGGCCCTTCTTCTTCATTAATCGCAATACCTGACTTAGCATTGCCATAATTAGTTGCTATGGCGCCACCTGTATTAACGCCTATATAGTTGCCCAAAATACCTGAGTTAGTATTGCTTCCGCAACCATTGCCACCTAGATTGTATATATGTATCCCGTTTCCTCCGTTTGCGCTAATTACGTTCCGATCTTGCTCAGTGGAGCCACCGATGGTGTAGTCGTGCGAGTCTGTGTCAGTAAAAATTCCATCACCACCATTACCTAAACGTGCTCCAGTGACATTTAAACCTATATAATTGCCCGTAATAATAAAACCAAAACCAGATATATTAATTCCATTTCCGTCGCTACTGGCAAAAATATTATGATGAACCGTCGCATGGCCAGAAAACGCAGATGGATTATTATTGGCAATGGCCGTCACTCCTCCATTGTTCGTTCCAACGAGATTGTTTTGGAATGTTGTATCACCCCCCGCGCTTATTGGTTGATTAAGACCTGAAATCAGATTATTTTGAACAGTGAGACTTAGTGAATCCGAAGCTATACCAACCGCACCCTGTGGTGATGCATCACTCGTACCAGCAGCGTTAGTCCCCAGATAATTACACTCAATAGTTACATCAGATACTTGTCCAACTTGAATCAGGGCATTTTGAGCATTATATAAATTCAGACCCTTTATCGTGGTGTGATCAAAGGCATCGTCAAATATTTTACCCACATTGGTGCCATCGATAGCAATATTAAGAATATGCTGTATGGTTTGTGTGGCTGGCAACACATCGTCAACGAGTTGCCCACAAGATGATGCTGATTGTGTAGATCCGTCAATGACAAGTTGGGTAAAGATTTGAGGGTAATCAGTGGCCGGGGTGATTGTATGCAACCCATTGCCACTAATATTAAAATTGATAGTATCTGGATCCTGAGCGTTATTGGCTTCTTCAATTGCGGCACGCAGAGTACACACACTACCGCCTGTTGCGCATATCCCGTCACCAACACTGGCATCACTGGCATCACCAGTTGAATTAACAGTAAATGTCGCGGCCGATACTTTATGGGGCGCAAACAATAATACACCAACTACCACTAATAGTGGCAAAACTAATATCCCGATGAATTTTGGTTTCAAAAATACACCCATGTATCTGCTTAATTATACCGTAAGTGGAATGGTTCTGACTACTTCTAATCGCTAAAAATTGGCGTACAATTGGGGATATGCTTGGAGTTCTGGTTGCATTGGCTGTTGTTCTATTGCTTCTGCTATTGGCTGAGTTTCTCAGGCAAAAAAATTATATCCGGGGTGAACTTGCTCGCAAATTTGTACATATGAGCGTGGGAAGCTTTGTGGCTTTTTGGCCGTTTTTTCTGAGTTGGAATGAAATTCGCTTGATGTGTCTGGCTTTTGTGCTCGTCGTGCTTGTTGATCGTCACTTTAAATTCTTTAAATCGGTCCATAGTGTTAAACGCCAAACAGTTGGAGATATTCTGTTCCCGATTGGCATTGGTATTACGACCTACATTTCGTCTTCACCATGGATTTTTACCGTGGCGGTTTTGTATTTGAGTTTGGGCGATGGGGTGGCCGCAGTTATCGGCAATAAGTATGGCACTCAGTATAATTATTCGATTTTGAAACAAAAGAAAAGTATCGTTGGCAGTTTGGCTTTTTGGCTGACAGCGCTCGTTATTACAGGGCTTCTGCTGGTATTCATGCCGATTAATTTGTACGAGGTTAGATGGGTTGTGTTACTGATATTGCCACTTTCTACAACGATGTTAGAGGGTCTGTCGATTTACGGCATGGACAATATTACGATTCCAGTTTTTGTGGCGCTGATACTTAGCAGTTTGCAGTCACTTAGCTAAGTTGTTGAGCGCCTTTAATTTTTCGAATGGCCCATGAGCTCGCAGGGCATTTATAATAACGGCTACGTCAACCAGCTCCTGAATGGCTGCTCCATAAATTGGCTTGAACTTACCGGTTGCAAAGATGAGCATCAGCCCAATGCTAATGAAAATGCCAATGAGAATACTTTGCTTGGCGATGAAAAGAGTGCGCTTAGAAATACTCACCGAGTCTGCAACTCGTGAGAAATCATCGAGCATCACAACAATATCAGCAGATTCGCTGGCAGCGGTTGACCCACGAGCACCAAGCGCAATACCGACATCTGCCGCAGTCAAAACGGGCGCATCATTAACGCCGTCACCAACAAACGCCACGGGACGATCTTTAATATTTTCAATAGCGATTAATTTATCTGCTGGTAAGCACTCGGCTTTCACGTCACTAATTTCAAGCTTTTTGGCGATGGCTTGAGCAGTTTCTTTATTGTCACCCGTTACCATTAATAAGTGTTTAAGGCCAAGTTCTTTAAGTTTCTTAATTGTTGATTTAGTTTCGTCTCGGAGCTCATCGTTAAAGGTAATAATGCCAATAACTTTACCATCAATCGCAACGAACGAAGCTGTTTGTGTTTTGGCTGCAGATGGAACTTTTGCGGGAACTGTAATTTGCCGCTCTTTCATAAAGCTAAGTTTGCCTACCAGAACTTCTTGATTTTTGTGAATTGCCTGCAGACCCCGGCCAGTTATTTCGCGTACATTTTTTAGTTTATGAAGCTTTATGTTTTGCGAATGGGCTTTTTCTACAATTGCTTTGGCCAGGATGTGGCTAGAGCTTTGCTCCAACTCGGCAGCAATCTCGAGGACATCGTCTTTTGAACGATTATTATAGGAAAAGATATCGTCAACAACCGGTCGGCCTTTAGTTAGTGTGCCTGTTTTATCGAAAGCAATGGTTTTAGCACCAGCAAGTTTCTCTAAAGCACCACCGGTTTTTATAATGACACCTTGTTTGGCGGCACGGCTCATGCCAGAAATTATGGCAATTGGCGCGCCCAAAATAAGAGGGCAAGGAGTGGCAACAACTAAAACTTCCAAAAAGCGAATAGATTCACCAGAGATTGCCCAGGCTGCGCCGGCGATCACAAACGCGGTAATAGTGAACGGGATGCTATATCGATCGGCGAGTCGGACAAAAGGTGATTGGCTCGAGCTGGCAGCTTTTACAAGCTTAATTATCTGTTCGTATTGGCTGTCCTGGGCAGTGTGCAATGCTTTAACTGTCAGCGGACTGTCTTGATTGATTGAACCACTCAAGACTTGCTCGCCAACTTTTTTTTCAACCGGTAGTGGCTCGCCAGTAAGGCTTGATTCATCGATAGTGGAATTTCCTTCAACAATGACGGCATCAACCGGGACAACTTCACCAGGTTTTATAAGTAACTTATCACTGACTTTTATATCATTAACTGCTACGTCAACAACTTTGCGACCACGAATAAGATGGGCTTTTTTTGGTGCTCGTTCCATAAGTGCTGTCAGTTCAGTCTTGGCGCGCTTTTCAGCGTAATCTTCTAGCGCCTCGCCACCAGTGAGCATCAATACAATCACGATGCCTGCCCAAACTTCGTGCATTACAACAGAGGCAATAATTGCGGTGGCTGCTAAAATATCAACGCCGTATTCGCCGTGACGTAGCGATACAAAAATATCCCAGAGAATCGGCAGGGAAGAAGCTAACGCAACAACAGCCAGCAGAATCTCGGCATATTTGTGATAGCCGAACAGTGATAAAACAATCGCGATAACAAGCGCGACAAGCACAATCCCAAAATGCAAATAGTTCTTAAAAAACTGGAAAACTTTTTTCAGCATAATTTTATCTTCACTTTCTCTTATATTATAACAGGGAGAATCTGTTAGAATAATGGTTATGGTATTTTTGTTATGTCTACGCTGGTGGTACAGCGCAGGCTGGCTTTGGGTGTTCGATAGTGTATTGGTTCGCCGCTGCAATTGGATACTCGAGACATTTTCGGCTGGTGATCTAGCACGAACACTGTTTGCGCCGTTTCGCCAAACCTATGCCGGCAAAATTAAAGGTGGTCTGGATGTTCAGATCCGTGCGTTCTTCGATCGATTAATTTCTCGAGCGATTGGTTTTGTTGTTCGTGGGTTTCTACTGTTGATGGCTGGTGTTGGCATGATGGTTGTACTGGTCGTTGCAGTGGCATTACTTATTATCTGGCCATTAATTCCACTATTGCCGTTTGTTGGGGTGGCTCTTATGGGGATGGGGGTTGGTGCATGAATCAGTCAGTTCAGCTCAATCTAAATTCTGCTCGTGCCCAAATGGCTCGTTTTGGTCGCCGACTGGATAATTCAATGCTGCGCATGTTGTCCGGATTTATTATGTTGGGACTAATTTTTGCCTGGTTCTGGCTGGTCTTTTTTCAGCACATGATTGTTGCCCACTTGCTTCTTATTCCAATTGGCCCAATTGCCATGTTGCTTTTGTGGTACAACGGTGAGCTGAAGACTTTGAAACCAATGCAGGATATCAAGGCTGTTACTGATGTGAGTCAGGTTTTGAATCGCGAAATTTTAGCCATGATCAAGCATGATACATCGCCCAAAAAACTGGCACTCATGATGGCAAAACAGCCAGGCGGATATTTTTATGCTAGTCGTTATGCCTTAGGTGCGAACTTTGTATCAATGCTGTCAAGTGATGAACCAGGCGGGACACTACGAATTTGGCAAAACGCGATATTTTTGGCAGGCGAACTTGGTGTCAAGGAAATTGACAGTGGTATCACGATGGCAGCGCTGGTCTTTGCCGTTCCACATTACGATACTTATCTGGCACCAATGCAACTCGACGGAGAAGATGTGTTGTCGGGCGTCAGTTGGTATGAGCATATTAATAAAGTTATTGCATATCACAACGAACGTCGCAGTTATGGTGGTATCGGCCGTGATTTTGCGTTCGGCTGGGCGCCAATGTTAAATCGAGTTGGCTATAACATGACCGAGAGTATTGAAAATGGTGGCTTGCTACGTCGAACGATGCCTGCTCACGATCAAATAATTGATCAAATTTTTCATCTGTTAGCACAGCCGGGCAGACGTAACGCTGTATTGGTTGGTGAGACAGGCGTTGGTAAAACAACTATCGTTCAAGCCATGACGCAGCGACTGTTAGAAGATCCGGCGCACGCGCCAGCCGAGCTCCGATACTTTCAGGTGATCGCACTCGATGCAGCAAACTTAATTGCGAATGCCAAAGGTCGCGGTCAGCTCGAAGAACTGCTGATTCACTTATTTAACGAAGCTATTGCGGCAAAAAATTTGGTAATCTTTTTGGACGAAGCGCAGCTTTTCTTAAAAGATGGTACTGGCGCAGTTGATCTGTCTAATCTGCTTTTGCCAGTGATCGAAGGTGGTGCAATGCGCATTATTTTGTCTTTGACTGATCAAGAATGGGTCCGCCTGAGTCAAAGTAATCCCGGGCTGGCGCAGATGATGAACCGCGTTATTGTAAAGCCGCTCGATAAGTTTGATACAGCGCTTGTTATGGAAGATCAAATTATTATGCTTGAGGCGCAACATCATGTGGTCTACATGCATCAAGCGATCAAGGAAGCCTACAAGCTAGCTGATCGGTTTATTCATGACCAAGCTTTTCCGGGCAAAGCCATTAAACTACTCGAATCAGCGTCAGGCTTCCCGGAGCAGCAGCATTTTATTACAGCTAAATCAGTTCAAGAAGCAGTCGAGAAATCCTTTGATGTTAAAGTTCAAACGGCTGATACAGATGAAGAGCGAAATGTTTTGCTCAATTTGGAAGAGCGTATTCATGAGCGCATGATCAATCAAACGCGTGCGGTGAAGCTTGTGAGCGATGCGCTGCGCCGGGCACGAGCCGGTGTGCGAAACGAAAACAGACCAATTGGTACATTCCTATTTCTTGGTCCAACTGGTGTCGGTAAAACAGAACTCTCAAAAGCGTTGGCGGCTGTTTACTTTGGTGGTGAAGAACGCATGGTTCGTATTGACCTTAATGAATACTCGCAGCCAACTGACACTTCGCGAATTCTGGCGACCGGCGGAACTGATCCGTATAGTTTGTGTGCGCAAATTGCCAAGCAACCGTTTAGTGTTGTGCTGCTGGATGAAATTGAAAAAGCTCACCCCAATGTTTTGAATTTATTGCTCCAAATGTTGGACGAAGGAACTTTGCGCGACGCTGAAAACAAACCAGTCAGTTTCCGTGACGCCATTATTATTGCCACAAGTAATGCTGGCGCAGATAAAATTCGAGCACATATTCAAGCCGGTCAGCAACTGGAACAGTTTGAAGAAACTTTTGTGAATGAATTAATCGACTCTAATGTTTTCAGACCAGAATTTTTGAATCGTTTTGACGAAATAATTTTGTTCCGCCCATTAACAGCCGAGGAACTCATGCAAGTTGTTGATTTGCTGATGAACTCGTTAAATAAACGATTGGCCGGACAAAAAGTTACAGTCTCACTCACACCAGCTGCGAAGCAATTACTGGCTCAAACTGGTTACGATCCACGACTTGGTGCTCGTCCACTTCGCCGCGTGGTACAACGTGCAGTCGAGAACCTAGTTGCTCAACGCATGCTTGGTGGCAATATAGCACCAGGTTCAAATCTTGAATTCGACGCGCCAGAAATTCAACAAATTCTAAGCGATCATTAATAACAGATATAAATCTGATATAATCTTAGGGTTAAATGCGGGTGTCGCAATCGTGGCTAACACGCTAGCCTCCCTCAGTAACAAGCGGGATTCGTATAACGGCTAATATGCAAGTTTTCCAAACTTGAGATGGGGTTTCGACTACCCCATCCCGCACCA
>CAZPVO010000005.1:0-51958 GCA_964590205.1 uncultured Candidatus Saccharibacteria bacterium | reverse complement strand
CCGGAGCCAATTTTGACTTTTAGAGTCAGCACTAAGTGCCAAGAAGGGCTGTAACAGATTGAGTTGCAGCCTTTTTTGATTGATTTTGCAGTTCGCAAGTAAGGTTCGTAGAATCTTGTTCTTTTGAGCTGGTTGCGAACTTTCAAAGACACTCTTAGCATTTTGAGCCAGTTTTAACAGATGTTCAGCTGTTACAACAAAGGATTTGTCGTTATTAGTGTATTCAACCAGCTTATTCTCTAGCTCTTCTTTATCATTCTTATACTTAGTTACATATTTGTCATAGTCGTTCGTAGTAATACGACCCTCAAGACGGTCATCATAGAGCATATCTATTTTTTTGTTCAGTCTATTGATTTTGGCACGGGTTTCAGAAATGGCAGTCTGATAGTAGAGTTGAATATCATCATGTCCCTTTTTCAGAATATCTAGTACTTGCAATACCCGCTGTTCGCTAATCGCTAGTTGCTCAAGCAGCTCGTGTACTTGTGGGATTAGATGCTCTTCTGATGTAGGTGGCTGGTCGCAAGCAACGCCTTCCTTAGACTTAGTGCAACGCATATAGACACGACCTTTCTTTACGTATGAAGAGTAGGAGCAGCCACAGGTGGCACATTTTAATATGCCCTGAAAGGTATAAGTCTGCTTAGTGAGTGTTTTATCACGTTCTGCATTTCGTGTTTCATTGATAGCTTGTACCTGATCGAATATTTTTCTAGTAATTATTGGTTCGTATTTATGAGGGTATGTACCGCCGTCATATTTCATAACGCCGTAATAGAAGGAGTTCTTAAGCATAGTTTCCATTTGACTCTGAGATACTACACCTTGCTGCTTAGTGTTTGCCCTAAGACCCTCATCTTTAAGAACCTTTGCGATTAAACGAAATGACTTACCCTCAAGTCTTAGCTGGAATGCCCTTTCTATGTACTGCCTACGGGCTGGATCAGGCACAATGTTTTTAGACAATATCTTGCCCATGTCATCGGTAGTTGCCACATTCTTATAACCTATAGGTGCTTTACCTGGGAATTCACCCTCATGTAGCTTCTGTTCTATTTTTCTTTTTACGTTATCGCTAATAGCAGCAGAGTAGTATTCGCCGAAAACCATACCCATGCCGAGACGGGTTTTATCAGCGGCTGGCGAGTTTTTATGAAACAAAAGATTGTCTGACGGGAAATGCAGCTCAATCTTACCTTCACGTACTAGTCGCTTTAATATCATCACTACTTCGGTAGAAGCGTCCCTGGCAAAACGGTCAATCTTATCAAATACGACTATACAAAAGTTAGACTGTTCGTAGATTTGATTGACGATTTCTCTGAATCTCTGACGGTCTTCCTTGTATGCTGTTTCATCAAAAGAGAAGTATTCATAATTAAGTTTTAGCCTGTTGGCATACTCCTCTAGTCGTAGGTTTTGTGCTGGCAATGCCTCTGTCTGTCGTGTGTCAGATACACGTGCGATTAAGAATGCTTTCACTCCTTCGTAGTCTTTATTTTCAAGTGTTTTCATGATTGGACTTCCTTCCTATATTATGTCTTAATTATACTGGGATTATCCGCTATTTGCTAACAATAGCTTACAAATCCTGAATGAATTCTGCTATGCTTATAGGCTTCATTTCTGTAATGGTTTGAGTGATATGTTGTAAGTGCGAAAGCTGTGTGTCCGAGAGGGGGTTAAGACCAGTTTTCTTTACTAATCGCCTGTACTGATGGGTACCGAAAAGACCTTCGATAATGTTGCGTACTCCACGTTCTTCTTGAAGCTCGTTACGTAAGATTCGCATTAAAGTGTAGGCACTAGCCTCAGCGAATTTCATTCCTGGCTTAGTGTTAGCGTAGGAAATCAGTATCTGTGAAGATGTTTGTGCAAGAGGTTCGATTTTGGGAATTTCACTGATTATCTTCTCCCAATGACTTAGCAATATTCGCCGAGAAATGTCACCGCTGAATACGTGGCTAAATTGCAACTCACCGCTTTCGCCAATGGACACAAGTTCTTTGCGAATCTTCTCCATGCCGTTGAGACGAATCTCATACCGGAATACTGAGATGTTGGGGTTCTTTTCAAATTCTTCAACCAGTTTGAGCTGAGTGTAATTGTATTTTTCATGGGATCGTCTTTCAGATGTTTTTGCTTGAGCTAAGTCGGCAACTTTGTCATAGAAAACGATGTCGATGATGTTTGCATGTATGTGGTAAATCATCCCGCCATTTCTGAAATCGGTTTTCTGTACGTCATAGGTTTTAGGTATATTGCCCTTAGCAACCACGCTGATGACTGAGGACACTGGCGTTCTGTTCGTGAACACTATATTTTTCGAGTAATCAATTCTAGCGACAGATGCTTGAGCAATGTCTGTAGGTGACAGTTTAATGTCATAAATTGTCCAGATTAACGCAGAGAGTTTGTTTACTACTCCCATGAACAACTCATCGGTTAGCTCATCAAAGTTATTGCCGAAAAACAGTTTTGGGAGTGATACCTCTACATACAAAGTGAAGACCCTTCCCACGCCCTCAGCGTAAGAAGGTGATTCAACAAATTGCAATTTTGGTAAGTATATCTCTGTTTTCTTGTAAGAAGTACTAGGGAAGATGTTAGTTGTAAAAGTGCCTTTACCTGCATCAAGACTAGACTTCTTGTTTAAGGGAGTGAGCCACTTAGGCCGTTCTGAGTAAGGTATAGCGAGTTTAACGGTATCAATCATTGCCGTTGCCCCCGTCACTCTTGTTCGCCAAGTCAGACTCCAGCAAAGCATCTAGAAACTTGGCGAGCTGTTCAATCTCGTCATTGCTTAATACCAATTCAGACCCATTATTGGGGGCTTGGCTTCGGCTGGTTTCTAGTGGCTTGCTGTTCATAACAAGCCGAGTATCGCAACAAAACAAACCCTAGTCGTTGTATGGGTTCTGTGTTGTAACTAAATGGTTCGGGTAGTACTGTTTTTGGTTCTGAATCGGTTTGTTTTAGGTGCTTTTCGGTTCAGTCTTTGCACCTAATGCATAGAGCTTTGCATCTAGTTCTGTAGTATCTATATTCTCTTCATCTGCTTGCTGACGAGATATGGTAGGCCGAAAAACAATGCCTTTGTTATTACTAACCGTAGGGAAGAATAACTGTCTTAATTCTCTCGTAAAACCTGCACTACTAAGAACGGTGCTAAGGTTACGTGAGGTTTGACCAATATCAGGCTTAAATAGAGTGTTTGGGCTCTTTAGAGCCTGTTCAAGCAGTCTTTCAGTGCTTGAAGCAACATGAACCCTCTTTAGCCTAAATACATCATTTATAAGTATCGAGCCGTCAAGCTTGAACGTAAGATTGTAAGAAGGAATCTGAATGTCCTTCTCTGATTTCTCCATTAGTTCTTTGATTTTACTAGCGTACTCTTTTCTATTAGCATCCAGGTTATCAATAAGCTTTTGCTGCTCTGGGGTATAAATAGGGTCTTCAACACCAGCAATGATACATAGTTTCTCGACTTTAGCGATGTGTTCGTGACCCCAATTTTCAGTGTCACTTACGTAATCAAATATCTCTTCCGTGTGGTTTTTAAGCACCTCAAAACGCTTCCAGAGTGGGTCGGGCTTTATCGACTGTAGTTCTGGGTTTCGAGCGTATATCTTTTGTAGTTCATCAACCAATAATATATAAGCACGATTAAGGTTTGGTATTTCATAGTATTCGGATATGTCCATAGTGTACCCGGCATATACCATCACGAATGTTGAGAATATTTCTCTGTTCATTGCATGAGCAACTGCGTAGTCATTGGCTTTCGATGGTTTGTTTGTAGCTTCCATAGTGTTGTTAGATATTATAAGATATTGGTAGATGAGCGAAAAGAACGAACTACCTGAATATTTGACGTTAAAAGAAGTTACCAGTTTATTAAAAGTTCATGAAAATACGTTCAGAAATTGGGATCGTGAAGGAAGGCTCAAAGCAATCCGCATTGGCGGTCGCAATATTAGACGTTGGAAAAAGGATGATGTTCTAAAATTCCTGGAAGAGAGTAGTAAATAAAAATGGCTAATAAAACGCTGCATAGTGCTAAAACACAAAAGAAAGATGAATTTTACACTCAAATTAAAGACATTGAGGATGAGCTAAAGCACTATAGGGACCAATTTCGGGGGAAGGTTGTTTACTGTAACTGTGATGATCCATTTGAAAGTAACTTCTTCCGATACTTTGTACTGAATTTCAAGTTGCTAGGGCTTAAAAGCCTAATCACTACAAGCTACAAACCATCGCCAATTGCCAACACACAGCTTGGCTTATTTGGTGATGATAAAACAATTATCCCCGCAAAAGGACGTCCTAAAGTTACAGCCAATAAGTTTGTTATCAACGAAGTCGGCGACATAAATGGTGATGGAGCCTTTAATCTAAATGACATCGCCGAAATGCTAAAAGCCAATAAGCATAATGAATGGGCACCGCTAGAAGGCGATGGTGATTTTAGAAGTGAAGAATGCGTAGAGCTACTTAAGCAATCGGATATTGTAGTTACCAACCCACCCTTTTCATTGTTTCGTGAGTTTATAGAGCAAATAGTAAGCAACAAAAAGAAGTATTTGATTATTGCAAATAAGAATTCGGTGAAATATAACTTTGTTTTCAAGCTAATTCAAAATGACGAACTCTGGTTGGGCTACCGAAATATCAACAGTGATATGTGGCTCAGAGTGCCTGATGGCGAAAAGTATGAAAAGATTATTGATGGCGTGAAGCTGAAACACATTATGGCGTGTTGGCTAACAAACCTTGAGAACACGAAGCATCATGAAAAGTTTGAAATGTACAAAAAGTACTCTAATGAGCAGTATCCCAAGTATGACAATTATGACGCTATAGAAGTTCCAAAAGTTGCTGATATACCAATGGATTTTGAGGGTAAGATGGGTGTACCGATTACATTTCTCGACAAATATAACCCAGACCAGTTTGAGCTTATTGGTATATTTGATGACAAACGAGAGAAGTCAGAGGCTTTTATTCAGGGTACACCAACATATGTAGATGAACAGCACCGCAAATATGTAGGACCCGTCTTGAACGGAAAAGCACTTTACACAAGAATCCTGATTAAACGAAAGGCGACAAAATGAAAATTGACTTACATCGTATAAAAATTCGTGAGGTTACGAAAGACTACAAAGATAGCGATGAGCTAGGTGTGTCCGCATATGGCGGAAAGCTTGATATTAGACCTAAGTATCAACGAGAATTTGTTTACACCGGCACACAACGTGACGAGGTAATACGGACAATTAAAAATAACTTCCCATTGAACGTAATGTATTGGGTTAAAACAGACCAAGGCAATTTTGAAGTCTTGGACGGACAACAAAGAACCATAAGTATCGCCCAATATGTTAACAACGATTTCTCACTTGATGACCGATTCTTTCATAACCTAACAACAGAAGAACAGAATCAGATACTTGATTATGAGCTAATGATTTATCACTGTGAAGGAACCGATAAAGAGCGACTGGACTGGTTCAAAATTATTAACATTGCAGGTGAAAAGCTAACCGAACAAGAGCTACGCAATGCAGTTTACACTGGTCCATGGCTTAGTGATGCCAAGTATAAATTCAGTAAATCGAATTGTGTTGCCTATCTACTTGCTACTGACGGTGGAGCATTAGTAAGTGGATCTCCGATTAGACAAGAAGTACTAGAAACAGCATTGTCATGGATCAACAATGGTGAAATTGCTGATTATATGGCTAAGCACCAGCACGACCAGAATGCTGATGAATTATGGCATTACTTCCAGGAAGTCATTGCATGGGCTAGGCGGACATTTACTAACTACAGACACGAAATGAAGAGTGTTGCATGGGGGACTTTGTATAACGAATTCAAAGATGCAGAGTTAGATTCGGAAAAGTTAGAAGTTAAAATTAAAGTACTCATGCAAGATGAAGATGTTACAAAAAAATCTGGTATCTACCAATACGTACTTAATGGTAATGAAAAGTATCTGTCCATTCGAGCATTCACAGACAAAATGAAACGTGAAGCATATGAGCGGCAAAATGGTGTATGCCCTAAATGCGGCAAGCATTTTGATATAAGCGAGATGGAAGCTGACCACATTAAACCTTGGGTTGAAGGCGGGCATACTACAGCCGAAAATTGCCAGATGTTATGTAAAGACGATAATCGCCGAAAGAGCAATATTTAATATGTCAGTTAAAATCACTTACTTTGTTCACGGAACAACGACAGATAACGAAGAAAACAAATCTTCAGGTTGGAATGATGTTAAGCTTTCTGAATTAGGAATTCAGCAATCTAAAGACTTGACTAAATTGACGGCAGATAAATCATTTGATGCCGTGTTTACTTCTGATCTAAGCCGTGCAATAGACTCGGCAAAATTAACATGGGGCGATAAGTACCCCACCTTCGCTGATAAAAGATTACGAGAATGCAACTATGGCGATTTGAATGGCAAAAATTCAGACATCGTTGAACCGATGCAGGAAAAGTCCATCTCAGCCCCTATGCCTAATGGCGAAAGTTATGAAGACGTTAAGACCAGAATCATGAACTTCCTAGATTCAATCAAGAATGAATACGATGGCAAGCATATAGCTATTGTCGCCCACAAAGCCCCACAGCTTGCTATGGACGTGATACTGAAGGGTATGACATGGGAAGAGGCTTTTGCAAGTGACTGGCGAAAACAAAAGGCTTGGCAACCAGGATGGGAGTATGAAGCATGACAAAAAATGCAATATTAGTACCAGGAAGACCCGACAAAGAAGAGTATTACGACCCTCAGTATCCAACCAACAGTAACGGACATTGGTTTCCTTGGCTATCAAAGCAATTGCAAATAAATGACGTATTTGCCATAGCGATTGAACCTCCAAAACCTTATTCACCACGCTATGAAGTATGGAAAAGAGAATTTGAAAAATTTGATATTACCCCCGAAACAGTGTTAGTTGGACATAGCTGTGGTGGAGGTTTTCTAGTTCGCTGGCTAAGTGAAAATAAGGATAAAAGAGTCGGTAAGGTTGTGTTGGTAGCACCTTGGCTTAATCCTGAAAATAATCCAGTATCTGACACAGCAGATTTTTTTGATTTTGAGATTGACCCTGATTTAGTAAGTCGAACGGCTGGCGTTACCGTATTTAATTCTGATGACGACCAAGAAACCATTCACAAGTCAGTGCAAATAATTCGAGATAAGGTTAATGGCATTGAATACAGAGAATTCCATAATTACGGACATTTCTGTTTTGAAGACATGAATACCGTTGAGTTCCCAGAGTTGGTTAAGGAGTGTTTACAATGAACACGAACCCTTCAGCAATAAAAGTACTATGTTACGGCGACAGTAACACCTGGGGGCAGAAACCAGATAAGACAGGTCGTTATGAAGTCAATATACGCTGGACGGGCTTGCTACAAGATTTGCTCGGTGCCAATTACTACATAGTAGAAGAAGGCTTGGGCAGTCGAACAACCGACCTGGAATATAACCGTAAGTTAGGACGCAACGGGAAGACGTATCTCGTGCCTTGTGTAGCAAGTCATATACCAGTTGATATTGTTACCATTATGCTTGGCACGAACGACTTAAAAATGGAGTACTCACGTACTGCCGAGGAAATCGCTACTGCAATCAAAGGATTAGTTGAAGATGTGCGGACATATGGTTCAGACAAAAATGGGAAAGCACCCAAGATTATACTTATCAGTCCCATCCTAGTAGATGACAAAGCCCCTCGGTTCACTGAGTTTTATACCGGTTACTACGATAGTCGTTCTATGCAGGAATCATTACGACTTGCAGAAGCAATAAAGAAAGTTGCCGAAGGTAATGATTGTCTATTTCTTAACGCTGCCGATGTGGCACATTCTGGCGAGGACGGTATTCACTTCAGTGAAGATTCAAATAAGCCACTTGCCGAGCTTATTGCTACCTCAATTCGCCAAAGATAGATATACCGGACAAACAGCGTTTAAGACGTAAAAAGCTGGCTAAAAAATTTTCGTAGGGTAACTCGGTCTGTCCATATGGAAAAAGATGAACGGACTCGATGGGCACTTATCTAATGCACTACATAAAGCTATGAGCTCCTAGGGGCACAGAATGGCAAAATTCACAAATTTTAATCTGTTGTCACTAAATTTATAAGTCGTTAAATATATGGATCAGTTCCAGTAAGCAACATCACCTGTGAAGGTGTAGTCCTTCTCTTCGAGCTCTTCAAAAATAAGCTTGGGAAAAGAGAAAGCAACTGAGTTAATAAAGCCCTCAACCACAAACATTTCACCTTTGTTCCCATAGTTCACGTTGTCTAGCCACTTCTGAGGTACGTATCTGGTAAGATTTCCGAGAATAAATAACATTGCGAATTCAACCTCTATAAGATGTAATGCTTGCCCTGCGTTAATATTTTTCATAACGAACCTTGTGCCACTAGGCTCACGATAGCCAGGCAAATATTCATCGATATTATTAGGCATAGTATTCGTATAAAAGCTGGATTGCGGCTGAGTTTCTCGACTGTAATAGGTCGCAAGTTGAGACAGCTGACCCTCAAAGAATGCAAAGATGTTATCTTGACCAGTTGGCATTGTTGGTTGGTAAAGCATCGAATTGAATAATCCGCCGAACACAACCATATGCTCTGGACCCCTTGCCGTTGTACGAAAGCTGGCACCTTCGATTTTGAAATACTTCGGTGGCTTATCGGTGTGTGCCTTGTAACTCCTCCAGCTATTTGGATGCATTGACGCTAAATCGCCGAGTTCAAGTCGAGTACCTTGCGGCAATGGAGTGTCAGACCAGCAGCTATGCAACAGGGAGAAAACGGTTTTGTCTACTGCATTTACGAGTCCAAATTCCTCAAGAAGGTTAGTGCTATCATTCCGGATCGCTTCATCGGCTGGGCTAGAAGCACCATTTGTAAGCCCATGAGTGTTCAACCCTTTATCCCTTTGAACCGTATTTTCAAGCGTAAGGTCATTATCGGCGAAAATCATGAGAGCCTTAACCATATTTAGTGCCCCGTAGTATAAAATGAGTGGCTTAATCGCAAGCTCACTGGACCTTGCTGTATTGAAATAAGCCTCAGCTTGCTTTAGAGCATCGGCAACGTGTTGTGCTTTGACTTTTCTTATACCGCTGGCCATAGCGGGGTGACGTTTCTTGAGTATTTTGTCGTTAAATGTTGGATTTTGGTAACGTTTAATGTACTGCCACAAGCTCCTGTACTTATCTTCAGAACGCACAAAATACAAAGGACCACTAGCATGGTCGGATGTGTGGTCTGGCTTAAAGTCCCTAATCATGTAGATATAGTATTACATTGAAGCTAAAATACACCTATGGACAATCAACCCGTTAGACAGTTTGAACATAGTCGAAATACTATAGCTCGATTGTTTATAGGGGATGAGTATGGAACGGCATTTGATAAAAAGTACAAGATGAAGCCCGGACTAAACAAATTCACTTGTTACGCAGTCCATATAGATGGCTACATAGAAAAGTTCAAGGCAATCTGGACTTGTCCCGTTATCTACGCTAGAGGTGGTTATGATATGTACGGAGTTCTAGGTAATGCAGCCAAGGAAACAGTAAGCCTCAGTGCCTTGGACACTTATCATTACACTGAGTTGGCTTGTTGGGCTTGGGAACCAGCAAAGGAAACACCCACTGGTAATGCGGAAATACCTCATTATTCAATCGGATTTGATTATTCAGAAGTAGATAGTGCCTAAGCTAACGCATTGTACTGCAGTATAGACTGAATATTTTGCACTTGATGCTCGTCATATTCCGCACTGGCAGTTCGCAATGCGTCAGCTAGTGTGAGCCATGAGTCTGATCAGAACCCAAAGAGGTTCTGGGCAGGCTCATTTTTCGTGCAAGGCTTCGATTCTCCGACTTGACTGCGAAGCAGGCAATAGTCGGAGGTGCGTTCGTCCCAGAGGGACGGCATTATCCTCTCCCCGGAGCCAAGCATAAGCACTTTGAAAGAGGTGCTTTTTGTTTTAGGTTCTTGCACAATCGCTGAAAAGTTTTATAATTAGCCACCATGTTGTGGAGACACTATGAAGGTAAGCACGGGCAAGAGGTAGAGATAAGCCCAACCGCGTCAGAAGGTATATTTACAGTTACTCACCCAGACGTCCCTGGCCTGGCTGTTGGTAGGCTTATACTTCTATGGGACTTCTCTACTGAAGATGAAGCCCGACTAGCAGATGGCGACTTATCAGTTGCTCAAAAGTGTGTGGTTCGTAATGAAAGCACACCAAGTACATACAGTTTTTTCGTAGGGGAGCAGCCTTTTGCCACCCTGGACAACACGGGCCTTACTCAAGCCTATCAAGAAACACCTGCAATAATTACAGAGTATGTACCTTTTTCTGACGAGGCTAGCTAAATTCGATGGCCACAGAGAGCCAAGCATAAGCAATATGCAAAATGCCAAAAAAGTGGTATTTTTGTTTTTATGAGCCGAACAGATACGCCTTTTGAGCAGACAAGGGAATTATTGGGTGAAATCTCACTCACAAATCCTGAGAGTCGATTTAGCCGTACATCCAACGAACGAGGCGTCTTTAACCGACGTTTGCCTGATGGAACCGTAGTTCACATGTCACTGGCAAGTGAAGGAGGAACTATTGGGGGTTCTGGAGACATTATCGGAAGAATCCACATAGGCGAAGGTAATGACTGGCATATATACGAACTTCACGAGGACGAACGTGTTTGGGAGTTTGCCAAAACAGAAGGGAGTATCCCGTCGCGTCCTGTAACGTCTACCCATTGGTTGGATGAGAGTGAAAAACAATCCCTGTTTGATCGCCTCGCCAATATCCAAACCCAACTAGAGTGATTCTAACTTCCACCGTTACAAAGAGCCATGCATAAGCACTTTGAATGAGGTGCTTTTATTTTTGCTATCATATGTCAATGAGCAAGCTACTTGTTTTCGGTTACGGCTCACTAATGTCTAAGGAATCATTGCGGGCAACTGTGCCCGATGTGAGCGATATACGACCCGCCTACATTGAAGGTTTTGTCCGAGACTTTAGTTTATGGGATCCCGAAGGCTTTACAGAAACGAATCGTGATATTCGTGGCATACCGTTTTGTGCAGTTGATGTTAAGCAGGCTGAGGGTAAATCTCATGTTAATGGCATTGTCTTTAGTGTTGATGAGACGTATTTCAAAGCACTCAGACGACGTGAACAAGAGTACGCTTTAGTATCCACAACCGCATATAACTTCGAAAGTGGCAAGCCTCTAGGAGAATGCAAAGTCTTTTCAGCAAATAAGAACAACGGTAATTACGATTTTGGTTCCATCGCCCAAGGACGATACCTGCAAGTTTGTCTTGAAGGAGCAGCCGAGTATGGGAAAAAGTTTTACGCTCAATTTTTAGAAACGACCTATATTAATAATCAGACATTAGGTTCTGTGCTAAAAGATCTAAAGTAGTTCTAACTTCCACCGTCACTCAGACCCAAGCACAAGCACTGTGAAAGAAGTGCTTTTTTATTGTGCGTAAATTATACTAGGATTAATGTTCAACAAAAGTCAAATATTTAAGTCTGAGGGTTTTATTGTTACTTTTTTCATAATTCCGATAGCTGTCTTATTTGTCTGTTTTGTCATTTTGTTTGCTGCCAGTCCACTGACCGAGCCAGACTACGCTCGTACTTTTGGTCTGGCCCAAACGGCAAGCATGCATATCACCGAAAGTCATTTCCTAGCTGGTGGTCACGGTTATACCAATAATTCACCTAACACCTGCAATCGGATCAGATATAAAGGAACAGCTAATGATAGACAGGTAACACTGGAAATGTGTGTCGATCAGCCTCATCAACCTAATGTTGGTGATAATGTACAGGTTATTATTGCACCTTTCGGTGATACAGCCCGTTTGCCAGCGGAAGCATATACAAATAGTAATGTGGTATTTTCGATACTGACAATTGTCCTAACCATAATATTTGTCTATGGAATATTCTTTTGTTTACGGCTATTACTAACAATTTTCTTTATCGTGACAGGTCTAAGTCCTAAAGACATGCCGTACCAACTTAAGTACAAAGGATATTTAAACTCAAAACATCCGAACAGTCCGAAAGGGCGCAAAGATTCCTATTATCAGATAGTTGGTACTCCAACAAATGGACACGAGCCTTCAAGAATCTGGCTGTTGACACAGTCTACCAGCACTGGCCCTGCGACAGCTTATCCGCTGCGCATAAAGCTCTTTAGCCGGCGACCAAGTAATTTATGGCTAGTGGTTTTTGGCGAGCACCACACAACTATCGGATTCACTGGCCTGTACTTTAATACTTTGATGCGCATAAAAGGCAAAAACAAAGACATTAGTTCACCACAACCAAACCAGCCTACACAACCACCCATTGAATCATAGTTTTAACATCTACCACCTTAGTAGAAGCAAGCATAAACACTTCATCACGAAGTGTTTTTTGTTACACTAGGCCATATGCTAGTTGAAACTAGAGAATACTTAAAGCCGAAAGCTACAAGAGCCATCTTTTTGCTTGGGCCATATGGCATCTCAGTCAGCAAGTTGCGTCTACCTATTCGTGCATTGCTGCGTGACAATTACTCAGTAATTGCTCTCGGTTACACATTGGCAATCTTTGACACAGGTGATCCGAAACTACTCTTTAAGGCCATTGAGCAATCTGAGAAGTATATTCAAGATACTATCCGCACGTTACAAAAAAAGGGATACAAAGAATTTGGTTTTGTCGGTGCAAGCTTAGGTGGTTTCGTTTTATATGGCTCGCTTGATGATATTCCTGAGCTTTCTTGGGGTGTTGTGATTGCTGGTGGTGACATAACTAGAGCAATCTGGAGTTTTGAGTCTGAAAGACACAAGTTTGAAGTCAATGGCTTTACCAAAGAGTCATTAGCAGAAGCTTGGCACGAGCTGCAACATCCGAAACTCAAGAATCTGAGTGGGAAAAACTATATTGCAGTTGCAAGCAAAAATGATAAAACCGCTGGTTTTAAGGCCGCATTGGAATGTATCGAGACACTTAAGGCTGCTGGTGCACAAGTAAAACTCATTTCTCATCATAAACTTAACCACAGTCAAACAGTTATTAGAAACTTAGTAAGAGTACGCAAACTTGTCCGCATGGCAAGAAGGTAAGCACGTTGGAAGAGGTGCTTTTTTTGCTTGTTATAATATGCGTATGGATAGCCGTCCTTCAAATGTAGCAGATACCGGGTCTATACTTCTCACTGCTCAAGCGAATATGTTATCACCAAAACAAAGTGCACATGGCAACCTGGTACTTTTTAAAGATGGCTCACTTGCATATCGCACACCCAATGGCACTGAAAAGTGGCGCAAGAAACACGACGAAGTTTTGAATGTTGAATATGATTCTCACACGCCGGGAACACTTCAGTTCACGAGCCAAAATGAACAGGCTACATTTACATTAATTGATAGTGATGCTAAGCCCGTGGAGGCTGATATTTCTGCCGAACAAGCTGTTGGCACTGCCGTCGATATAGCTCAAAGTTTTGATCTAGCATCAACAGCCGCGGGTATTACTGGTTACACAGTAGAAGATATGAAGATCCCTAAGGCAGATCCAGTTGTCAGCCTGGCAGTTATGACTCAGTGGCTGACAACCCTGCAGCAAAATGGCTTTCGAGTTAATACAACTGCCCCTAAAATAGTAAACTATCATTTCGGTTTAATTATTGTTGGCACAATTGCAGGTATCATTCTTCTTTGTGTACTAGTGGTTGTTATTGTTGCTGTGACTGCTGGCACTTGAGTACCGGCATCCACTCCATCCAGAGAACCAAGCATGAGCGTTAGCACTTCAGCGCATCTTGTGGTAAAATATATTTAAGCGAGTGGTTACTCTAGCTTACCTTTGCAATACTTTGCCTTTCTTGGGCTCGATATCCTAGCGGCTAGTCATACTAAATGCCTATGATATCAAGTTAAGAAAGGATTTTTTATGCCAATTAAATTATATGTTGGTGGTCTGTCATACAACACTACAGATGACCAGCTAAAAACTCTGTTTGAAGAACACGGTAAAGTTTTAAGTGCTGTCATCATAAAAGATAGAGACACTTCTCAATCCAAAGGTTTTGGATTTGTAGAAATGGAAGAGTTAAAAGATGGCCAAAATGCTATTAAAGAGTTGAATAACAAGGAAATCGATGGTCGTTCTATTGTTGTTAACCAGGCCCGTCCTCAAAACGACCGTAAACAAGGTAGCTTTGGCGGTTACAGAAGGTAGTTATGATGAAAGTTATCAGAAAAGACTCTGAGCTTGATGAAGCTCGAAGTATTTTGCTGCAGATGCAGAAAGATTCATCACTGACGACCTTAACCGCTTATAGAGCAAACAGTGAGATGTGGCCGGGCAACAAAATTTCGTTTGTTGACGCGCATCTTTCATACCTAAAGGCCTACCCGCAAGTTAAGGTGAGTGACTATATTTCTAATTTACGCCTTAAGCTTAGAAAATCACCATCAAGAAGCTAATACAATGTTGATTCTAGGCGCAAAGTCGCACATGCCAAGTATGAGTTTTTTGAATGAAGTGCTAGTTTGCTAAAATATAAATAATGATCACGCTTATTCTTGTTACCCATGTATTGCTGGCAGTCATGTCATTAGCTTTTGCAATGGGAGTAATTTGGGGAACTCGAAAACACGACTTTACAGCAGTCTCGAATCGAGTAAAAAGAATGTGGCAGGGAACAGTGGCCGCAACATTGAGTGGTTTTATTCTTTCGTTTATGTCTCACTCTCCAATCGGCCAAGCCTGTCTTAGCTCACTATCACTGATAACAATCATACTAGCTGCACACTACTATCAAAGAAGCGTGTATCGAAGAGCATTATCGACTGACAGCTTAGAAAAGTAGTTATTCATAGCGGCCCCCGCACAGGAGACACACCACCATCAGCGTGGTATAGTAGTTATAGCGCTTATGAGTATTTTTAACTTTGGTAGGGTCTAGTTAATGGCAAAACAAAAAAACAAGTCAAAGCAGACATCACTGCCTAAACTTGTTTTATTGGGACTTTCAGGATTAGCTTTTTTGTTTGCCGGATTAATGTATGGCAATGACATCGTTTTGTTTAATCCGAAAGGGCAGATTGCTCAAAACCAAGCTCATTTGATGGAGTTTTCAGTAGCCGTAATGCTGGCCTTTGCTATTCCGGTTTTGGGTATGCTTTACTTTTTTGCCTGGAAATACCGCGAATCAAACTCAAAGGTCCGTAATCGCTCAACAAAACCACACGGCAAGTTGTTCGGGATGAGTTTGTGGGTCGCGCCGACAATTATTGTGATAATCCTGGCCTCTGTGGTTCTGCCGGCTACATTTAATCTAGATCCTCGAAAAAAAATTGAAGCCCAAAGCAAGCCACTTACCATTCGAGTAGTTGCACTTAGGTGGAAGTGGTTGTTTATATATCCTGAGCAGAATATTGCAACAGTGAATTACGTTCAGCTGCCGGTTAATGTACCTGTGCAATTTGAATTAACAGCCGATGAGGCGCCAATGAACTCGTTTTGGATTCCACATCTTGGTGGTCAATTGTATGCCATGACCGGTCACCAAACTGAACTAAACTTAATGGCCGATGCTCCGGGCGACTACCAGGGCCAAGCAGCTGAGATTAATGGGCCTGGTTTTGCCGGCATGAAATTTACAGCTCACGCCGCGTCAGCAGCCGACTTTGACGAATGGGTTAAGACAGCTCGCGCATCACAAAATCAACTAACTGCCGAGCAGTACCAAAAACTTCTTGTTCCAAGTGAAAATAATCCCGTTATACTTTATTCTAAAACTGACACAAACTTATATAAGACCATTTTGACCAAGTATAATCCGCCGCCTGACGCAAATGTGAGGGGAGAACAATGAGAGAATTTCTGATCGGTAGATTAAATTGGGAAGCTTTGCCGCACGAGTGGTTTACACTTGGTGGCGCGGCGTTCTATATTGGTTTGTTTATTGGTGTAGCGATACTCCTTACTTACACCAAGCGCTGGAAATGGCTATGGAAAGAGTGGCTAACCTCAGTTGATCCAAAGCGAATTGGCATCATGTACTTTTTGGTAGCCGGCTTTATGCTGCTGCGTGGGGTGCTGGAGGCAATTATGATTTGGCTGCAACAATCACTGTCAGTCGGTGCTTCACACGGTTATCTCTCAGCTGATCACTTTCAACAACTCTTTACTGCGCACGGTAACATTATGGTTTTCTTCGTGGCGATGGGGTTTGTGTTTGGACTTATCAACTACATTGTTCCGCTGCAAATTGGTGCTCGTGATCTTGCTTCGCCGTTTTTAAATACACTCGGCTTTTGGCTGTATGTTGCTGGCGTCGTCATGGTCAACACGTTTTTCATTGTTGGCGGCAAGTACGCTGCGACTGGCTGGCTGGCGATTGCACCACTAGCAAGTACACAATTTAGTCCTGGTGTGGGGGTAGACTATTTAATATGGTCGCTGCAGATTTCTGGTATTGGCACGACACTTGGCGCTATTAACTTTATTGTCACTATTCTTAAAATGCGTGCACCCGGCATGACGCTGCGAAAAATGCCGCTGTTCACCTGGGGCTCATTATGCAGCATGGTCATGGCTGTGACTGTTTTTCCACTCTTAACAGCAACCTTGTTTCTGTTATTTTTTGATCGTTATTTAGGTGCACATTTCTTTACTACTACTGCTGGTGGTAATGCGATGATGTATACCAACTTGATTTGGATGTGGGGACACCCAGAAGTGTATATTTTGATTTTGCCGGCTTTCGGTGCTTATTCAGAAGTTGTCTCAGCGTTTAGCCGTAAACCAATCGCCAGCTATTGGTCAGCCGTTATTGGTATGATTGGTGTTTCGACATTTGCACTTTCGGTATGGCTGCATCACTTCTTTACCATGGGCGCTGGCGCTGATGTGAACGCATTCTTTGGGCTTATGACTATGATTATTGCTATTCCGACAACTGTGCTCGTGCTCAACTGGGTTGCGACGATGTACAAAGGTCGCATTCGATTTAAAACTCCGCTGCTTTGGTTTTTGGGGTTTGCCGGCACTTTTGCAATTGGTGGTATGACTGGTGTTATGCTGGCTGAACCGGCATCAGATTTTCAGTTGCATAACAGTCTATTTTTAGTTGCACATTTTCACACCATGGTTATTGGCGGCGTACTGTGGGGTGTCTTTGCTGGAATTTCATACTGGTTCCCAAAGATGACGGGTTTTAGGCTTAACGAACGCCTCGGCCGCTACGCGTTTTGGTGCTGGTTAATTGGTTTTTGGATGGCCTTTGGACCGCTCTACATTTTAGGATTCATGGGTGCAACCAGGCGGCTTGATCATTACACAAACACCAGCTGGCGACCATTCTTTATCGTTGCAACACTTGGTGGAGTACTTATAATGGCTGGTGTCATTTTTCAGATTATTCAAATCATTGCCAGTTTTGTTCAAAAGAGACAGTTGCTCGACACGACCGGTGATCCTTGGGATGGACGAACACTAGAATGGTCAGTACCGTCTCCTGCTCCGTTTTATAACTTCACAAGAATTCCAGAAGTTACCACCCGAGATGCTTTTTGGGAAATGAAGCAACACAAACAGCCAAAGCCCGTGTACGAAGATATTCGTATGCCCAAGAATATATCAGCCGGAATCTACATCGCCGGTTTTGCATTTTTGTTCGGGTTTGGATTTGTTTGGCACATTATATGGTTAGTCATTGTCGGACTAATCGGTATTGTTGCCTGCACGATTGCTCAAACTTTCAAGGAAAATACCGAATATACACTTAGCGCCGAGAAAGTTAAACAACTTGAGCATGAGCGAGCAGAGAAGTTTGCGCATGTTCAGAAGCATGCCAATCCAGACAATAATGAAGATATTGGCCTGCGCGATTTTGTAAAAGTGACTCTAAGATGGGCGTTGGACTTTATAAAGACTAGAGGGTGGCGAAAGTGGCGACTAGACACATGAATGAGACGATTGACCACGAAGAGCAGGCGCGCGACCGAGGCTTTTTTGGCTTCTGGGTCTATTTAATGACCGACATGCTAATGTTTGCCATCCTTTTTGCTGTATTTGCCGTACTTCATGAAAGCACAGCAGGTGGCCCATCTGGCGGCGAGTTATTTAATTTACCGCTCGCACTGACTGAAACAATTCTATTGCTCACAAGTAGTTTTACTTGTGGACTCGCAACACTTGGTGCGCTGCAGAAGCGTAAAGGCCAGATGCTGGCCTGGTTTAGCATTACCTTTTTGCTCGGCGTATCATTCTTTGCACTGGAGATGAAAGAGTTTAGCCATTTAATTCAGGCAGGACACACCATAGGCAGCAGTGCATACTTATCAGCATTCTTTGTGTTAGTTGGAACACATGGTTTGCACATTTTTATCGGGCTCTTTTGGATGGCAACGCTGATGATTTACACCCTAAAGCGAGGCTTTACTACGCCGATGCAACGCAAAATCACATACCTTGGGTTGTACTGGCACTTTCTCGATATTGTCTGGATTTTCATTTTTAGTATGGTTTATTTATTGGCAGGTAGGCTATGAGCCGAGAGCATTACACCAGTAAAGAAGTTCGTGATAAAAGACACCTGTATATAGCTGGCTATATTTTATCGTTAGTTTTAACAATTGCGGCCTATGCCATTTCAGTTAACAATGTTGTCGCCAGTCTACCGCTTTTTATTGCTGTGATCATGGGACTTGCGGGCATTCAAATGGTAGTCCAGTTGATTTTCTTCTTGCACATTAACCACGAAAAAAAGCCTCGTTTGAATCTATTTGTGATGCTATTTACAGCACTGGTTATAATAACCGTTATTGTCGGCTCACTCTGGATCATGATTAATCTAAACTATTTGCATCATCACGGGCAAGAACTATCACCAGATCAAACCAACCAATACATCCAAAAAGATGAAAGCATCTACAAGTAAACTGCGCGATTATTATCGCTTAGCTAAGCCAGGTATTATTTATGGTAACCTGATGTATGCACTAGCTGGCTTATTGTTTGCGTCGCATTGGAAAGTCAGTGCTGAATTATTACTTGGCACAATGCTTGGTATTGGTTTAATTATCGGTTCGGCTTGTGTGTTCAATAATTACATAGATCGTGGTATTGACGCAAAAATGGCCCGTACTGAAAAACGTGCGCTAGTAACTGGTAAAATATCAGTCATCTCAGCGCTCACATACGGTGCTGTATTAGGTGTTTTGGGATTTACGATTCTCGCACTTACTACAAACTGGTTAACAGTTTTGATTGGTGCGATTGGCTTTGTTGATTACATTGTTTTTTATGGTTGGTCGAAACGTAACAGCGAATACAGTACGCTAATTGGAGGCGTGTCTGGTGCCATGCCCTTGGTCGCAGGATATACAGCAGTCACTGGACAGTTTGATGCGACGGCTCTGTTGCTATTTATTATTTTGGTCTGCTGGCAAATGCCACATTTTTATGCAATTTCGTTGTACCGACGCAAAGATTATAAATCAGCGGAGCTCCCCGTGATGTCAGTCAAGCGTGGCGTTGCATCAACCAAAAAACAGATTATATTTTTCACTGCGGCCTTTTTAGTGGCTTCATTATCATTATCGATTGTAGCTGATACGGGCCTTATTTACTTTATCGTCATGATGCTCGTTGGAGGCTGGTGGTTCATTCTGGCCGTTAAAGGTCTTCGTCAAAAGGAATACGAAAAATGGGCAAAACAAATATTCTTTTTCTCTCTTGTTATTACGATAGTTCTGTCAGTATCGCTCGCTCTCAGCCCACTTATACATATCTAAGCAAACCGTCAGCATTTTTCAAACTATTCTTGCAGCAGCCTAGTTGATATAATAAATAGGTTAATAAGTCCAGGGTACTGGGCGGGCCAATGTCTCGAAGGAACAACCGCTTACTGGCAAACATTATCCGAGACTCATTATTAGTTAATAAGGAGTCGTCTCATGACAAAGATGTCAAAAGAGGAGCAAATGGACTGGTACGAGAAGTCACACAAACACTGGCGCTCGTGGGGTTCATGGTTCAGCTGGGGTTCACCCGTTGGGCTGGGGCTTTTCTTCCTCAGTCTTGCAGTGTGCGCTTGGATTATTTCTAAAATCTAAGCCACGTGCAAAAACATAGCCCGCCAACTGGCGGGTTTTTGTTTTACTTCTTGCTGGATACGTTGAGCTCGACGGCTTCGACTACGAGTTCTTTGAGCTTGGCTGTATCAACTGTGCTGCCATCGCGATACTCAATGGCACGTTCAGTTTTGCTCTTCATGCGAGCATTAAAAAGCTTGTTTGCGTCTTTCATGACAGCACCTTTAGAGAACACGAGTTTAAAGTCGTTATTGAAGATTTCCGTTCGGCACACAATACCATTATGAGACCAAACAGCTAGACCTTCAGGGCGCGTAGCCATGCGCCACTTTATCTCTTCGACAACTTCTGGATCCGCTTCCTTTATAGCTGCACGTATTTGAGTGAGCAGTTTCGCTTTCCAGCTACTGTGCATTTTAATAATGTCGTCGATTTGCTCCGATGCAGGTTTTTCAGCCACTATTTTTTGGCCTGCTTACTGATTAACCACTTTTTGGTGGGGCTGAGCGGTATGTCTTTTCGGTGCAGACAACCGGTCCAGCAACAAGGACGTCGCATACCGTCTTTGAGTTCTTCAACCACACGCGCTACATGTTCGTCGCGTGTTTTTTGTTGCTTAACTGTAATCGTCCAACAGATCCATTCATTTCGAGCCAGTGGTGTAATATCTTCCCAAAGTTTATTAGCTTCCTTTGAAGCTAGCAAAGCCTTTTTAAGATCAGGCGGCAACTTGTGCACTGTGCCTTCTGAAAGTTGTTGTTTAGTGGTGGTTGTTTTTACAGCCATATTTATATTTTACCGCAAGAGTTATGCACTCAGCAACAAAGGCAATTATGTACAGCGTGATCATGTAATTTTTTCAACTTATTCTCAGGTTGTATGCTTATGATTACACCGTTACTATTAGATGAGGAATTATGCTAAAAAAAATTGGACTCTCAGCTTTTGTTATCGTAGCCTTCATCGCTTATACGTTTCAGCAGCGGCATGAAGCATCGGGCAGTATTACACCAGCACCAGCTGCAACACAACCTACGGCTCAAACTGATACTACTCAAAGTCAGCCGTCTAGCAATTCCAACTCCAGTACATCTACTCAAACGGCCGGAAAATATAAAAGTGGCACGTATACCGGTGATTCTGCCGATGCGCTTTATGGCAATATTCAAGTCAAGGTAACAATCTCAAACGGCCAAATAACAGATATTGTGTTTATTGATTACCCTCAAGATCGTGATAATTCTGTTCGGATTAACACAGTTGCGATGCCAATATTAAAACAAGAAGCGATCCGTGCTCAAAGTGCACACGTCAACATCGTAACGGGCGCGACTGATACCAGTAATGCATTCATAGAATCCCTCAACAGCGCGCTCAATCAGGCACAAGCTTAGCTTATGCAACAAACAGAAATAATTATGGGAATGCCAATTACCATCGAAATTGTTGATGAAGGGGCTACTGCAGATGATTTAAACGAGGTTTTTGATTATTTCCGTAAGGTTGATGCGCGTTATAGCACGTACAAAAAAGACAGCGAAATTTCACGCATTAATGATGGCTTACCAAAGTCAAAGTGGAGCAGTGAAATGAAAAAAGTTCTGCAGCTGTGCGAGCAAACTAGGCAAGAAACTGATGGTTTTTTTGATATAACCCGCGAAGGATACACTGATCCATCCGGACTTGTAAAAGGTTGGTCAATACAGAATGCCGCTAAGCTTCTTAAGCTAAAAGGCTTTCACAATTTTTACATTGACGGTGGTGGCGATATTCAAGTAAGTGGGCACAGCACTGAGGGTAAAAACTGGCGAATTGGTATCCGCAATCCATTTGATAGAACACAAACCATAAAAGCCCTGACTGTTAAAAACAAGGGTGTGGCGACGTCAGGCACATATATACGTGGGACGCATGTGTACAATCCGCATCAAAACTATAAGCCAGCTAGTGAAGTTGTGGCCTTAACAGTTATTGGGCCCGACATTTATAACGCTGATCGCTTTGCGACAGCGGCTTTTGCGATGGGTAAAAACGGCATAAATATTATCGAGAAACTTAAAGGCTTCGAAGGTTATATGATTGATCACAACGCCGTAGCAACCTTAACCAGTAATTTTGAAAGGTATGTTGCTGCGTGAAATTCCTTGATACCTGGCTCGATAGAATCACCATGTATCGTTTGCTTTTGTATTACTTGCTGGCGCTTCTCGGAATTGCGTTAGCCTTTTCAGCTACTGGAAAATTACAGCTTAACTTTTTGGCTTTGTCATTTTCGGCCGGCTATTTGACACTGATTTGCTTGGCAACAAATTATATCTTTGCGCGAGTTTTTGAGACGCCGGTCAATTTTGAATCATCCTACATTACCGCGCTCATTTTGGCCTTGATCGTTAACCCAATGAAAGTTCCACACGACATTGTCTTTTTAACTGCTGTGGCAGGACTGGCGATTTCATCAAAGTATATTTTAGCTATCCGCAAAAAACATATTTTTAACCCGGCGGCAATTGCAGTGGCGCTGACTGCGCTCGGCCCCGGCCAGTCGGCTAGCTGGTGGATTGGAAGCATCACGATGTTACCATTTGTTATTATTGGTGGGGTTTTAATTGTCCGAAAAATCCGGCGCACACCAATGGTGCTGACATTTTTTGCAACCGCGCTAACCTCGACAGCTTTTGCCGCGCTATTAAATCACCACGCGGTCCTCGATAATTTGCAGAAAGCAGTTTTCCATTCATCTCTTTTTTTCTTAGCGTTTGTCATGCTGACCGAACCACTTACTTCACCAGAGACTCGTGACAAACAAATGTGGTATTCAGGGCTGGTTGGCGTTTTGTTTCCTCCGCAGGTTCATATTTTGAGTCTATATTCTACCCCCGAGCTAGCTTTGGTTGCTGGCAATATTTTTTCATATATTGTTAGTCCAAAAGTTAAAATTATGCCAAAACTTGAAGAGAAAATCATGCTGTCACCCGATGTTATTGATTTTGTTTTCGATCCCGGACAAAAATTTAATTACAAGCCTGGCCAGTACATGGAGTGGACGCTGCCAAATGAACATGCCGACAGTCGCGGCAATCGCCGATATTTTACACTTGCTTCATCACCAACCGAAGACAATGTTCGTGTAGGTGTTAAGTTTTACCCGGATGGCAGTACCTACAAACAACGCATGCTCGATATGGATGAGGATACGCCAATTGCCGCCGGCCAGGTTGGTGGCGATTTCACATTACCTAAAGACAGTCAAACTCGTTTGGTATTTATCGCAGGGGGTATCGGTGTAACGCCATATCGCAGCATGCTGAAATACTTAGTTGATATTAATGAAAATCGCGATGTTACGCTGCTGTACTCCGAAAAAACACCTGATGCATTTGTGTACACTGATGTCTTTAAGCAAGCCCAGGAAAAGATTGATGCTAGAATTGTATACACTGTAACCGGTCATAAGCATGATGCGGACTGGCACGGCAAAACAGGCTCAATCTCCACTCAAATGATCAAACAGGAAGTACCAGACTTTGAAGACTGCCTGTACTTCATCTCAGGACCTCACCAAATGGTTGTCGCAATGCGAGATATACTAAAAGATCTGGGTATTCATCAGGCACAAATCAAAACCGATTACTTCACCGGCTATACCTAGGATATTGACCTACATTAATTCTTATGTTATAATTAAGTTCATGAAAAGATTTTTTGCATCTGTCGTTTTATCAATTTTAAGTGTTGTTGTACTGACCCAACCAGTTTTGGCGACTGATCGCCCAATATCAGCTCGTACCCAATATATGAACAGTTATCAGATGATAACTGGTAGCAATGAGTTAATTAAAAGCCCCGTCTATATCAAATCTCCAGCCGGCTGGATGTCTTACAACCAAGGTTGGACAATTTATAACAACAGCGTCAATGATGGTAACGATAAAGATATTGAATTTAATCTAACTAAGAATTTCTCTAGCGATAACTTCGAAAAACGCTACTGTGTTACGGCTCGCGACTTAGCACCATTTGGCGTTACAGCAAAACTGCAGCTTTGGACAGGTGAGTACACAATTGTCCCTGGCTATCCTGTCGGGCTCGAAACCAACCCTCATGATTTTGTGCCAACAACTCCTTTGAATAACCAATTCAATAAAGTCTGCACCAGCTGGACAACAATTAAAGATGCGCCAACCGCTACTAATCAGCGCTTAGCGATTGTAAATGATGTTGTCGTTACGCAAGGTGCCGTGCAAATCAGCGCCGTCTCGATCGAATCTCGCTAATTTTTAGAGGTATTACCATGGCTGACCCGGCAGAAAGAATTATAGAAGGAAAAGAAATTGTTCGGCAACATCCGATGTTTAGTGACTATAAGGGTGTTGAAGGCAATAATATTGAGCGAGGATGGGAAGATAAAGCTAATTGCCGTATAACGGAAACGCCTGTTGAGATCTTTTATGCAAAAAGGCCAATGATTCAGCGGGATGACATTTTAGTATGTGATGGCTGTGAAGTGATGGAGAGTTGCTTACTCGATTCCCTCGCACAGGGAGATTTAACCCATAAGGTGCAGGGCAGACGTGCATTTAAAGTAGAAAATGCCCGCAAGCGAATCGATCAGAATGTCAGAGAAGTCTTAGGAACTAAACACGTTAGAGACAGTAAAAGACGATACCCTGGTGGCCAGAGTGCCGAAGAATTCTACGGTTCTGATCCAGTGGCAGCTGATTTAGTAGCGATTCTACAAGATCAACTCATGGTTCCGTCCACTCAACCTTACTTTCGAAAACAAGCTGGTGATGAAGAAGTTTATCAGCAGCTTCGAACGGCCCTGGGCAACGCGCCATCAATTTATGATTAAAACCGTAGTTCGTGGTTTATAAGTTGTATATATCTTGCCTTATGCTGAGATATATTTAACTGCAGAAAAAGGTCGATTGCTCAATGCTAAGTAAACAAGAGCTTGTGATGTTGCTCAACGAACTTGGTCGAGCTTAAAAGTTTTACTGAACTAACGTGGCGAACACGACGGTATTGTCGCTGTAGTGACGAGTGAGATAATTGAATGAGCCACCGCAGGTTATGAGTCGTAGTCCGGGATAGTCAAGATTGCCGTAGACCTCTTGGGTGGGAAAATTTTCTTGCGAAAAATTTTCAACTTTGTTGATCTTAAACGTGGCTATTGTACCGTCAGCTCGAACGATTTTTATCGTTTCCCCAGGTTGCAGCAGATGTAAGCGCCAAAAAACTGCTGGACCTTTCATGCTATCAACGTGGCCAACAATGATGGCCGGACCAATTTCGCCAGGCGATGGTGCGTTTTGATATTGACCAACTTGGCTAGGGTCAGATGGAACCTGGATGGTGCCATCTGCTTTCTTACCAACATTAATAACTTGTGCATTAACTCCGATATCAGGGATTTGCAGCTCTGTAGCATTGGAATGCTGTAGGGAAGTTGTGACATTAGATGGTTTAGCTACAACTACTGGAACTTGAACACTTGGCTCGGCATGCGTAACTGGCTGATAGTTAACTTGCCAGGCAATATATAAAAGGCCAAGCAAGCCAACCAGAATCATCAACTGCGACATTGTTGTGCGGCGACGATTCTTGAATGTTTTGGCTCGCTTAGCCATAGTCAATTACCGTTTAAAATTAGCGGTTAACTTTTCGCAAGCGAAGAGCACCAAGGCCAATGCTTGCAGCAGAAGTCATAAGCAGTGCAGCAAGTGCAAGTGGACCTGCACCAGCATTTACACCAGCTTTGGGAGCATCTACTTGAGGAGTTGAAGTCGGAGTTACCGAGCTAGACATCTCACCACCACGACCTGGTTGTTCACAAACAGGAGTTTGATTGTAAACTGTTTGGTCTTTAATGACGATTACGATTTTTACGCCTTGATCGAACTCAACGGTAACAGTTCCGTGAGCAGGTACAGCGTAACCTTTGCCGTTTACAAGTGCTGAACCGGCAACGTCGCCGTCGTTGGTAAGTGTTACAACTACCTTCCCGTCAGCAGTCTGTGGGCAAGCAACATCGTAGCCAACGAGAGCTGTTTCGAAGTTTGGCTCAACGTATTCACAATTGTTGCTGTACATAGCTTGACCTTCAGCAGTCCAGTTAAGACCTGCATAATTGTCGTGAGCTGGAATGATGTCACCCCAGTCTTGCTTGTTGTTTTTCAAAGCCTGTGCAACCTGTGGAGTAGTTGCGATTGGACCAGTATGCTCCGAGTGATCACCTTGGCCTTTATCATTTTGGGTATTGCCATCAGCTGAATCAGCGTCAACTGTTTCACGAACGTACGGATTTACCACGCTGTTTGTACGATGACAAATTGTTACTTTATTATCTTCTTGGTCTACTGGTTTTGCAGACACTACGCCACCTTTTACTGCAACCATTGCTAGAACAATTGTTACAAACATTAATACTTTTTTTGACATAAAAACTCCTACACTCCTATAAATAAAAAGGGGCCCAATAGGACCCTCTTCCTCTTAACTTACTTATATACTGATACATTTTTTATATTATGTCAATAAGATGTTCGTGTGATTACACAATTTTGACGAATAGTTCATTTTGTTTTATACTTATAATTGTTTATAGAGGTACCCATGATTGATCGATTGATGATACACCGAGGTAAAGCCAGCGATGTTCTCCATAACGCTGATTACCATCCTCGTGACGCTATTGAAGGAACCGAGAGCTTGAAACCCGGACAAGAAAGTCTGGTAGTGCTATTTCCGCCCTGGCACAATGGTGGATTTTTTTATGATCGCCTGGCTGGACGGTTAGCTGATCGTGGGCACACGGTAAGAAGCTATCGTTTTCGTGGAGAAATTTTGGAGCCTAATGTAATAAGGGTTCTTGATTCGTTTCGGCGTATACAGGAACAGGTGAGTGATGAAGTTAACCAAGCAGTCGCAACCGAAGGTTATCGTGATGTTCATTTAATTGGCGCAAGTCTTGGGAGTGTTTCGCTTGCAATGGTCGCCTCTGAACTGGATTATTTTACGACAGCCCAATTTGTAGCCGGCAGTAGCAACCTTGCCCAGACAGTATGGGATAGTGGGCGAACCAGCAACATCCGTGAAGACCTCGAAGGCCGACAAGGATTCACTAAAGAACAGCTTATAACTGCCTGGAAGCCACTTGCGCCCGAAACCTATGCTAATGTGTTTCGTGAGAAGCCAGTGAGTTTGCTTGTTGCTGAAGGAGATTTAGTTATTCCACCGATGCATCAAATTGGTCTTATCAACGTCTTACATGAAAATGGCGCCGAAATGCATGTTAGGCGAACAACGCTTGGGCATTATGCCGGCATAGCTCAATACTGTCTTACCGGCAAACTTCCTAAAACTCAGTAGATGTAACTAAAGTAATTGCCGGCTACCGTTCGTGTACTGACAATGCCCACACCAACATGGTTCATTTCGCTAACATTTACTGATCCATCACCATTAACACTTTCAATGTACACGACATGGTTACCACTCTGACCAATAGCACCGGCTTGTGGTGTAGAACCGGTCGGAATACCCTGAGCCGCAGCCTGGGAAACCCAGCTAATGGCATTGCCCAAATTATTTGGCAGATCTGGACGGCGGCTTTTGGCATACCAGGTACAGTAACCAGGCGTATATGAATTGCCTCCGGAGCTTCCTCGGTAGGAGTATGAGCTTACTGCAGCAGTCTTGGTAACTGATCTGGGAGTTGCTTCCAATGCTGGTGTTGGTTCCGGCACAGCACGATCAGCCAGCTGTTCATCGGGTGCGGGAATCGTAACTTTTACGCCAACATCAATAACATTCGGATTAGCAAGCTGTGTATTTTTGGCAAATAGCCGTTGCCATGAAGTTTGATATTGCTGCGCGATACTGGTTAGAGTTTCGCCTTCAGACACAACGTGCTCAACAGGTTTTGGAGCTTCAGCAGACTGCGCATGGATACTGGCCGTGACAACCTGTAAAGCTTTCTGTCCCTCTGTTATTGTTGATGAATTACCGAGCAAAATATTTGGCGCCTCGGCGTGCGCATGGGGGCGTGCCACCAAAATTGGGACGCACAAAACTAGCCCCGCAATAAATGCGGATTTACGCATTAGTACCCTCCTTGAAGGTTATATATTTCTAATTCAACGAGAAGATAAGCGTCTCACCACGCTATCTCCGTATAACCGTGCTTCTTCCACCTCACATGCAAAAAGGCACGAAATTTAATCGTACACAACATAAATTTTTAGTCAAGTTTAACAGTGGTGCATAAATGTTGTTAATTTAGCATTAGCTATTTAGTGGTTGCAATGACTTATGTGCCACAATGACGTGTTACTGCGAGACGACAAGGAGTATATCCTGGGGCACCAAGACAGTCGGCTATAGAGGCTTCACTGGGGTGATCAATTATCATTTAGAATATTTCACCACAATTTTGCTATTTTTTGTTATTATTGTTTTATGAGTATTCAGCTGGCTGGCGACAATGTCCAAGAATACACCCGAGAAGTTATCCTGCCGAACCTATCTGTAGGAACGACAGTTATTGATAGCCGTGAGGTCACAGAAAACAGTATGGTTAACTGGGTGTTTGCCGTTGACATTACAAATGGCGATTTAGGGCAAACACTCTATGTAAGACAAGGTCGTGATCACGCAAAAAAAGATTCGAGTATTGTAAGAGATTTACGTCGAGTAGGCATCGAAGCAGATGCACTCAGGTACTTAGGCAAGATCGTCCCTGGCACCGTCCCTGAAGTTATACATTATGATGAACAAAATCATGTGTTAGTGCTCAGTGATGTTCGTCGTGGTGGTCAGCTTTTAACTGACGAGTTACAGGCCGGGCGAGTTCACCCAGAAGTCGGTGTTCAGCTTGGAAAGACATTGGCAACTATTCAGAATGTCACAAAGGGCAAAACACTAAAAGACATTCTCGGCGATAAAACTCCCGATTTATTTGGCGATACGATGGTTGATTATCTTAAAGATCGCTTAGTGGCCGCTGACCTGGTCGCACCAGCGATGACTGACTACTTACTAAAACGTGGTAATGCATCAAGGACTCTATTATTGGGCGACCTTGCTTCCAAGAATATTTTTGTCGAGGGCGATAAAGCTCGGTTTTTTGATTTAGAGCGAGTAACAACTGGTGATCCTGCCTACGATCCAGCATATTTGCTGTGCCATTATTTAATTGAAACACCCGTCCCACAAAGAGATCATGCACTCGAATTTGTTGATCTATTTATGAAATCTTACGTAGAGAATCTGGACGATGGGCACACTGAGGGCGAGATAAGTAGCTTAGAAGATCGGATTATTAGATACATCGGTTTCAGCATTCTGCATCGAACAAGTCCTAAAGCAAAATTTCCTGGATCATTTCACGGTGAGGCACGTGAGTGGGAAGCACATGGCATACATCTTCTTGACTACACCAAGGCAGAAGGAGTGAGTAGAGCACTGCGCCATTTATTTGACACTCACAGGTGATATACTTGAAGCATAAGCAACAAGGAGCAGTGTATGTCGCTCGAAAAAAATCACCAAGCTGCCGCACACCATCAGGTTCGGCATCCAAAAGAAATACTCGAGGCCACTAAACAGCAAAAGAAGAAGCAAAACGCTTTTGCTTATGCTAATGACGCCTTCCTGGAATGGATTACTAACCATGTACTGGCTTCGATCTGGTTGTTTGATATTGCGCTCATCGTACCGTTACTTATCATAAAAGCACCGACAGATATTAAAGTTACGCTCGGTGTTATTTCGGGCAGCTGGATTCAATGGTGGGCATTGCCAGCAATTCAGCGCAGTCAAAACAAAACTCAAGCTCAGAACGACGCCAAAGCTGAAGTAGATCATCAAACCCTGACGTATCTTGCAAACATGCAAGACGAGCAAATGGCAGCCCTAAATCGTATTACCCAAAAACAAGGTGTTAGCGCAAGTGATCACTTAGAAAAAGAAGTTAGTTAAAATCATGGATGAAATGAAACCACCTGTAGAAGAACAGGCAGAACCTGAAGTAAAGAAATCATCAAAGAAGATAATTTTCTTTATTATTCTATTTATTTTGGTTGTTGCTTCGCTAATAATGTTTCGCCTGATGGGTCGAGATAAAAATAACCGGCCTGCTCCAAAGAACACCGCTCAATCAACCACCCAACAAAAACCTGATCCCAGTATTAAACTGACTCAATTTGCCATAGGACTCACGAGCCCAACAGGGATTGTATCGACAAAACAAGCAGATGATAAACGTTTGTTTGTCCTCGATAGATCAGGTCAGATTCGCATCATAGACGAAAAAGGCCAAGTGTCGTCTCAACCGTTTTTAGATATTAGTGGCAAGGTTTTAGCACAAGGCGAAATGGGTCTGCTTGGGTTGGCTTTTTCACCATACTATGCAAAAGACGGTTACTTTTTCGTTAACTACGTCAATAAATCTCAAGAGACTGTTGTGGCGCGCTTTAAAGTTTCATCTGATACAAATAAAGCCGATCCAGCAAGCGAAACCGAAGTACTACGCTTTAAGCAGCCTTATGTTAATCACAAAGGCGGTGATTTATTATTTGGAGCTGATGGTTACTTGTATATCGCCGTTGGTGATGGTGGCAGCGCCGGTGATCCGGAAAATCGTGCTCAAAACCTCGATGTCTTTTTTGGCAAAATTCTACGTATTGATGTGCGAACATTGCCGTACAAAGTTCCACCGAGCAATCCATTCGCAAATCAAGCAAACAAAAAAGGTGAGATTTGGGATTATGGGCTCAGGAATCCATGGCGAATAAGTTTTGACTCTGGGACTAACGACTTCTATATTGCCGATGTCGGCCAAGACAAAATGGAAGAAATCAATGTTGAAAAAGCTGGTAACAAAGGTGGTAATAATTACGGTTGGCGTTGCTGGGAGGGTCAGCTCGAGTACAATCAAGCCACTTGTGGGCCAAAAACAAATTATATTTTTCCATCAATTACATATGATCATGCAGACAAAAAATGTTCTCTGACTGGTGGCTATGTATATCGCGGACAAAAATATCCAAATATGAGCGGGCGTTATTTTTACGGTGATTTTTGTACTGGTGATGTTTTCTGGTCTGAGAAGACTACTGGCAATTGGAGCTCCAAGCTTGCACTCAAGTCGCCATCGCAAATTAGCACTTTTGGTGAAGACAATAAAGGCGAATTATATCTAGCCGATTTCAAAACTGGAACAATTTACCATATCGAAGATACAACTGCTCACTAATTATTTGTACTTCAGCAAACGTTCTTTGTTAATTTCAAGAACATTGAGCTTAGGATTACGAATAATTTTCTTGTTTTGCAAATCTTTCATAACTCCGGCAGTGCTCTCACGAGTAATGCCATTAATGTCAGCCAACAACTGATGGTTGATAATAAATGGCACTCGCCACCAACCTGGTTTTTGCTCAATAGCCATACAGGTAACCAAAAATTTTAACGTAGCGATAACTTTATCAACTGCCTTTGTTTTACCTAGACTACTCAAACGTGTAAGCAGTTCGTGGACATCGTTTGAGAATTCATTCATGAGGGCAACGGATAAAGGGCCGCTATTGCTCATAGCTTCAAACAATACTGTCGCCGGCAGCACATACACTTCACAATCGGTGAGTGCCGAGTAGAACCATCTGGTAACAGGATGGCTTCCTGAAAAGAAGGCTAATGGCACGAGGCTTGGTGAATCAACAATGTGAAGAATTTTTTCATTGCCATCATCATCGATGTCGTAGATTTTTACGTAACCAGACTTCAGGACAAAAACATCACTTACTTCATCGCCTGCGTAAACCAGAATTTGACCAATTGGAAATTCCTTAACTCTTGTATCCGCCAAGAGCTCTTGAAGTGGAGCAGGCATGTGATCCATTACCTCATTATAGCCCGCTGTCGTTTTTTTCCTACAGTTTTTTTTGAATAACATTATGTGCAAATAACTACTGTACTGTGAAGTTTTTACATGTAAAAAAGTTATATTTTTTTAAATGAAAACTAATAATCTTAACTGCAGGTTAGTACTAGGGGAGATATGCTCAAAGAGCCAGTTAATGAAAAGGAGGGGCATTATGGCAGATAGTACAAGAAGTGGCACAAGTAAGCGCGGATTCGCCAGTATGGACGAAGACAAGCAACGTGCAATCGCCAGTAAAGGTGGAAAGGCAAGTAGCGGGAACTTTAAACATGACCGCCAAAAGGCAAGTGAAGCGGGAAAAAAGGGGGGCGCGTCAAGACATTAAAGAAATGACTTGGCGCGCAATGTGAGGTGACAATTGGGGGTGAGCGGCTTGGGTCGCTCGCCACCAGCACTCACTCCTGAGAGAACAACGATAACCGTAAATTTTAAGGGAGTAGAAAAGTGAACATTGTAACAGAAGAACAACGCTCAGAATTTATCGCAAAAATGAATGCTAAGTGGCAACGCAAATATGAAGACTACCAAAAGTGGTTAACCGAGACTGAGATTAACAGCATCATGGGTCGCTAGTTCAAGAGCAAATAGGGAGCACAAGAAGGTATGAATAAGTATGGGCCTAAGGCACAGGAAGAGGTAGGCAAGGCCATGCACGAACATAAACATGGCGGCAAATATGAGAGCCGTCAGCAGGCCATTGCGGTCGGGCTTAGTAAAGCTCGTCAAAAAGGTGGTAAGGTTCCAACCAAGAAGTAGGCTCGAGCCTTCCACCTTCCTCAGTTGACTTTTAAGTTGCAGCGAGACACTGCTGGTATAATGAAAGCAGCTAAGAAAGTGGAGGATAAATATGAAATTCATAAAACCCGTGCATGCCCATTGTGATCTTTTTTGTGGAGTGTATGACCCAGCTCAAGCCCGCATTGAAGCACAAGCCGTTTATAACGCAGTTCATAAGTACCATGAGTCCGACGACGAAGTTTTTAAGACTCGGGCAATTATTATTAAAGAACAACGTGCCCAACTAACTAAGGAACACTTATGGGTACTTTGGACAGATTATTTTAAAGAGCCTCATGTGAAGGAGTTTCCTGAACTTCATGATTTGTTTTGGCGAGCCACCAAAGCTGCCGGCGACGCCAAAAAGTCGATGAAGGAAGAGGATGCTCAGAAGCTGATCGATCTTGTCGATGAAGTTGGCCGATTGTTTGCCAAGACCAAAGAAAATTACGACTACGAGACGATCATTAAAAACTTAAGTGCGTAAGCTTTTGATCATCAGGAGAATAGTTGGCAGCAGTATGTGGCCAACGCTTAAACCTGGGCAGATCGTAGTAGCCTCACCGTATATCAAACCCAAATTTGGTCGTGTAATTATTGCCACTCAAGGAGATAAAGAAATCATCAAGCGTGTACTTGGTGTAAGTGATGATCGGCTCAAACTAGCCGGCGATAACCCAAACAAAGCGCACAACGCAACAGTGCATATTAATGATTTTATTGCTACCAAGATCTTCTAGGGGTCAATTTGCAAATTGTGGGCGAAAACATTACACTTATGTTCATTGTTCGATTACAAATCTGAGGGAAAATGAAGCAAAAAGACACAATTAAAATTGCCGTTATTGGCGTCGGTAATTGTTTTTCAGCACTCTATCAAGGTTTTGCATTCTACGCCAAAAATGGTGAAAAAGAAGTTCCAGGAATTATGTTTCAAGATATTGGCGGCTACAAACCGACCGATATCGAAGTCGTTGCTGCATTTGACGTCGATAAGCGTAAAGTTGGCATGCCAGTTGGGCAAGCGATTTTTGCAAAACCAAACTGTGCACGCGTTTTCATGCCTGATGTGCCGGCCGGTCCCGTTGTGCAAATGGGTGAAGTGCATGACGGTGTATCAGACTATATGCTCGAGCAACCTGAAGACGAGGCATTCCGGGTATCAGATGAAAAACCGATTGATGTTGTGCAAGCCCTCAAAGACAGTGGCGCAGATATTTTAGTAAATTATTTGCCGGTTGGTTCGCAGACGGCCACTGAGTTTTACGCCCAAGCTGCGATTGACGCTGGTGTAGCATTTTTAAACTGTATTCCCGTGTTCATTGCCAGCGATCCAAAATGGGAAAAGAAATTTGTCGATGCCGGGTTACCAATAGTCGGGGATGATATGCGCAGTCAACTGGGAGCTAGTGTACTCAGTCAAGTTTTGCAAGAGTTAGCGTTCGATAGAGGAATGCATGTTGATTTTCATCAACAGCTAAACATCGGCGGCAATACTGACTTTAACAACATGATGGTCCAAAGTCGTTTGGCGAGCAAAAAGAAATCCAAGGAAAATGTTATTCGCGCTCAAAACGATATTCGCGGAATTCCTGTGCCAAAAAATAGTTTGTTCGCAGGACCAAGTACTTATTTGCCATATCTTCAAGATAACAAAGTTGCTTATTTCAATTTGCGCCTTCGCGGCTTTGGCGATGCGCCAGTTACCATTGATCTTAAATTATCAGTGCAGGATTCCGAAAACAGCGCAGGTGTCGTAATTGACGCAATCCGCTACCTGCAGGTTGCAAAAGAAATGGGTATTGTCGGCGCACTGCGTGGGCCTAGCGCCTGGACTCAAAAGACACCTCCACATCAGATGATGTACGCCGATGCCAAAGCTGCTTGCCAGGCATTTGCCAAACGCGAATTGTCTGAGGCCTTAAAATCTCAACACCAAACTAAGCCAACACAGTAGTTATTTGTCGTCAAATAGTGACTCATCCTCAAGATGAATGTCTGGCATAATTTTATCGAGCCACTTCGGGAACCACCAGTTAGCTTTACCGGCAAGATCCATGGTAGCTGGCACAAGAATAAGTCGAATAATAGTCGCATCGATCAACACAGCGAAGGCCAATCCCACGCCAAACATTTTTACAACTGGATCATCAGAGATAACAAAAGCCATAAATACTGAGATCATAATTAATGCCGCGGCCGTAATTAAGCGACTGGTACGAGTAAGACCCTCGACAACCGCTTTTTTATTGTCTTTTGTCTTGTGATATTCTTCGCGCACACGAGAAAGAATAAAGACCTCGTAATCCATCGACAGGCCAAATAGAATCGCAAAAATCATGAGCGGTACATATGAGACAATTGGTCCGACCGAAGTAAGTCCAATCACATTTTTGCCCCAACCCCATTGGAAAAGAACCACAATCACACCAAAGGCTGATAACACTGACAACAGATTCATAACCACAGCCTTAAGAGGGATAAACAGTGAGCGGAAGACGATCATGAGTAGTAGGAAGGTTAGAAGCAATACGACACCAATAAACATAAACATCCGGTCGGATATCTTGCTGGTAATATCAACGAAAGCTGCTGTTACACCGCCAATGTAGGCTTTTGTACTAGTGTTACCAATGGCGTTTGGTATTGCGGTGTCCTGTAACTGATGTACCAATTGAGATGTTGCCGGATCATTCTGTGCTGTTTTAGGAATAACTGTAATAATTGCTGCTGATCTGTCACTGGTAACCTGAGGCGGCAATACAACTGCCACGTTTGCGTTGTGTTCAATCTGATAACTGAGCGCTTGCAAAGAGTTAAAGCCTTCTTGCGGGTTATTAGCCGGGAGCTCGACAGCCACAATCAACGGATCGTTAATACCAACACCGAACCCTTTGCTCAACAGATCATAGGCTTGGCGTTGAGTTTCTTTTTCTGGGACAGCTTCCGGATTAGGTGAACCGAGCTGTAACTTAAACACTGGTGCAATTAAAAGTCCAAGGATAATTAATGAACAGATGATATAGCGCCATGGGCGATTGGTGACGTGATGTGCCAAGCGGCCCCAAATACTTTCGTGAGCAGCCTGGGTATCTGTTTTGACAGAACTACGATGCAAAAATGGAATCGCTAGGGCATTAACTCGTTTGCCAAGCAAGCTCAAGATTGCAGGGAACAGCGTAATTGATACCAGGATTGCACAGGCAACAGCAATTGCCGTGGCATATGCAATTGCCGAAATAACAGGGATCCCTACGAGTAGTAGCCCCATATTGGCAATGATCACTGTACCGCCGGCCACAATAACGGCCTGGCCAGAAGTGGCAACAGTTCGTGCTACTGATTCTTTTGTTTCCATTCCAACGGCTAAGTGTTCTCGATGGCGACTTAAAATAAACAGAGCGTAGTCGATGCCAACACCAATTCCAATCATTGTGGCAACCGCCGGACCACTTGCTGGGATATTGATAAAGCGCGCCAAGATAAGCGTCAGCATTGCGCTAAAGCCCAGGCCAGTCAGCGCTGAGATAATCGGCAAGCCCGCTGCCACAAAAGAACCAAACGTAATAAGTAGGATAACTGCAGCAGCTATCAAACCAACTTTTTCAGAGGTACCGGTATCTGGATCATTATAAGTTGTCAGCAGCGTGCCGCCCATTTCTATCTGTAGATGGTCGGTGCGGTACGGATTTACAACATTTGTAAGATTCTGAATATCTTCATGAGTTAGAGAGGCGACTGGGGCGTTATAGGTAACGGTGCTGTAGGCAATCGTACCGTCAGGCGAGATTCCCACACCACCACTTGAGCCGAATGCAAATGGTGATGGAGCAGTGGCAACATGTGGTAGTGCTCCAATTTTACCCATCAATTGATTAATTGCTTCTTGGTTTTCCGGGCTTGCAATCGAACCAACCCTAGCATGAAAAACAACTTGGGCTGTCCCATTGTTAGTGTTAGGAAATTTACTCTGAATAATATCCGTTGCGCGCTGGGAATTCGAACCAGGCAAACTAAAGGTGTTTGATATCTTGCCACCATATTTAATGGTCGTAAAAACTGTAACACCGATAACAATCAGCCATATTACAACAGTAAGCCAAGCAAGATGAGCAACACGTTTTCCAAGTCTGTAGAGCCAACCGGTCATTATCAGCATTATACGCGAAAAAGTCGCATTCACCTTAATAACTTAGTTAACCGGGGTGTATGCCGTGTATAATATCTGTAAATAAGGACGAGCAAGTGAAAATAACCCTGCACGACAAAGAAAAGCGCGCGTTAACCATTACTTTAATAATTGGCCTATTGTTTGGTGCGTATTTTCTGAGGCATTATATCTCGATTATTGTCGTTGGGGGCATGCTTGCTTATCTGTTTTACCCACTTCGCCAACGGTTTAATAAAAAAATGCATCGCCCGGGAGTCGCCACACTCTTTACGATGTTAGTTGCTTTCCTGTGTCTCATTATTCCTATCCTTATTATTGTGCTGCTAACAGTTCTTCAGATTAATAGCCTACTGAAGTCATTGCCAACCATTCACACCAGCGACATTACCACGCTTGGCACAAGTGTTAATAACACCATCAATAATATGCTGGCGTCGCTACCAGGTTCCCTCAAAATAGATACCGCATCTGTTGTTTCATCACTTCAGGATTTTGCCAGTAAAGCTGCACAAGCCTTCCTAAATTTCATTATCAGCTCCATCGGTAGTATTCCAAAGATATTTACCAATCTGATCTTATTTATCTTCGTATTTGCCAGTTTCTTAACGCATGGTGAGGAACTGGTAAAAATGTTCCGTAAAATAAACCCACTTGGGCCAAAAATTTCGGATCTATATATGCAAAAAATGGGAGATATGACGAAGGCTGTTATTAAAGGGCAGTTTATTATTGCGTTTGTGCAAGGATTTATTGGTGCAGCATCGCTCTACATCGTAGGGTGGCATAATATCTTCTTCTTTATGTGGCTTATCTTAAGCGCATTCTCTGTTGTACCACTGGGTAGCGGCATTATTACCATTCCGATCGGTATCATCATGATGATACTTGGTGATTACTGGCAAGGTGCTTTTGTGATCCTCACTCACGTTGTCGTTGTAACGAACGTCGATAATTTCTTACGAGCGCGCTTAGTACCGAAGGGGACACGTATTAATCCGGCCCTGATGATGCTCGCTGTCTTCAGCGGTATCGCGATGTTTGGCTTTATCGGTATTGTTATTGGACCGGTGTTGATGATCCTCATCTTATCAACGGTCCAGGTTTATCTGGCAACAGTGGCAGAAGGCGAATCAGAAGCCCAAATCAAGTAAACATAAGCGGTTTTACAAAACACAAAAAAAGTGCTTTTGCTTATTGACATTCCCGTATTTCTGTGGTTTAATGTATTCATAAACCCAAGGAGGAATAGGAGTTTATGAAGAAATTAAGTATGTTAATGAGCACTTTGCTTGTTCTTGGTGTAACAGTTGTTAGCCCAGTTAAAGCAAGTGCAGCTACAAATGATTTAGCTTGTGAAGTATACGCCCGCAGTTACTCTGTTGGTGCCGATACTGTAACCGCTAACTTTGAAGTTAAAAAGATCGATGCAAATGCAACTACTTGTACAAAGGATGTAACCGTTGCTTCTTGGAATGCTCCAAACGGCACAGACGGTGTTCCATTCAACAAGCAAACACTTGTTGACAGCAAAAGCGGTACATTTGCGCCTGGTTTCCACAGTTTAACTGTTAAGAAACCGCTGTGTTTTTACCAAGTTGACTTACTTCGTGGTTTGTCACCGAATATGCTTGGTGGTAATGGTACAGGTCCAAACTACGCTGACTGGCAATATGTTAGCTCAGCTCATGGTGGGGAAGAATGTAAACCTGTTGTTCCTCCAACACCTACTCCAACACCGGTTCAGCCTACTGCTAAAGTAACAGCAACGGCTCTACCAAATACAGGTGCTGGTGACGTACTTGGAATCAGTGCTGCTAGCGGTGCTGCTGCCGGTATCGTCCACAACATCCGTCGTCGTATCTCTCGACGCAAATAATCTCGCGATAATGCTTGATTAGTAAATAAGCCCTCAAAAGGGCTTATTTACTTTTTAAGGTTTTATAACATAATATACATAATGTCGAAAGCACTTGAGTTTTACACCCAGTCAGAACCATCGCCACAGAATCCTGAATCACAGGAAGTACAGTACGCGGTGCTTAGTGATCCGCTATCTGTTACCGGTCAGTTGTCAGAAGTCGTTATTGATGGGCAGACCCAGCCAGTTAAACCTGAAGTCGCCAGACAGATATCCAAAACCATAGTTAAGAGCCTGCAGCGCCTCAGACAGGGTAACAGAGTTGATTGCGTGGCGTTCGGCGTTATGTTAGCAAAAGGGCAATATTATGGAGCCGACCGAAATGTCTATCTCAATGGTCCTATGGAACGCTGGATGGCTTATCATGATCTGAGGCCAATTAATGAAGCTAGCGGTGTTCAGCCACTGATGGAGCCACATTACTTTTTTGAAAACCGGCATGGACTCGGCATGGGCATACCAGTACACATGGCTACGCCAATATCCGAAGAAAAAGATCTTGTAATTCAAAAAAACGGCGACGAAGGCATAGTCATCAGTGACTTCCAGACTGCCGCAGGATTTTATTATGCATCGCACGTAGCAATTGTCGATGGGCTGCTAGCAACAACTGAGGGCAAGCGTGTACTGGCATACAATACACGAGCGACTCAAGTTGCAGGCAATCAGATTATTCATACAGGCGGCGACCTATCCAAGCCTATACTCGAACAACTGCCCCGACTCACTTAATTTATAAATATGGTGTTGCTGTAATATTAACACGGTTATTTGACATATTTGCTAGCATAAGCGATGATTATAGTATAACTAAGGAGGGTTATCTCTATGGCAACTCAAAATCAATCAACCGGGTGGGTTGGCTGGGTATATTTTGCCGGCATTTTATTAGTAGTAAGAGCTTTTTTCCAAGCTTTTATGGGCATCGTCGCGCTGATGAAGCCAAGTTTTTATGTGGTCACACCACAGACACTGTCAGTATTTAACTTCACGGCTTGGGGCTGGGTACACCTTATCCTCGCGGTTATCTTTTTAACTGCCGGATTTTCACTGTTTCACGGCGGCATGTTTGGTCGTGTAGTCGGGATAATTGTTGCTGCACTTGGTCTAGTCGCCAACTTGGCCTTTTTACCAGCATATCCAGTCTGGTCAATCGCAGCTTTAATTATCGATGTTGTGATTCTGTTTGCGCTTGTTGTACACGGCAACGAAGCCGAAGCTTAAGTTAAAGCTTCCGCTTTTTTTCACGACGCTCTTCAGTCCGGTGTTGCATTTTTACTGCAACACCGGCTAAAACTATTCGGGCTAAAGTTAAGAAGATAATAATCCCAACAAAGACGTAAAATATCGTGAACAACTTGCCAGCATCAGTTTTAGGGACAATGTCACCATAACCAACCGTGGCCAGTGTAATGACAGTGAAATAAAAGCTGTTGAGCCAACTTAAATGCTCAACAATGTGATAAAACCATGCTCCAAAAACTATAAAGAATATAGCGACAGCAGCAACTTTACTATACGACGCCGTGGTCTTTAGGCGGTCAAATTCAGCTTGTTTGTCATTTTCCATTCTCTAAATTGTATTATAGTACTCGTTATGAACAAAGTTCCGTTTAGCGTACAGCTAGAAACTTGGCTCAAAAGTAAGGGCAGCAAAACAATTGCCGGTCTTGATGAGATTTTTGCTGAAAAAAGTTTTGCTTTGGCTTTTTTGCTTCTACTGGCCATTCCAGCCTTGCCGTTGCCAACCGGTGGTATCACGCATGTTTTTGAGGTTATCGCGATGCTCCTCGCACTCGAACTAATCATCGGTCGTTCAACCATTTGGTTGCCCAAGCGTTGGCAAAAAACTGAGATTGGTCATCGAACGCGCAAGAAAATTCTGCCATTTTTAATGCGCCGCATTCGTTGGTTCGAAAAGTATTCGCGTCGTAGAGCAGGTGGCATTATTGGAAAGACATGGTTTCGCTCAGTTATGGGACTTATTGTATTGGTATTTTCGCTGGCAGCCTTTTTGGCGCCGCCATTTTCTGGCCTTGATACATTACCGGCACTCGGTGTCGTTGTGTTGTCACTCGGCTTAATTTTAGAAGATATTATTATTGTTATTGTCGGTATTGTCATCGGTGTGACTGGTATTGCCGTAACGATTGGACTCAGTACAATTATTGTGACGTTTATTCACAATCTACTGCATTAACATCTATTTCAGCTCGCTCTCAACTTTATTGGCTAGTATGTGCTCAGCTACCAAAAAACGGGTAGCACACAAACGAAAGGAGGATTGTATCAAGAAAAAATTAGTTGTCGCAGCCGCTGCAACTGCCATCGGTCTCAGCGCTGTATTAGGGGTAGGGCTGGCTTCAGCTCAAAGTCAAAGCTCAGGACAATCAACTTTAGTAGATCAAATAGCCCAGAAATTTAATCTCAATAAGAATGATGTCCAGAAAGTTTTTGACGATAACAGGGCCGAGCATGAAGCCAAGCGTGAGCAAAATATGAAGGCGCGTTTAGACCAGGCCGTCAAAGATGGTAAGTTAACGCAGGCACAAGAAGATCAGATTCTCGCAAAGCTGCAAGAAATGAAGACTTTCATGGATTCCTTAAAGGATAAAACCCCCGAGGAACGTCATGCAGCGATGAAGACCAAGCACGATGAGCTGATTCAATGGGCTAAAGACAATAACATCCCCGAGCAATATGTCGTAAGACCAGGTGGCCACCGAGGAGGAGGGCCAGAGCCACTATAAGCACGAACGACCGGCTAGTACAAGAGGAGAGTCATCAATTTGATGGCTCTCTTTTTTTCAGTTTGTTCTCAGATATTTCCCGCTACAATAGAGATATGAGAATTCTGGTAGTCGAAGATGAACATAAAATTGCAAATGCAATTAAGCGCGGCCTAGAACAGCAATCCTATGCCGTAGACGTCGCCTACAACGGTGATGATGGGCTGGCTATGGCCGTCAGCGAACCCTACGATCTGATCATTCTCGATCGCATGTTACCGGGTAGTGTTGATGGCATAGGGATTTTAAAGTCTATCCGTGAGCAGAATATTCACACCGCCATGTTATTACTTACAGCAAAAGACAAAGTTCTCGACCGCGCCCATGGGTTAAACAGCGGTGCTGACGATTACTTAGTAAAGCCATTCGCATTTTTGGAGTTGATTGCTCGGGTGCGCGCGCTGCTCAGGCGCTCGAATGCAAAAGGAACAACTGTTTTAACGTATAAAGATTTAAGTCTCGATCCACAGGCCATGGTTGTAACACGTGATCAAAAATCAATTGAGCTGACACATAAAGAATTCGCTCTGCTGGAATATTTAATGCTTAATCCCGAAAAAGTTCTCACCAAAGATTCATTGATTCAACATGTCTGGAATTATGATGCAGACATTTTGCCCAACACAGTCGAGGTGTACATTGGTTACCTGCGAAATAAAGTCGATAAGCCGTTCGATAAGCCACTCATTCACACGCGTCGCGGCTTTGGTTATTATTTTGGAGAAAAAGCCTAGTGTTTGAAAAGACAACGACCAGACTGACTGCATTATATTTAGGCATTATCATGGCCATCAGTATTTTCTTTAGTCTCAATCTTTATAACATTTTGGTATCTGAGCTCAGCCGTGATTTTCGAAGGCAAGGCGTTGTTATCGATCGATTGCCCGATAGTATTTTGCCGTTTGACTCTAGGGATGAATTTACAAACAACCGTCTGATTGCGCTGCAGGAAGCAAAGAGTCATGTGTTGGGACGACTCATCCTGACGAACGTCATTATCTTGGTTGGCGGGGGATTGCTCAGCCATTACTTGGCTCGCCGCACCCTCAAGCCAATCGAGGAATCACATGAAGCGTTGGAACGCTTTACTGCCGATGCCAGCCATGAACTGCGCACACCAATTGCCGCCATGCAATCAGAAATTGAGGTGTCCCTCATGAATCCAAAGCTTACCTTGAAGGAAGCCAAAGAACAGCTACAAAGTAATTTAGAAGAACTCGCACGACTCACATCATTGTCCGAAGGCTTATTACGACTCGCTCGGCTCGAAAATCATACCATCGACGCCAAGATTTCATCGTTAAAATCCGTCATCAATAAATCTGTTCAGCAAGTTGAAGCTACTACCAAAGCCAAAAAAATATCACTTGATACAAAAATTGCCAGTGATATAAAAGCGAATGTCGATAGCGAAGGCCTCAGCGAAGCACTTACCATTATCCTCGACAATGCAGTTAAATATAGTCCAGAGAAGTCAGATGTAATTGTTGAGCTTATCAAAGAAAACAAAACCGCAGTCATCAACATAATTGACAAAGGTATCGGTATACAAGCACATGATATTGCACGAATTTTTGAACGGTTTTACCGAGCCGATAGTGCCCGCTCCAAGCATGAGTATAACGGCTACGGTTTGGGGCTTTCAATTGCCAAAGACATTGTGGATTTGCATGGCGGCGAAATAAAAGTTTCCAGCAAACCCGATGAAGGATCGACTTTTAGCGTACGATTACCGATGTAATATTGCCCAGCAAAAGTTGTTAGCGGTATTCGGGATTCTCAAAATCAAAACGTGCGCCAGCGTCCCACTTTGATCGTTGGTTACCGTAGGCTGGAATGCCACCGTTTTCTTTAAGCAGCTTGGCTTCGTGCATAAGATTCCAAGTCATAAAAGTCGTATTGCGATTGGTAAAATCGTTGTTAACGCCAACGATCGTGCCATCTTCATTTTTATCGCCATAACTGGCGCCTGGACCGGCTTCACCAATCCAGCCAGCGTCAGCTTGCGGCGGAATAGTGTATCCAAGATGCTGCAGGCTATAGAGGACATTCATAGCACAGTGCTTAATACCGTCTTCGTTACCAGTAATTAAGCAGCCTCCGACTTTGCCGTAATAGGCGTATTGACCTTTTTTGTTCAGATCGCCAGAGTTTGCATATAATCGCTCGATGGCTTTTTTCATCTCACTTGAATTGTCGCCAAGCCAGATAGGACCGCAGAGCACCAAAATATCAGCGTCCATAACTTTAGCTTGAATTTTTGGCCATTCGTCACTCGTGAAACCTTGTTTGGTCATATCTGGATACACGCCCGGTGCAACATCATGATCAACCAGACGAATAAGCTCAACTTTAACGCCATGTTTTTTCATAATATTTATACTGATGTTGGCAAGTTTTTCAGTGTGACTCACTTTTGGAGAAGGTGACAGCGTGCAATTAATAAAGACCGCTCTCAAGTTACTAAAATCCCATTCTTTCATAGCACATCCTTTTCGTTATATTTTTATCTTAGCACGCGCAAGTCTCAGTTATAATAGGAACACTACATGAAAAGTGCGAGTATTCTACAGACTAAACTTAATATTGTCCGCGAATGGCTGTTTATTGCTCTACTCGCATGTGCGCCGTTTAGTTTTAATCCATCGATTTCCACGCCAGCTTACGGATTTGTGAGCTTTAGGGTTGGCCTTTATCAGTTACTGACTGCGCTGTTTGTACTTGTAATGTTGCCTGTACTTTGGCAAATCAGACGACAACTCGTAAAAGATCCAGTAGTCCTACTTGGTAGTGTGATTTTGATTATTTTGGCGGCGATGTCGCCATTTCGTTCGCTGAGTATATCGCGAAGCGCATTACTCAGCAGCTCATTTATTCTTCTTGTTATGCTGCTGTTGAGTGGCTGGGCATTTGCCAAAACTCAGTTAACCAAAGATTTGCAACACACTATGTTTCGGGCAATTGTTATCATGGCTGCCGCTGTTGCCGGTTTTAGTTTATTGCAATTTGCGGTTAATGTTTTTCGAACCAATACGTTAGGACTTTGCATTAATTGTCGGCCAGGAATTTTTGGTTTTCCGAGAGTAAATGGCTTTGCGGCAGAGCCGCAGTTTTTTGCCAATAGTCTGCTGGCGCCGATTTTGCTGGTATACGGTTATTTGCTGCGGCAAAAAAGTGGTATCCGTTCCTATATTATTTTCGGCTTTTTGGTATTTACCATGACACTAACATTATCGCGTGGTTCATACATCGCATTAATCATCGGCTATATCGCACTCACTATTATTTTGCTGGCTTATAAAAAACTTCGAGTTGCACAGTTTCTTAAAGTTTCGGCGGTTGCAGTCCTAGCGTGTTTGTTAGGTTTTGGCACAATGATTGGTGCTGCAACGGTTCGCTATCACAAAGCGACAGCTGACATTGCTCCTGCGACATTCGCAACAATTGTTGAGCATTTGAGTGGCGGACATATTAATTTACCGTATAACGATCCGAAACCAGTTGCAGGGCAAGCAGTTCCAGCCCAACAGCCTGTGGTGCCAGCTCAACCAAGTCAAGATTCGCCAACTAATTTCCAAAGTCCTGGCGCTCTCACGTCATCTCAAGCTGACCGCGAAAGCGCTGCATCGCTGGGCATAAAGTGGTGGCGCAAAGACAAAACAACTATGCTTCTTGGGCTGGGTGTCGGCAACCTTGGCTCATATGCACATGATCAAAACCCACTATTACCGCTGAGTTTCACGATTTATGTGCAGTACATCTTCATGCTGGTTGAAATCGGCCTTGTTGGAATCCTAGCATTTGTAGCATTAGGGATCTTAGCAATTGTTCGAACAATTAAACTAGCAGGTAAGGCAACGACTACATTTGGCATCGTGCTGGCAGCAATTCTTATAAGTTTCGCTATCCAATACTGCTTCTTTGGCACCTACATCAATGCCACGTATATTTGGCTATATACAGGGCTTGGCCTTGGATTGGCTGCTGTGAGTAAATCCACCAAAAAATCTAAAGCAAAAGCATAGTGCCTATGCTTGTGTTTGTGCGGGCTACTTGCGAAAATGTCATAAATAAGGAGGCGCATGGCTGAATCAGCTGAGTTCGGAATTGGTGTATTTGCCGGAGGCGGTGGTACAACGGTAGAAGCCTTGGAACTTGCTATTCAAAATGGGGAAGCACCAGGAATAAAAATTGAATACATCGTGAGCAATAACGGTCCCGAACATGCCGAGGTGTGGCAACGCGCCGAAAAACTTGGAATTGAAGTAGTCCATATTTCAAATAAGACGCAAAAAACCTGTACACTTCCAAAAATTGATGGCAAAGAAGTTGAGGGAACGATTAGCTACGAGGCGAGTGAGCGCATGCTACAACTAGCTGATGAGCGTGGCATATACATGTATGTTGCTCTTGGATTTATGCGCAAGTTAGTCGGCGACGTGCTTGAAGGAATTCCTATTGCTAACATTCACCACGGGCCTCTCCCAGCTACCTCAAACTGTCATGGGCCCGGCATTGACGAGGAAGTGATGCGACAAGGGTTAGATTTCTCTGGTCCATCATTTCACTGGATGGATAAGAGGCTCGATAAAAATGGCTTACCGCCATACGATATTCTTACTGATGCCGACGTTAAGCGCTTACTGATCGATCATGAACCAGTTCCAGTAACAGAAGAAATGCGTCTAGAATGGCAAGAACATGAGACTGCGACTTTACTTGAGGAAGAGGACAAGCGAGTTGAAAAGCTAGTTGTCGCAAGATTTGTTATGAACGGAAGGAGGCAGCTCGATGTCTCTGCATGAAATTCACATAGAGAAGCGAGCAATTGACTTGCGCGCAAAAACAGCCTTTAATATAGACAGAATAAATTAAGGAGGTGTCTATGGACGCTAAAGCGCTCAAGCCAATGTGGGAGGCCTTGATGTTTCGTGGTATTGCTGGAATTCTTTTCGGTATTGCCGCGGTATTTTGGCCAGGATTAACATTAGTAACTTTGGTGTATATCTTCAGTATTTACATCCTTGTCAGCGGTATCGTTGGCATGGTGGAATCTGTTGTACAGCTTAGTCGTAAGCAAACTTGGTTCTGGAAGATGATTCTTGGAATCGTCGAACTTGCCGTAGGTGTGTACTTGGTACGTCACCCAGGCGTAACGTTCACAACCTTCATCCTCGTTGCCGGGTTAGTACTTATCGCCCGTGGTGTCTTTGAAGGTATTATGGCACTTGTCGATGAGAACGGTGCTACAAATAAGATGCTCATGATTATAGGTGCAGTTCTATCTGTACTTGTTGGTGTCATCATTTTGATGGAACCTGTATCAGGCGGGGTTGCCTTTGTATGGGTACTTGGACTGTACGCTTTGATTACTGGTCCAATCTGGGTTGCATTGTCACTTGATGTCAAGCACACCGTTGAAGGAAAGAAATAGTTAAGTAAAAAGGTAACCCATGAATAAACTGGTTATTGCATCAACAATTGGCTTATTGTGTGGGTTACTTATGGCTTTGTCAGGCCAAGCAATTATAGAAGCTACCAAAAGTGGCAGCTATAATACTGTGTTTGGCCTGAGCGTCATAACTGGGCTAATGGCTACCATTGGTGTAGTTATCGCTGGTTTATCACTTATTGGCATGGTTGTGGGTGCCATCTACTTCGTTACAAGAAAGTAACTTTATCACTCGTTCCTTAAAGCCTCTATTGGGTCTTTGCGAGCCGCTTTCATAGCAGGTGCAACCCCAAAGATCACGCCGACAAATAGTGCAACAACATTAGCAATCAACAGCACTTGCCAAGTTATAACCGGCTGAAGATTGGTGAAAACCTTAATTAACAAATTCAGCAAAATAGCAACAAAGCTGCCGATAACACCACCGACCAAGCTGAGCACCATCGCTTCAGTCATAAACTCGTTTAAGATTTGGCGATTTGTCGCGCCTATAGCTTTTCGAATACCAATCTCGTGCGTTCGCTCAGTTACAGATACAAGCATGATATTCATAATGCCGATACCGCCAACGAATAGGGAAATGGCTGCCACAGCGGCTACTAAACTTGTCAGTAAATTAAGGATATTATTATTCGCATTGAGTGATTCGGCCTGGGTTAAAATCATAAAATCTTCCTGACCACCGTGTGCTTTTTGTAAGTTATCTTTTACAGCGCTAATAGTTGACGAAAGGTTATTTGAATTTTTTGGCTGCACGAAAATCTGGAACATTTGCGAGCTGTTATTAGTGAGCGTTTTACCTGTCACATACGGAATAAAAACAACATTATTTAAGTCCAGCCCAGGGACTATAGGGTTGCTATCAAAATCATCCAGAACACCACGAACAATAAAGTCTTGGTCGCGAAAAGTAAAACTTTTGCCAATCGGCACGTTTTCTTTAAAGACTTCGTGTGCAACTTTACTACCAATAACTGCTACATTTTTGCCTTCGTCTTCTTGTCTAAAAAATTCTCCGTATTGGACTTTGTGCTTGAGCACGTCGGGCAAACCTTCGTTAGTAGAAATAACGATAGCTTGATTGTAAGCTGCGCCTTCTTTAGAAGGTGTTCCGCTAATAATGCTAAGCGGCACAACTTTGCTGACGCCCGGTGAGTTTTGAACGGTGGTAAGATCATTATCGGTCAAGATATTCGACTGCAAATTAGAAGTCATGTTAATACCGCTCACGAGGCCGCTACTGTCGTGTTGAATTGCTTCGCCAGGTCGAATTGTGACGACATCGTTACCCAGAAAAGCAACTTGCTTGCGAACTTGGGTTTTGACGCCTTGCCCCAAACTTACTGTTGTAACAACTGATGTAATGCCAATGATAATACCGAACACCGTTAGCAAACTTCGCCACCTGGCTGTACGAATAGCATGCCAGGCCATTTTGATATTGCCTTGCATCATTTTTTGGCCACCTTTTTAGTTGTACGGCGGGTTCGAGGCTTTTTAACAATTGTTTTTTTGGCTTTAGACTTGTGAACCTTTTGGCTGTCACCACCAGGTAATACTTTCATGAGCGCTGACACGCCTGCGAGGTTGTCTTCTTCAGTTGTCTTTGGTGCAAAGTACATTGACTTACGAATTGCGCGCGGCACTTCGCCAATTGGACTTGGCTTGTCATGGATAATCGCTCCGTCATGCATGTACACAACGCGATTGGCGTAGCGGGTGAGCTCGGGATTGTGCGTGACCATTAAAATCGTATTACCAGACTGATGAATCTCGCTCAGCAGTTCCATCACCACACGGCTCGATAAACTATCCAGGTTTCCCGTTGGCTCATCAGCAATAATCAAACTCGGATTGTTAATAAGTGCCCGAGCAATAGCGGCACGTTGAACCTGACCACCACTGAGTTGGCGAGGGTAATAGTACTGTCGGTCTTCCAACCCAACACGTTCTAAAATTTCAGCCGCTCGTTTTTGACGGCGAACAGGTGTAATGCCTTTATACGATAAGGGCAGGGCAACGTTGTCGATGATGGTGAGGCGAGGTAGCAAATTGTAAGACTGAAACACAAAGCCGATCGTGTCACGGCGCAACTTCGCTCGCTTGGTACGACCAAGTTTAGTCGAAAATGTGCCATTAAGCTTATAAGAACCGTGCGTAGGGTGATCCAGCAAACCAATAATGTTCATAAGCGTGGATTTACCAGAGCCGCTCGGACCCATGATGGCCACGAATTCGCCTTTTTCCACGACAAAATTGACTTCGTCGAGGGCTACCGTAGTAGCGTCACCGAAGCCGAAAAGCTTGCTGACGTCGTTAACTTCAATTAATGCCATTCGTATCTTATAGTGTAGCCACTTTACAGATGTGGTGCAAGGTGTTTTTCTATACTTTTTATGCTATATTAAGGCTGACGAGGAGAGGTGTCCGAGTGGTTGAAGGAGCACGCTTGGAAAGCGTGTATGCGCTGCAAAGCGTATCGAGGGTTCGAATCCCTCTCTCTCCGCCAATTTGTTATCATAAGAGGAATGAACGATCTTCAAATTGGGTTATTGTTAGTGGCTGGTTTCGCTGGTGGTGTCGTAAATTCTATAGCAGGTGGCGGCACATTCATTATTTATCCTCTGCTACTAAGCTTTGGAATTCCGCCAGTCATCGCGAATGCAACATGCACACCAGTTGTTTTTTTTGGCCAAATTACATCCGCACTTGGCTATCACAAGTATGTTCGCAAACTACCTAAGCGATATTATTTACTTTTATTTCCGTTTGTTATTGGCGCGCTTGTGGGCGCAGTTTTGCTAGCCAAAACAAGTAACCGCCAATTCGAGTACGTTGTGCCGTGGTTCATTGCGTTTGCGACATTACTCATACTTTTTCAACCACAATTGCACAAGTGGTTGTACGGCAAAAAGGGGCGCTCGTTTGAGCACAAACATTCAACTGCTTTTAACGTCATTATTACCCTCAGCATTTTTTTGCTCGCAGTTTACGGAGGCTACTTTGGCGCCGGCTACGGCATCGTGATGCTCGGATTGCTAGGCTTGAGCAAACTTAGCGATATTCATCAAATGAACGGTCTTAAAAACCTTGGCGGCATCGCTATGACAATCGTTGCCTCAGCTTACTTTATTCATGCCGGAATCATTGCCTGGGAAGTTGTTCCTGCTTTGGCAATTGGAAATGCAATTGGCGGCTGGTTGGGCGCAACATATAGCACACGTCTGCCGACCAAACTTATACGCGGCATCATTATTGGCATCGGTATAACTGTTGCTGCCGCGCTATTTTTGCGACTTCACAACTAAATTCTTAAGATATTATTGTGCCGATGTTTTCGCCCTTAATAATCTTGAGTAGATTGTCCTCTTTGAAACCATCGTAAATGATAACTGGCAAGCCATGCTCCATACCAAGTCCCAACGCCGCTTTATCCATAACTTTTATGTTAGGGTTTTCTACAGCATGCTGGAAAGCCATCTTCTCGTGTCGCTTAGCATCTGCATGTTCGGCCGGATCTTTATCGTACACACCGTCAACTTTTGTCGACTTAAGTACTACTTCACAGTCCAGCTCAAGTGCTAATGAAATTGCCGCAGTGTCATGCGTAAAGTAAGGTCGTCCTATGCCGCCAGCAATTATCAGTACTCGCTTACGATCCAGATGTTTGTGCGCCAAACGGCTTGAATAGGGTTCTGCTAGTTGATTTACAAAAACGTTGCTCAAGCATCGAGTTGAAACTCCTTCACTTTCAAAAATATCTGTTAGGGCCATGGCGTTAATCAGCCCGCTCAGCATTCCCATTTGGTCGGCAGTTACTCGTTTGATTCCATTGCCTGCAACGTCTTTACCCCGTACCATATTGCCTCCACCAGCTACAACGGCAATTTCGCAACCTGCATCGACAGCTTTTTTAATTTCGTGAGCCAGGAATTTTGCAACACTAGGGTCAACACCAAATTGTTCGCTACCAGCTAGCTGCTCACCTGAGAGTTTGAGAAGAACTCTTTTATACATTATCGGTTATGGTACCACAATTATCATATTTACGCTGCGAACTGCGATGGGACAAATTTGCCATGAATAATTGTTCCGACTTGAGACTCAGGATCTAAAACTTCACCGATATCATGCGCTGCATCACGATACAGATGCATATTTAATCCACTCTCAACAGCTATTTTTAAGCTTTTCAGGTCAACAACTTTAAATTTTTCGTAATTGCGAATCATGGTTTCTGCAGCAATATGTGAATAGCGTGCTACGTTGGCATTTTTTCGTGGGTCACCTTCGTATACACCATCAACATTAGTCCCTTTTAAGACCGTTACTGGCATTTGGCCATCGTGTCTTCTGTGATCCTGGGCATACCACATTACCGCACCATCTGTAGTATTTCCATCAGTTCCAGTTCCTCCTGCAATCAGGATAATGTTGTCATCTTCAATCGCTTTACGTACACGACCATGTTCATAAGGTGGCAAATCAAGAACTTCATCTTTATAAGCCATATTTGGTGCTACGACAATTTCATAAGGAACTTTTCGAGCATCAAGCGCATCTGCAATGACAAGAGTATTTTGCATTGTTGCTAAACGGCCAACCGCATCTTTGAAACGTGGTGCTAACCCAAAATCTCCCAATTGATCGCCACGAGCTATATTACCAGCCCCTGAGACAGTCATAATTCCTTGCAAATCAAGCGTTTCACGTTGGCGATA
>CAZPVO010000004.1:0-113597 GCA_964590205.1 uncultured Candidatus Saccharibacteria bacterium | reverse complement strand
CCCCCTAACGATTTAGCAAACCGTCCCCTTCAGCCACTTGGGTACCTCTCCGTATCTGGTAAGTATAACAAACTTGGATATGGCGGAAGGGGTGGGATTCGAACCCACGAGACCCTTGCAGGCCTGCTGGTTTTCAAGACCAGTTCCTTAAACCACTCGGACACCCTTCCGAGTTTGTTAACAGAGAGATTATACCAGAGCTCACAGAGGTTTTATAGAGATAAAGTTTTTTTCATTTTATGGGCAGTGTACAATGGTGCTTATGCAAGAACAGCCGCAGGATCAGGTACCACAACCTCAGCAACCTCAACAAGTTGTAGCCCCTGAGGCGCCCGAAGAACAAGCTGGGTGGCAATTTCATAGTGAGAACGTTGCCGCCACGGGCCCTATGCCTGCTTCTTCTGTGTCAGCGGCCGATGGTTTTGATTGGACGGCCTCAGAATATACAGATCACAGCAAGTCGGCCAAGTGGTTTTTACAACTTGCAGGTGTCTCAATTCTAGCTACTGGTCTTGCCTACTTCTTAACTCGAGATTTTGTGGTTGTCGGCACAATTTTAGTCGTGGCAATAATTTTTGGCATTGCGGCTGGTCGCAAGCCTCGCGTCCTTCACTATGCTGTTGATAACCAGGGTATAACCATTAGCCAAAAAAGATATCCATACGGCATGTTCAAATCGTTCTCTGTTATTCAAGAAGGCCCAATTCGTTCGATTTTTTTGATGCCAATCAAGCGGTTTAATACACCGCTCAGTTTGTACTATCCGCCTGAAGGCGAAGAAGCGATAACTGAAACACTCGGAGCACATCTACCGATGGAAGCTCGTGAGCAAGATGCCATCGATCGCTTTATGCACAAAATCCGCTTCTAACTTCATACCGAATCATGTTGTTGGCTGGCGTCTGTCGCTCGTTCATCGTACTATTTGTACGACTCACTCGCTCCTCCTTGTCTCCTAGCGCTGCACTCAAATATGAATCTAGAAATAAATTCTATTCATAGCGGAGGGCGTCAACTGGGTTGAGTTTGGCGGCTCGATGCGCCGGATACAGTCCTGCCAACATGCCAATAATCGTGGTGATACCGATCACGGCGGCAATCAGCCATAACGGCAAGCCAATAATATTGCTGGCTTTCACGCTGTTACTGGCCAACTGGTGATTGATCAAAATATTCGCTAATCGCGTCAGACCATAGCCGGCCAGGACGCCAAAAACACCGCCCCAAAAACCGAGCAGCGCAGCTTCGATAGTGAACAAATTACTGACCGTCGACTTTTTAGCACCGACGGCTCGCATAACACCAATTTCGCGTGTTCGCTCCAGAATCGCCATAATCATGGTGTTTACAACACCGATTGCAGCAACAAGTAGGGCGATACCGCCAATACCACCCAAGACGTAACTAACAATTCTAAATACCTGCAACTGCGTTTGAATAAAGCTCTGAGCTGTAACCGCCCCAACTTTTAATTTTCTAATTTGGGTAGCAACCGCTTCGGTATTGCTGGTGTCGTCGACTTGGACAACGAAACTCGTGTAACCATTTGTAATAAGTTGGCTTTCCTTAACAAGAGTGAAATGCGGAATCGGTGCTGCACCAACCCGCCCATTTCGATTCCAGGCGTTATTGGCCTGATTGTAAGTATCTTGGTCAGCTTTGGTCATTTCATAGCGTTGATTTTCAAGGAGTCCAGAAGCCCACTTGAGTGGGAAATAAATTGTTGGATTATCAAGACTCGCTTCTACGCCAACAACCTTTGCTTTCAGCTCTGTCGGCGCTTGTTGTTGCTGTGAATCGGGCCCGTCACAACCACCGTGGCCGCACTTTTCCCACTGTGCAACTGGATCTGGCAGAACAGCACCTTCGCCGGTGAAGAAGTTGTTTGTAGTCAATGTTATCTCTTTGCCGATCAAAGCCGAGTAATTGCCTTTAAAACCCCATTTATCCGCATAGTTTTGAGTAATAATAACCGAGCCTTCTTTATCGTCTTCAGTAAAGTCGTGCCCAGCAACCATATCGTGTTTGATGACACCGTTTGGCTCGTAAGCTTCGGTTCCCTGAATGCGAAGTTTCTTATTGTTATAACTGGCGGAGTCAAACACATATACCTGAGTCGTTTTGGCAAGTCCAGTGACGTGCTGATACCCGGAAATAGTTTTAGCCATATCATCTGTCAGCTTGGTACAGCCGCCACAATTTCCGCCTTGACCACCGTGTTGAGCTTGTTCGTAATCCAAATCAGACTGAGGAGTAACGGCAACTTGCTGGAGCTGTCCGCTGGCCTGGAACTGGCTGTAGAAGAAGTCTTTTATACCGGTGACAAGGGCCAGCATAATCGTGACCGATGTCGCACCAATCACAACAGCAAAAATAGTCAGCACAGAGCGTAGCTTTTGCCGCCAAATGTTGCGCAGAGCAATGCCGATGTAATCAGTAAAACGCATTAACCTCGCCCCACTTTTCCGTCTTTAATGTTGATAATCCGGTGAGCCTGTCGAGCAATGCTCATGTCGTGCGTGATAATTAAAAGCGTAATGCCCTGCTTGTTCAAATTTTGCAGGACTTTCATGATTTCAACACCTTTGGCTGAGTCAAGGTTTCCCGTTGGCTCATCGGCGATTATGATGCTCGGATTGTTTGCCAGAGCACGAGCAATAGCGACACGTTGACGCTGCCCACCAGATAGCTGGGATGGTTTATGCTTAGCACGATCAGCTAGACCAACAGCTTCCAGGCAGACTTTGGCTCGAACTTTACGGGCTTTTCGGCTCATACGTGCAAAGACAAGCGGCAACATAACATTTTCGAGCGTTGTGTTGCGCCCCTGTAAATTAAACGATTGAAAAACAAAACCAATAGATTTGTTGCGGTAACTCGAGAGCTTACCATCACGAACTTTCGATAAATCGTTACCATCAACAACGACAGTGCCTTTGCTTGGTTTATCAAGGCCACCAATAATATTCGCAAGCGTCGATTTTCCGGAACCTGACGGACCGGTGATCGCCACAAATTCACCTTTTTCGATGTTGAGCGACACGTTATCGAGGGCGTTTAATACTTCGTCGCCTAATTTATAGGTGCGAGTAACCTGAGAAAGCTCAATAATTGCCGCCATAATTTAATATAAGGATAAGCTTTTTGAGCGAAAAATTAAAGCGGCCTTACAGCATCCTTACATTTAGATTAGTTTAAAGTTATCATCTTTAAGACGTCTGCTTATTTCACGTTGTTCGCGTCGATGATCACGCTGATGTTCCAAATATTCATTCCATCTACTCATAATTCCCCCTTACAATTCACAGTATGGACGAACAAAGGAATTCTTTCAGTTAAATTTTTACCTTTGATTTTTGAAAAACTCAATAGAGATAGGGATTATTTAAGCTTTTGCAGAGCATGGCTCAGTACAACAAATACTGGCGCCAAGCTTCAAGCGTTGGTCGTGGTTGTGGTCGACGTAAGTTACGCCAGATGATCTTAAACACCTCTATCTCCTCCTTATAACTCTATAGTATGCTAAAGGGTTTAACAGAGATAGTAACTTTATCGCTCGCTGTGTATGATCTTTATCACGACTTTTTTACATCAGTCGCAACAGGGTTAAGTTGAACTTATATCCCGAGAATTTGTTTTTTCTTAGCGTCGAATTCTTCTTGTGTGAGAATTCCCTGATCTTTGAGCTGGGCAAGCTGTTGTAGCTGTACAGTTGTGTTATCCGCTGGTGCGGCTTGTGGCTGAGGCTCTTCTTGGTATTGCTGTTGGTCTTCTGCTCCCCAACGACGCGCTTGTCGTCGACTCACATTGTTAGAAACTGCCGTGGCTGTACCGGCAATAACGGCCGTTCGAGCCATTCCTCGTAGTAATCCTGGCATCTTACTTCCCTCCTTGTTCGTCTAATTCTTTGCTTGCGTCTGGGTGAATTCGCCCCTCGGCAATCAAAAATCCACTAGCGTCTAAAATAGCTTTCTTCAAGTCTTTAGCCCAAAGCTGTTCAACAATTAACAGTCCAGCTGATGTGTTGTTCTCGAGCAGTTCGCCAACTTCTTCAACGTCATCTTCTTGTATCAAACTGCTGTCGACACCAAGTTCACTAATAGCGGCTTTTGCATCTGGATCGCTAAACTCAGCCACGGTAACATTGCCATCTTTGTCTTTTGAAATCAGTGAAACTGCCAGCACTGCGATCGTGCTATCCTCGGTCGCTTTTTTAAGCTCTTTTAAGATACTGCCATCAAATTTATTTTCTTTAAACCCAACAATAATGTAATCAATTGGTCCGCGCATAATCCCTCCTTCTACATTTAGTATATACCTGAAACGGTGCGTTAGACAGAGAGACCTTGGTATACTACCTGTAAGCTAACAAAGGAGTTATTATGGCGCACAACAAACCATCGGACAGCACACTGGTATTTATAAAAGTTTCACGGGTAATCACTTATTTGGTCTATGCCTACACGCTGATTGCTATGATCTTTTTGGGGCTTGGATTTATCTTAGAACTATTTAGCGCCAATTACGCTACGCCATTTGTGAAGTTCATTTACAACGGCGCTTACGAATTTTTGAAGCCGTTTCGTGGAATTTTCCCTGGTCACTCGGTTGGTGACACAGGTTACTTTAACTCATCAGCACTCTTTGCAATTTTGATTTACGGAATCGTGGCAATTGCTTTTCATGCACTCATAACTTACTTGACGGCAAAAATGGCTCAGCACGAAGCTGAGCTTGACGACATCGAACAAGGCAAGTAATTTAAGCTGCTTGACGACCTTGTTTTTTCTCGTCTGATCTATAACTACCCTGCTGGTGCTCAGATTCTACGAGACCAAGTACAGCGCCTAATCCGACGTTTTTGTATAGATCAACAATAACTGAGTAATCTGGCTCGGGAGATTTCTTCATGTGTCGAGCTAAGGTTGGGTCTGCAAATGGACCTTCTGTCTGTGCAATGTCGGGCACCCATGGGACAAGTTGTTCTTCCCCGTGTGTTAGAGTTTCAGGTTGTTGCATAGAACTCATAGGTGATTGGGCAAAATAAGAGTCGGCAATACCATCGAGGTTGCTATCAAAGAGAGGTGTGACATCGCCAGTTGGACCACCGAAGCTACCCAGCCCCTCTCCAGCCAATGGAGCTACAGAAGGAATACTTTCGCTGGCAAATTCACCGCTAGCTTCAAATGAAACGGGATCGTCCATATCTATATTTAAACATAAGCCTGAAGAAATGTCAATCTGTGTATCGAGTAAACTCGGGCAACAGACTGACGACCGAACCTTGACGGTTCGAACTCGCTAACGCGAGCAAACCAATTAAAAAACTCTGGCTTTCACCAGAGTTCTTAAATTGGTACACCCGACAGGATAATGCCGTCCCCATGGGACCAACGCACCTACGACTATCGCCAGCAAGCTGTCGAGTCGTAGAACCGAGTACTGACAAATATAAAAGTGGTCGAACGATGACAAAAGTCATCAACCGACCACTGGTACACCCGACAGGATTCGAACCTACGACCTTCGGCTCCGCAAGCCGACGCTCTATCCAGCTGAGCTACGGGTGCACAATTGGTTTGCGCTAAAACAACAGAGGTAATCCTATCATAGTTATTGCTTAATAGAAAGAGATACGCACGGGTGCGGTGTTTTGGTAAAACAGGCATAATCGGTTAAGCTAATTATTAATGGATGATGTATTACAAAAACTAAAACAAAATGGCTTCGCTGGCGATATCGATCTGACTGATGAAACTCGAGAACTCTATAGTCACGACGCCAGTATGTTTGAAATTAAGCCGCAAGTAGTTATTTCACCAAAGAATAGCCAAGATTTGGAACTGTTGGTGCAGACGATTAGTGAGGCTAAAAAGGCTCACCCTCATCTTTCTCTCACAGCGCGCAGTGCCGGAACGGACATGTCAGGCGGCGCAATCAACGATTCGATTTTGGTAAATTTCATGAAGTATTTTACGGAAATCGAATCTGTTAGCTCAAGGTCAGCACGCAGCCAGCCAGGTGTCTTTTACCGCGATTTTGAAAAAGAAACGCTCAAGCATCATGCGCTGCTGCCAAGTTTCCCGGCCAGTCGTGAACTCTGTGCAATCGGTGGCATGGTCAATAATAACTCTGGTGGTGAAAAATCGTTGGAATTCGGCAAGACAGAGAACTTTGTGAATGAACTCAAGGTTGTTTTATCTGATGGTAATGAGTACACACTGAAGCCACTGAATCGTCAGGAACTGCACGCCAAAATGGCTCAAAAAGATTTCGAAGGCAATCTATACAAAAAAATGTATGATTTGCTCGAAAAAAACTACGACGAGATCAAAAGTGCTAAGCCAAATGTCAGTAAAAACTCGACCGGTTACAATCTGTGGGACGTTTGGGACCGCGAAGAAGGTATTTTTGACCTGACCAAATTATTCGTTGGTGCCCAAGGGACGCTTGGTTTTGTAACAGACGCTCATTTTCGCTTAGTGCCGGTCCAGGATTTTTCTGGGGTGCTGGTCTGTTTTATGAAAGATATGAAAGAGCTTGGCGAAGTTATAAATACCGTTATGCAGCATAAGCCGGCAACGTTCGAGTCGTTTGATAACTATACACTTGGCCTGTCGATTAAGTTTTTCCCCTACTTCCGTAAAACGCTTGGCTGGGGAGGCTTAATCAAACTGGCATTCCAGCTAATTCCAGACGCACTTATTTTGATGCGCGGCATTCCTAAACTTATTTTGCTCATTGAGTTTACTGGTAACGATCAGGCGGAAGTCGACCAAAAAATCAACGCCATGCAGGCTGATCTGAAGCAATACAAACTGGAAGCCACTGAAGACGATGACACGCCAGCAAAAGCCTGGAAGTTTCGTATTATGCGCCGCGAAAGCTTTAACCTGCTTAGAAAGAAAGTTAAAGACAAACACACCGCGCCATACATTGATGATCTTGTTGTCCCCCCACAATACTTGCCCGAGTTTTTGCCGAAGCTGCGCAAAATAATTAATAAGTACAAACTACTTGCTACTGTTGCTGGACACATGGGCGACGGAAACTTCCATGTTATTCCACTTATGAAGTTTGAAGATCCTAAGCAAAGACACAAAATTGAACCGTCAATGAAAGCAGTTAACGAGCTGGTTTTGAAATATCATGGCAGCTTAAGCGGTGAACACAATGATGGTTTGGTGCGCGGGCCATGGCTTAAGCAAATGTATGGCCAGAAAATGCTCGAAATTTTCCGCGAGACAAAAGATATCTTTGATCCTGAGCATATTTTTAATCCACACAAAAAAGCCAATGCCGACTGGGATTATACTTTTTCACATATCCGGGAACACTTTTAGCCCAGCAACCCAGACTAGAGATATCGCGTAACCTCTGTTACAATCAAGAAACTATGAAGGTGAGCTATCCTAGGTTGCCCCGGAATAAAAAAGCGGTGGTAGTACTCTTAGCATCGCTGTTAATTTGTGGTAACGGTTTGGTGAGTTGGCACAAAAAAACTTTGTATGTCAGCCAAGCCCGAGAATTAACTCGAGCTAGTCAGGCGAGTCGACAGCAAGAACAAGAAGAAGCCAGCGTATTACCAGACAAACCAGCGCCAGAAGCATTGCGTCGCCAGGAACAGATCGATGTTGAGCAAAAAGACCCAACTCCTGATATACCGGCTGATGCAGCTCCAATAGCTCCGGCTCCGCAAACGGTACCTGTTATTTCGCATATTCAAACCAACGAGCCAGTTGTCTTCTTAACAATTGATGATGGTGTGACCAAAGATCCTAATCTGGCAGAGTACATTAGTGAGCGGCAACTACCAATTACGACATTTCTGACCATTAGCGTGGTTCACAATGATTTTGATTTCTTTGGATCGTTTGTGCGCCAAGGCGATTACATTGAAAATCACACAATTACGCATCCTCACTTGCCAAAGTATCCGTATGAAACGCAGCGCCGGGAAATTTGTGATACCTCGGATATTTTGCAAGCCAAATACGGCATGCGCCCAACATTGTTTAGGCCGCCATATGGGGAATACAATCCCGACACACTCAAAGCGGCTGCCGCTTGTGGCATAAAAACAGCGGTCGTCTGGGACGTTGTGGTAACAAATGGCGTGCTGAGTTATCAAACACAACCAGGTATGCTTAAACCTGGCGATATTATTTTGTTGCACTATCGGCCAGAGTTAAAATCAGATCTCGAGGCGACCCTAAAAGTTATTCACGACCAAGGTTTTAAAATCGCTCGACTCGAAGACTGGCTGCAATAAATACTCCTAAAATTAATACGCTTATGCTTCCTCTATTGTGCGCTATACTTTAGGATATGCCTCCAGTAAGCTGGCGTGACTTTAAACATTATTCTCTGGCCATGTGGTTCTCGCTTGGTGCATTTATTCCAATGATTTTGCCACTTCAGCTTATTATCTTGGGAACTCTAGAGTTAATTGTTTCGGAATCGCATTCATATACAGGCTACGGTTGGGGCTTTGCCTTCGTGTATGCAGCACTTCTTGCAGCACCCTTTGTTATTATTCAATATGTCATATTTGACGGGGTATTAAAGCGCCGTAAAGATGCCATGAAACTAGGGATGTTTTTTACACCAATTAACTATGCTCTTGGTGTATTTTTATCTATCGGGGTTCAGCTAACACTCCAAAAAGTCGCTAGTAACTTTACTCGCTTTTTACCTAGGGGGCTCTCTTTACTTGTGTACTATCTGTTCTTTCTGATAATTTCGATGATTATTTACAAACGAGAATTGCAGTATGCGTCTTCCAACTCATCTTCTTCATATAGTGTAAAGTCTGTTAAATCGCCAATAATCTTTGTGACGTTATTACTTTTGATTCCAATAATAACAATTACAGCGATTGATTACGCGAGTGTACATATACATCAACATAATCAAAAAGTTGCACAGGAAAAAGAGAAGAGCAAGCCACAGCAAATGTATGATGCAAACGGTAAATACCCCTACAATGGTCCGTGGGATCAAGCTTTATTGACCGAGGAAGATAAAGCTCGCAATGACAATCTGCATACTATAACGACTGGTTTCGATAAATTTTACGAGCAAAATCACCGATATCCAAAAAATATTGCCGAAGCCCAAGCAGTTGTGGCTCAGTTTAATACCGTTGTGGACCCTAGTACCAAAAAACCATACGTCGTCGTAGCCCAAAGTCCCAAGCAAGGAGAACTACAGTATGTTGGCGGAGCCCTTTGTGAACGAAACTATAGCGTAGTGGGCTATCCAAATTACACACAACCTGATGGTCCCTATGTGTATGAATTAGCGGTCTTGTTCAGTGAGGGCTCTTATCGGTGTATTGATAATTACGCGTTGGACTACCAACCAAAATTGTAAGCTTAGATATTAGTTCGGACGTGGCGGAGGCTCGGGATAATGCCGCCAATCTGTGCGCCGAATCCTTTCTCATCAAGGAGAGAAATGACCATGCCTAACGACATGATCCTTTCTCTTCTGGCGGAGAGAGAGGGATTCGAACCCTCGATACGAGTTGCCCCGCATACTGCTTTTCGAGAGCAGCGCCTTCAACCGCTCGGCCATCTCTCCAATAGTTTTTTATTGTATCAAGATATGTTGATTTTTTTCTCTTGAGGCTCTTCTTTTATCGGTGGCGGAGTGAGTTTTGCTGCTTTGTCTGAAGATTTCTTTTCACCAAGGTCTTTGCTTTCACCAAGCATATCTTCTGACTCAATTGCCTCTGGCTTACCGGATTTTTTCTTGGTGGTTCGGCTCAGGACAATACCAGCAATAATTCCGACTACTCCAACAACCAAGTAAATAATCGTGAAGGTGTGATTAACTGAAATAACCTTGTTGCCAATAATATCCGCGGCTTTACTGCCGGCTGCAGCTAATGTTTCATTACCAGTTGGTGTTGGCAGAACGGTTTTTAGGCCATAGCCCATAATGAACGAAGTTCCGAGGAGTGTGACGCCAAAAATAAGCATCAGAACTCCAGCGCGGCGAGCGCCTTTATACATTGGACTGCTGAGCAGCACGATGCCGATAGTTGAAAGCGCGGTGAGGATAATAACAACAGGCGTACCAACTTTTATCCAATGATAAATTTTGGCGTAGGATTTGAGCTTCTTGGTATTAATTTGAGGCGTTTGCTGTTTGATGGCATCAGCTGTTGGTGCAGCGTCCGTCGCTTGAGTATCAGCTGGCGCCGCTTGATCAGGCTCAGCCAGTGAAATGTTCTGCTGATCACCAAATAGTCCATTGTACTGCGCAATCTGAGTGTTGCCTTGCTGAATGAGTGCCTGCACATCGCTGCCTTTTGGAATACAGTTGAGAGTTGAGATATCTGTGGTTGTAACTCTAGTTGTACACGGCGGTAAGCTAGTCAGCTGAGTTTGCAGATTTTGCTGGGCAATTCGCTGAAAGTTATCTTCGAGTGGCTTAATGCTCAGCGAGACGTCAAATTTTTGGTTTGGATTGTCGAGCCACTTATAAATGCCATCAATTGGTGGCTCTATAACTTTTTGTAACTCTTGCGGTGCTGCAGCTTGCTTGAAACTGGCTACCAAAATAGGATTGCTGGCGACGGTTGGGTTTTTTTGCGCTGCTTGATCGATAATGACTTTGCTGAGCGCATCATAGAATCCAGCTTTAACTAAAGTTTGTTTTACAAAACTTGGCTTAATAATGGTGGAATTCAAACTAACCATTGTTGGCAGAAGCAACAATAGCGCTGGATAAATAAAAAGTGTGATGCCCAAGACGAGCTTGCGCAAGAACTGCATATGCTTAATATACCCTACTTTGCCAAAGAGTTTCAAAGTTCTCGCATTTGAGCGCAGTGCAAGGAAGAAGCGAGCAACGGAACTAAGCGTACATATTGTACGGAGAAGTGAGTAGCGGAGCTTTCTGACACAGCAATGTACCAAAAACTTTGGCAGAGTGTCCTGCTCTGCTGGACAGCAGGCCAAAGTGGTGCGAAACTTTGAATATGGCAGACTCGATTTTTACCAAGATCATTAAGGGTGAAATCCCTTCTCACAAAGTTTACGAAGACGACAAAACATTCGCATTTATGGATATAAATCCAATCCAAACAGGTCATGTTTTGCTTGTGCCAAAGACCCAGGTTCCCACGGTTTGGGATTTAGACGATGAAGATTACCGAGCGCTGATGGAAGCGATGCGAAAAATTGCCAGAAAGCTTCGAGAGGTTTTCCCAGATAAAAAGCGAATCGGCATTATTATCGAAGGCTTGGAAATGTTAGACCATGCGCATGTTAAAATTTTTCCAATTAACAGTGGTGATGAGCTGCGCAACATTCCTAGCCCAAATGCGGAACCTGATCATGAAGCTTTGGCAGAACTTGCTAAAAAATTGAAAATCAAGGAAGCTTAAAGCATGTCCGCATTTGTCGTTGCACTATTTTTATCACTTGGAACTGGCGCTTGGGTTTACAGTAAAACCGCTACCCGTACTGGCGGCAACACCAAAAGTGCCCTCACCATGGCTGGTGTGGTTGGCGGCGGTGTTTTTATTATCGGATTTATTATTTTCGCCATTATCTTGCGCTAAAAATAACTAGCACTAAAAGGCTAGTTCCCCTTCCCTTCAGGCGCGTTAATTAGTATTATAGAGCCATGAATAAAGCGGGTGAGGAAGTTGCCCTGGGCAAGAAATTGCAACAGGCTCGGCAAGCAGGCGGCTTGACCCAGCAAGAGATGTGCCAAAAAGCGGGTTTGAGCTATTCGACGTTGGCCAAAATTGAACGCGGCGCCATCAAATCGCCGTCAATTTTTACGATTCATCAGATTGCCGACGTGTTGAATGTTTCGCTGGATGAGCTTGTTGGCCGGCAGGTTGGCGGTCAGGGAGCGATGCGTGAAACCAAAACTTCCAAAACGGGTATTAAGTTTGTATATTTTGATATTAACGGCTGTTTGGTGCGCTTTTTCCATCGAGCATTTAACATTATCGCCGAGGAAAAGCACGTTTCACCGGACCTTATCGAAAACACTTTCTGGCATTTCAACGACGCTGTCTGCAAGGGCGAAATTACCCTCGAGGAATTTAACAAAAAGCTGGCCGAAGGTATCGGTGTAAAATCGATTGACTGGCTGCATTATTACTTCGATGAAATCGAGCCAATTGAGCAAATGCAGGAAGTCCTGAAGTGGGCCGCTCAGCATTACCGAATTGGCCTTATCAGCAATATTATGCCAGGGGTTATTGACCACATGATTAAACTAGGCGTTATTCCTGATTTGGAATACGCCGCAGTAGTAGATTCCTCAGAAGTCGGTGCAATTAAGCCAGAGAAGAAAGTCTACGAAATCGCCGAAGGTCTCAGTGGTGTCAAGGCCAGTGAGATTTTGCTCGTTGATGATTCACGCACTAATGTAATGGCAGCCGAAAAGATGGGCTGGCACGTCTTGTGGTTTGACGATTTTCGAGTGAATGAGAGCGTTGAGCGTATCAAAGCCGCCTTAGAGTTCTAAACAAACACGCCGACTGTCCTGCTCCTGGCCGAGCCAGAACTCTGACAGTCTCTTGGCACCGAGCACAATTTTCTTCTGTGATGCTCCCCTCGTCGTATCACATATACGGCTCGGTCCGCTTCTCAAAGAGAAATTGCACTCAGCACCTAAGCGTGTTTGTCTAGTTAGTGTTTTGTTGATTGATCGAAGCGCGAGAGTTCTTGTTTCATCTTGGCGATTTTATCTTGAGTCGCTTGCAGCTGCTCTTTGGTTTGCTCAACAATTTCTTTCGGTGCTTTGTCTGTGTAAGCTTTGTTCTGTAGCCGCTTCTGCAGGTTCTGAGCGGTTTTTTCCTGCTCAGCGATAGTTTGCGTGAGTTCCTTGGCAAAATTGCGCAGACTGGCTAAATCGATGTCCAGCCAGCAATCGTAAGTAGTTCCAGTGAGGCGCAAACCATCGCCAGACTTCACACTTTTGACATCGTTGATCTTGGCCATCTGTTTGATCAGCTCAGCGTGCTGTTCAATAAACGACTCATCGTGATGATACAGTGTTGGCGGTTCAGGCTTAAGTAGGCCAGTAATGTATCGAATCTCTTGAATAATCTGCTTAACTTGCTCGAACGTTTCGGCTTTGGACTTATCAGTCGAAGGAGCCTTTGGCCACTCACTGACAATAAGCAGGCTGTCCTTTTCCCACTCCAATGTCTGCCAAACGGTTTCAGTCACAAATGGGGCAAACGGGTGGGCGAGTTTGAGAATTGTTTCCAGGCCGTAGGCCAAGATGCTAGAGTTCCCCTTCCCTTTCGATGCTTCAATGTACCAATCGGCAAAATCATCCCACAGCAAATGGTAAACTTTTTCGAACGCCTCGCTGAAGCGATAGTCATCCATCAGCGGCCCAATTTCTTCAACTGAGTGTTGTAACTTGCTCAACATCCAGGCATCGGCGGTTGTTTCGATTTTTGGCGTGACTCGAAGGTGAGCCTCGTCGCTAACTTTGTCTTCAATGAACCGTGCCACGTTCCAAAGCTTGTTGGCAAAATTGCGCGCACCAACCAATTTGGCTTCTGTAAATGGCTGATTATTGCCCGGTGTCTGGCCGGTAATAATACCCATTCTAAATGCGTCAGAACCGTACTGATCGAGCTTAGTCATTGGGTCGATTACGTTGCCTTTGCTTTTACTCATTTTGGCACCGTGTTCGTCTAAAATCAGTCCATGCAAGTACACATTTTTAAATGGAATTTCGCCGACAACATACAGTCCCATCATGATCATTCGCGACACCCATGGGTACAAAATATCGGCGCCGGTTTCCATGACACTGAGCGGATAGAACTTGTGAAAATCCTCGCCGTCTGGATATTCCAATGTAGCGTACGGCCAGCTAGAGCTGCTGAACCAAGTGTCAAACACATCTGGGTCCCGAGCGTATTTTTTACCATTTACTTCGATGACTTCTTCGTTCACGCGTTCGTCGTAAATCCAATCACCAGGATCATCCATGCTTTGAAAGGCTGGAATTGGAATTCCCCAGGCGATTTGCCGGCTGATATTCCAGTCGCGAAGTCCTTGCAAATAGCGAACCAGTTGGTCGCGCTTGCCGGCAGGATAAAAATTAATTTTCTTGTCTTTTAAGGTGTTAATCGCTGGCTTGCTGAGTTTTTTCATGTCAATAAACCACTGTTCTCGTAGCAGTGGTTCAATGATCGTGTCGCACTTGTAGCAGTGGGCCACGCTGTGCGTGATATCTTCTTCTTTGACCAAAAATCCCTGATCTTTCAGATCTTTTACAACAAGTTCACGTGCTTCTTTGCTCGGCAGACTTCGATATGCTTCAGGAACTTCGTGACTCATTTTGCCTTCATGCGTAATAACAGTAATAAATGGCAAATCATGACGCCTGGCCATCTCGAAATCATTCGGATCATGAGCAGGGGTGATTTTAACAGCGCCAGTTCCAAATTCGCGGTCAACAAAATCGTCAGCCAGAATGGGAATTTCTCGGTGTGTCAGAGGTAATTTAACAGTCTTTCCTACCATATTTTTATAACGAGGATCTTTAGGATGAACAGCGACAGCGGTGTCGCCAAGCATGGTTTCAGGGCGAGTAGTGGCTACTTGGACTTCCCCGCTGCCATCTGTTAAGGGATATTTTAAGTACCATAACTTCCCGGGTTCTTCTTTGTAGGCCACTTCGATATCAGCAAAGCCAGTCCCATGAAATGTGCAAAAGTTTACTAACCTTTCACCTCTGTAAATCAGACCTTCATCCCACATCTTTTTGAACGTCTGATAAGCCCGGTTCACGATCTTGTCATCAAGCGTGTAAACGTAGCGGCTCCAATCGACAGAGGCACCAAGTTTTCTAAACTGCGATTCGTAGTTGTCTTTGTTCTGAGCCACGAACTCCCAGATCTGTTGATAGAGCTCTTCTCGGGTAAAATCGAAGCGACTTTTCCCTTGTTCGGCTAGTTTTTTCTCGTAAACGACTTGAGTTTCAAAACCGGCATGATCGGCGCCAGGCAGCAGAAGAGAAGCCTCCCCTTTCATACGATGATAACGGACTGCAATGTCCTCGATTGCCAATGTTAAGCCGTGGCCCAGGTGAAGATTACCATTAGCATTTGGTGGAGGTACCACGATACTAAAATTTGCATCGCTACCTCTGTTTTTTGGCTCAAATGCTCCACTCTTTTCCCAAAGAGCGTAGATATCTTCCTCATACTGCTGAGGTTCATAGACTTTCGACAACTTCATTGGCACTAGCATAGCATTAACCCACCCCTGTATCAACTTGACATTGTTTGTTCAAAGTTCTATAACAGAACACCTATGCGAAACTTTATAGATAACCACCCTAACCTTTGGCGTGTTGCTGCAGGAGCATCTGTTGTTGCAGCTTCTTTAGGCCCTGTTGCCTGCGGTTCAGAAAGCTCAGCAGCTATGTGCCCTACTTCGACTGAGCAAAACATCACCTCTGTTAATAAGTATTATGAAAGTTCTGAACGAGACGCTTGCATAAATCTGGTCGTCCAAGATGCCAGCGAGAAGATTTTAAAAGCCTACGAAGCAAATCCAGATAACTATACCGTATCCAAAGGATTTATTAGTGCTTCACTAGGTGTAACTGATGATAAAAAAGGCAATTTTGTGAACATTGATCCTAAGCAACGAGCTGACCATGATCCAAAAACTCCTACTCTATCGATGTATGCTTTTTTGGGTAGTGATGGTAAATTTGACCTCAGCAAAGGGACTATTTTATCTGTTGCTGCCGGCAACAGAGTAGTAACAATTGAGCCACCTACCAAATTTATACCATTTGGCTCCGATGAAAGGTATGTTAATCAAGTCAATGAGACGGGGATTCCAACGCATGATTGGTCAATGTATGCTCGCTTCCCTAACGATCAGGCTGCTGAGCATCGTTACATGCAAGACACCAACAACTCTCTCGATCCAGAGGTACACCGTCGTTTCGAACAAGGTGCTTTAACTCAAGTTGCTCAAGCGCTCAAAGCTCTGTAGTAATTTGAGCAATAATAATTGAAAAACCACCTCTGTTAATTCAGGGGTGGTTTCACGTGAAACAGACACAAAATCCCTCAAAGCTCTTCTCCCAAAGAGTTGTGATGTACGAACTTTCTAAGTTGTACTATCCCCAAAGGTACAAGCCATCAGGCTGTTTCTGTCCATTTTTGTTTGCCCGTATACAATAACAAGGAGGCTAACCATAAGCAACATTGACATTGGGCAATCAATATAGTATAATATACAACAATATGGCTGGTGAGTTATCGAATGCTGAGATGTTAGATTGGGCTGCCACACCTGAAAGACAGAGGTGGCTATGCGGTGCGATTGTAACAGGGCTCTTTAGTAAGGGCGCTAACTTAGAAGTAGGTGGTTTGCCTCAAGACAGTGTGTTTGACGGAGAGAGCCTAAGCAGCATAATCAAGCCTGTCTTTGCGAATGAGTATCCCTGGGAAGATGTAGCAGAAGTACCACTAGAAAAAGGTCAGCTGTTTGTAGGTATGAGTACACCTGACGATGTAAGCGAATTTTGCCTAAGTGCTGCTGATCAAGTAGTAAAAAGAGCAGGGGGAAAGACTACTCACCTGACATACCCAAGTCTGTACTTCGGCAAACAAAATGACGGTCGCGGTAATAGACTTATCTCTATGTATGATCGGCTAACAAGGAATCAGACGGGTGAGGACCTCGTTGCTATTGAAGTAGCGGGCGTTATTGCGAGCAACATCATGAAGAGTGAAATTACAGATACGTATCAGGAACTATCAATACTGCTTGCCGCATTAGTGATGGGCGAATCAACTCCTGCGCATCTTCGCGGCCTTCGCTTTAAGATAGTGGGTGCCAAATCAACGCATTATAAAGGCTTTACAGGTCGACTTGATGCCGTGCAGCCGGCTCGGTTTTTCGAGAGCCCAGGGAATTTTCGAGAGTATCTCGATCGCTGGATTGTTAAGCGATAATTACATCGACAGATTAGGCTCGATTTCTAGCGAGTAAGGATCAGCAGTTGGCTGGTCTTTTTTCATCTTAAAGCAGCCGAGTGTGGCGATCATGGCGCCGTTATCGGTGCAAAGTTTTGGATCTGGGTAGGTAATTGGCAAAGGGAGTCTCTCTGTTAATTGACGTCTTAACTCAGGGCTCGCAGCGACACCGCCGGCGATAACAACGCTTTTTGGTTTAAATTCTGCGTATGCCATGGCGGCTTTATCAACGACAGTTTCGATGGCTATACGTTGGAAGCTGGCAGCAATGTCAGCCTTCTGAGCCTCTGAGAGCCGCTCAGACAGTTTAAAGCTAGGGAAGTCGTGATTTTCACCGATTAGCTTCTGAGCGGTCCGTAGCACCGCCGTTTTTGGGCCAGAAAAACTAAAGTCATATTTGCCGGAAACTTTAGCTTTAGGGAATTCAAAAGCATGCGGATTACCTTCAGCAGCTTTCTTGCCAATGCTTGGGCCGCCAGGGTAGGGTAGGCCAAGAATTTTAGCGACCTTATCAAATGCTTCACCGATGGCATCATCGTGTGTTCGGCCGAGTAAGGTGTAATCGAAGTGATTACGAAACAGCACAAGCTGAGAGTGCCCGCCAGATACGATTAAGGCTAACATAGGGAACTCAGGCTGTTTGTCAGATAGGAAGTTGGCATATACGTGACCTTCCACGTGATTACAGGCGTACAGGGGTTTTTTGTGAAGAATTGCCAGCGTTCGAGCGGCCAAAACACCGACAAGCAGGCAACCACCAAGGCCAGCACCATAGGTGACAGCAATGCCGTCAATATCGTCCCAGGTACAATCAGCGTCTTTCAACGCCTGGTCAATAACGGGGTTGATTGATTCTATGTGGCTACGCGCGGCGATTTCAGGAACGACACCGCCGTACTGAACGTGAATGTCCATCGAAGAGGCAACCACGTTGCTCAGCAATTTGTGGCCATCTTCAACCACAGCTGCAGCTGTTTCATCACAACTTGTTTCTATTCCCAAAATTCTCATCAAAGCTAGTATACTTTACTGCATGGGATTTCGCGGAGTTGTAAAGAAATTTATTCCAAGAGAAACGTTCAAAAAAGTTGAACCGACCGGTCATTTAGTTGAAGCCGTAATCTCAAATGCGATCAGCGGTTTCCCGGTAAAGGGCATGAAAGTTATTGGCGTAACCGGTACCAACGGTAAAACCACCACCTCTTTTATTATTCACCGAATGCTTCATGAAGCTGGCTATAAAGTAGCGCTTATGACCACTGTTGCTTACGGTATTGGCAACGACATCAAGCCACAGGTTGAACACTCTACAACACCTGGCGGCATGAAATTAGTCAATAAATTCAAAGAGTTTAAAAATGCCGGCGTGGAATGGGTGGTGCTCGAAACGACGAGTCATGCGCTCGCCCAACACCGTGTGTGGGGAGTGCCTTACACCGTGGCGGTTATGACTAATATGAGCCACGAACATCTGGATTATCACGGAACTTTTGAAAAATATCGCGATGCCAAGCGGATGATGTTCCAAATGTGTAACGCCAACAAAAAGGGTCTTCGCACCGGAATTGTGAACGCCGATGACGCAACGGCTAAATACTTTGCTGCCGATGTCGCCAATGCCGTAACATATGGCATGAAAGAGGGCGATTTACGGGCGCGTAGTGTGCGGCTCACACCTGCAGGCGTGCGCTACATAGTGCAGGCTGATGGCGATGAGTACCACATTCATTGTCGTTTGCCGGGCAGTTTTAACGTTTATAACTCGCTAGCGGCAGTCGGCGTTGGCCGTGCACTGGGCCTGAGCGTCAAGCAAATTCAAGATGGTATTGAAGCACTCGAGGGCGTAGAGGGTCGGATGACGCACATCGATGAAGGCCAGGATTTTGATGTGATTGTTGATTACGCTCATACGCCAGATAGTTTTGAGAAGTTATTCAAAGATCTCAAACCCGTCGTAACAGGGAAGCTGATTGTTCTGTTTGGCTCAGCCGGACGACGAGACGAAGATAAGCGTGCTGTACAAGGTGAATTAGCCGGTAAATATGCCGACGAAGTCATTGTGACCGAAGAAGACGACCGTGACATGGACGGTATGGAAATTCTGGATCAAATTGCTAAGGGTGCCGAAAAAGCTGGCAAAGTTCGTGATAAAAACTTGTTCTTAGTGCATGATCGGACCGAGGCTATTCAGACGGCTGTTAACAGAGCTAAAAAGGGCGATACGGTGCTGCTGCTTGGTAAAGGGCACGAAAAAGACATCTTACGTAACGGGCCAAAAGCCGCTGAACTACGACATTTGCAACAAGATGACTATAACCGCGAACGGGTTATCGAAGTAAAGTGGGACGAAATTGAAGAAGCTCACGCTGCGCTAAAGCGCCGCTAAGCCTAAAGAGCGTTTCGATCCAAGTAATTGGTGTACCAGCTGTAGTCTTTACCTAAGAATTTGGCGATAAGTTCTATACCAAGCTCGGCTGTTTTATGATCAATATCTTGAAGCGGGTTATATTCAACAACGTCAACACCAATAACATGGCTGTGTGACCCAACATATTCGGCAATTGTTACAACCTCACGGTAAGTGAGACCTCTTTTGTTAGGCATTCCAGCACCCGGAGCATAGACGGCATCGATGCTATCCAAGTCAAGACTAACCCAAACATTTGAAACACGAGAAGCTAAATCTTCGATTGCTTCAAATAGTGGGGCTAATCCATGCGATAACAGATCGATCATCATAAAAGTTTGCAAACCTTCTTTTTTTACCAATTCCAGCTCGGCCTGATCAAAATCGCAGCCTGCAATATGGAGAAGATTTTCCTTTTTAACCTTTGGCGAGTCGCCAAAAAGCTTGGTTAATTTATCTGGTCCCAAACCTAAGTTTGCTGCCAGATGCATACCGTGAATATTACCAGTAAGGGTAGTCTCTGGTGTATTCATATCTCCGTGCGCGTCCAAATAGATAAGTCCCAGATCGCCATTTACAGCCTTAGATGTTCCGGCTATAACTCCTAAATTTAGAGAATGATCACCACCGAGAGCTACAACACGTTCATTGCTTTCAATGCTTTTGTTTGTTTTTTGGGCTAACTCTTCGCAGACTCGTACGATTTCATCAACGTATCGCAAATTTTTATCTCCGGCTTCTAGAGATTTGCGATTTTGCACTTGTACATCACCAAGATCACTTACCTGAAGTCCAACACCTTCTAACTTTTCGACAATTTTTTGATAGCGAAAGGCGTCAGGGCCGACATCTACACCTAAATTTTTAGCACCAAGGTCGAGGGGCGCTCCAATGAGCGCAACTTTTGACGTTTTGAACATAAGATTATTGTATAACTTCTCGCCAGGATTGTCTTTATCTTTTCAAGGACTGCACAATCTTGGATTTAGCATACATTTCTCTCTAATCGTTCGAACTGTAGCACTGTAAAACAAGCCAATCTCTATTGCTAAATACCTGATTTCATGCTATAATTTACTAACTTATGGAGCATCCGGAGAGAATAGGTCTAAACCTTGATAATTTACAGGTAGCAGATAGCCTGTTTTTGCAGCTTATTGACAGAGGTGTAGAACATGTGGTTGATGCAGTAACGCAACAAGAATATATTCGATATCACCAAGGAGTGGACTACCCGACGCCCTCTAGTCCAGAGGCCAGAGATATTTTGCTTAAAACAGTTAGCTCAGATGATACCCATACATACTTGGAGCTTCCAAATAACTATGTAACCATGGCTCAAGCTCTTAATGATGCCATTGGTGACAGCCCAACACCTCAGTCACAAGATGCAGCCAGAGAGCTGTTTGAAGAACTTGGCTTAGCGCTTGCGCAAGTTGCCCAAACAAGGGGCTTAGTGCCTGAACACCTCGATTATCGTCAAGTTATATTTATTCGTGGCGAACCAGGTGTTCGATTACTGCCACCTCTAGCTCTTACGGACATGACTGCTGATAGCGAAGTCTATGCTTCTCCTGACTATCGAATGTTGATTGCAATGCAATTGCTCACAACATGCATGAACGGTGCATCCAACACGAGCCAAAGAGGCGCTTTACCAGCAGCATTCAAAGGATTCGTTGAATCCTTCAGATGGGAGTAGAACTATGGCACATGTAACTGAAGTTGAACCAAGTGAAGTTATTAATGCTGTTTTAGGTGAAGATTTTGTTGACGATCGAACAATGAAATTTGGATCGTCGCATTCAGGACATGGCGTTAGATTTGGCTACTATGGTGAAGAATTTATTGAAGTTGCCGCCAAACCTTACTGGGGTAGAAAAGCTATAGCAAAGGCGAATTATGAAAAAGGTATTACTGAGAAAGTGCGGCGGTTAGGGTTTAACACACTCGTGCCATTTACGGTTATTGAGCTGCCGGCTGATGAGCGTCCAAGCGTCGGAGACATGGCTGTTCTATTAACGCACTATAAACAAGGATACGGTGGAGGGAATACACTCTCCCTTGAAGTTGATCCACATTCTGATAGGGGTCAAAGCATCGCCAAGGCAGTAAGCAGTGTCGCAGTCGCTACGGCTCAGTTGCATAATGAACGAGTAACTCACGGCGACCCTCAACTTAAGAACTGGGGCTTTCTAACTGCAGGTCCGGCAGACCAGGAGCCGCTTATTTTTGATCTTGAAAAGGCAACTACTCATTCATCGAAGAGATCGAGTAACGGTGCTTTTTGTGCCCGGCCGGATAACTTTACGAGTGCTATAAAACGGGATCTTGAACGGCTTTCATTTTCCTTAGGAGCTCGTCTATACGGCGGTGATATTGAAGGACATTTTGCTGATACAGTTGTTGAACCATACATGGCAACACTATGCCCAGGCATAAAGTCGGCACTTGAATTCGTCCCTATTATTGACGGCATGGTAACAAATTTTGAAGCGACCAAAGTAAGGCATACGCCGTTGGTGAACGCCGGGTAAAAGACGAGAGCATTAGCACTCTATGCTTGCAAGTGCCAAATAACTTTTGTACAATACACCAACGAAAAGTGTGAAGGAGAAAACATGGCAGTGCCTATAAATCCAATGCCAGAATACGTTGTTGTTCAATCTGAAGAAGCTACTACAAAAACAGCTAGTGGAATCTATTTACCAGATAGTGCAGCTGAAAAGCCAAAGACTGCTAAAGTTGTGGCTGTTGGCCAAAACGTAAGTGAAGTCAAAGTGGGAGAGCGCGTTTTATACAAAAGCGAATACGAAGCAACTAACGTAAAGGTGGGCAAAGACGAGTATGTTGTGATTGACCGAAAAAATCTAATCGCGACAGTGAAATAAGGAGTCAAAATGCCAAAGAAAGTTTTTTATGATGAAGACGCCCGCCGCCGAGTTCTAGGGGGCGCAGCAATTTTATACAACGCAGTTAAAACTACCATGGGCCCAAAAGGTCGCAATGTGGTTATTAGTAAAAGCTACGGCGCGCCAACCGTTTCACACGATGGTGTGACCGTTGCCAAAGGTGTTGAGCTGGCTGATCAAGATGGTGATGACGAATCAACACTTGGTTACAAAGTTGGTGCAGAACTGATCAAAGAAGCAGCTAACAAAATGAATGATGTTGCTGGTGATGGTACAACAACAGTGACAGTTTTGACGTATCACATTCTAAATGAAGCGAATAAGCTGATTGCTGCAGGCCACAATCCAATGCAACTACGAAAAGGTCTGGAAGCAGCTGCGCAAGACATTCAGAAGCGTCTAGGCCGAATGAGTGAAGACATTAAAGCTAACAAAAAACGTGTGGCTGAAGTAGCGACCATTTCTGCTGGTGACGAGCAAATCGGTAATTTGATTTCTGAGGTCATCGAGAAAGTTGGCAAAGATGGTGTGGTTACAGTTGAAGAAGGCCAAAGTTTGGATCTTCAGAGCGAAGTTGTCGAAGGTTTTACCTTTGATCGCGGCTTCATTAGCCCTTACATGGTCAGCGATGCTACTCGTATGGAGGCCGTACTCGACAAGCCATCAATCCTGATCACCGATAAAAAAATCAGCTCAATGCAGGAATTTTTGCCAATCTTGGAGTCAATGGCCAATGCCGGCAAAAAAGATCTGTTAATTATTGCTGAGGACATTGAAGGTGAAGTGCTCGGCACGCTGATTTTGAACAAGCTCAAAGGTGTTCTCAATGTTGTAGCCGTGAAAGCTCCAGCGTTTGGCGATAACCGTAAAGATATTTTGCAAGACATTGCTGTTTTAACTGGCGGTGATGTTATTAGTGAGGACACTGGCGCCACATTTGAAAACGCAGATCTAAATGTGGTTGGTAGCGCCAGAAAAGTAATTGTTACCAAAGACGAAACGACGATTATCGAAGGTGCTGGCTCGGTAGCTGGTGTAAAAAAGCGAATTGAGCAAATCACGAAGCAATCAGATAACGCAGCTTCTGAGTACGATAAAGAAAATTACGACAAGCGTCGGGCTGCGTTGCAAGGCAAAGTGGCTGTTATCAAAGTTGGTGGCGCGACCGAAACTGAAATTGAAGAAAAGAAATTCCGAGTCGATGACGCTGTTGCAGCTACAAAAGCAGCTTTGGAAGAAGGGATCGTTCCTGGCGGTGGCGCAACACTCGTAGTGCTCGCTAGCAGCATTGCCGATAACACCACAAATGCTCAAGATGCCGGCGCAGTACTGCTTAAGAAAGCTTTGCTTGAACCGTTCTTGCAACTGATGGAAAACGCCGGACTTAATGGCGCAGCATTGCTCGCGCAAGTTCAAGCGGCGAAGCCAGGGCAAGGAGTTGATGTTAATACCGGTAAATTAGTTGATCTGAAAGCTAAGGGTATCGTTGATCCAACTCGCGTGACTAAAGAAGCAATTCAAAACGCGGTTTCGATCGCTGGCACAAGCATGACCATGGGTGCGCTAGTTGTTGATGAACCCGAAAAAGAAGCTCCAGCTGCTCCACCAATGGGTGGCGGCATGATGGGAATGTAGATTACTCTTCAGTCGGCAGTTCTTCAGCTGGTTGTTCAATTTCAATCTCGTCGGACAGAGCGTAGCCAAAGGCTTCGGCAACTGACTGTACAAATTTAGTGCGTATTTCTGGCTCCATGTTAGAGCCACGAGGTAGAATCGGCATCACACTATCTCCTGATCTAAAACTGGGATAGGTGCGCACAGGTCTGCGTTTTCGTGGTTGCGATGAAAACCTCTCCATTAATTCCGAGTATAAGCGTAAACGAACCAAGATACAAGATGATTGCAAAAACTGCGAGTTTGTAGTATGATTTGTCTTATCAAAAGGAGTTTTGAAAATGGCTATCTGGCCTTTTAATCGTCGAGAAAAAACAGATGAAGACTATGCTGCAGAAATGCAGGAAGATCTTCCAATGCCACCTGAACAGCAAACTTCAGGAAATATGCCTGAAGAAGTCCAAGAATACTACGAAAGTGGTCGTCGCGAACGTGTTGGCGTTGCATGGTTGCTTGGTTTAGGTACGCTCCTTGTAACTGTACTGTTAGCGCTTGGTATTTTCTTTGGTGGCCGCTGGTTGTACCGAACAATAAAGGGTAACAACGACAAGCCACAAAGCACCGCTCAAATTGGCAGTGATCAAGAGAAAAGTCAATCAAGCTCAAACAGCTCAAATTCTAATAACTCGAATAATAATTCTGGCAGCAACAACTCTGGTAGTCAGAACCAAAATCAAGGTAAATCTAACACGGCACAGCCGGCTCCAGCTCCGCAAGCAACTCCTGCACCAGCACCTGCAGCTCCGGCTCCAACGCCTGCGCCTACAACAACCCCAAGCCCAGCACTGCAAACGACTCCAACTCCGTCTTCTCCAGCATCAGGCTCAGCTCAGGGGCAGACTCCAACTACTACTGCTCCCACAACGCCAATCGCAGGTAAAACACCAAATACTGGTCCGGGAAATGTTCTGGCTATCGCCGCAATCGCCGGTGTTATCAGCTCACTTGGCTACTACGCCGTCCAACTAAAACGCCAAACCTAGTCTTTATGAACCTTTTGGTTGGGTGAAGTAGTTGATCTCGTTAATTATGTCGAGCAGCGCTTGAGCTCGCTCTTTATCGTCTTCAATCTGTTTTGCAGCCTCGTAAGCAACTGGAATAAGTGATTGATCGTCACTGGCCTGAATCATCATCATGGTTGTTTTGAATTTTTCTTCTGGAGATTGATCAAGGTGACCGACAAGAGGCGACAAAGCTTGCAACGCGTCGCGTTTTATATCGAGTAAATTATCAGGCGAAGAAGCCGGTGGTACAGTGGGCGCGGAATCGATGTTAACGGTTTTTTCAGTTGACCCTTCAACAGATACATCATCTTCGGAGTCATTTGAGTCATCTGAATCTTCTGGTGGCACGTCCGCTCCGCTCTTAACAGTTAAATTTGTCGGATCATTTGGATCATTGGTGTCTTTTTGAGGCGCAGCGTTATCAGCACCTGCAGCGTCATTTACACCGAGCAAACCTTCGTTGACAGGTTTTGTACTTGGTAGCGGTACCGCATCGTCATCTTCATCTTTGTGTTTGTCGTGTCCAAACATTCCCACTCCTTTATTCATAAGCACTATAACAAAAAAATAAGACCGAATAAAGATGGTAAACTTTAGGCATGGAAAGAGAGTTTTGTCATGTTTGTGGGCACAAACTAGAAAAAAAAGACAGTCGACGTTGGTTTTGTAAAACCTGTGACCAGGATTATTACGACAATCCAAGGGCCTGTGCCGATGTAGCACTGTTTAACGAAAATGACGAAATTTTGCTATGCGAGCGAGCGTTTGAACCAGCCAAAGGTAAATTTGAGATGACCGGTGGTTTTATTGAGTACGACGAAACTATGGAAGAAGCCGCACTACGCGAAAGCGAGGAAGAACTCGGGATTAGTCGCGATGACATTACAGCTCTCCAATATGTGGGTAGCTATGCGAGCGAGTATCCATGGGGTAAAGAAACATACAAGCTGGTGGTGGCAGTATTTACGGCCAAAGCTAAAGTTACACTGAACATTAAGCCGCACGATGATGTCGCCTCTGTAAAATGGGTGAAAATCGAAGATATTGACCGCGGCGAACTTTCTAATACACATATTTTTCCGTGCATGCAGCAGGCTCACAAGATAATCACGCAGTATACTAAAGATGATAAAGGGGAGAATTAATGCTCGACGATCTGAAATATATTCACCAAAAAGATAGTGACGATGCACTTGGTGTTGCCGAAAAACAGTGGCAACAACTCAAGCAGACCTACAGCGTAAAACCATTAGATGAACTAGACAAAAATCCAATCAAAAATGTTGTCGTCGCTGGCATGGGGGGCTCCGCACTTGCGGCAAATATGCTCTCATCCTGGCCTAAATTGATGGTGCCATTCGAAATTGTCCGTAATTACACAATTCCGCATTATGTTGACGGCTCGACACTGTTTATTGCATCGAGCTATTCGGGAAATACCGAAGAGACTCTGGCTGCACTCGAAGAAGCTGAGACCCGTGATGCACGAATTGTCGTCATTGCATCTGGTGGAGCACTCGAAGCACGAGCTCTAGAAAAGAATTATCCGTACTACAAAATCCCTAGTGGATTTCAGCCAAGAATGGCCGTGTTTTATAACTTCGCAGCCTTGATTGAGCTGCTGGAGCCAACTGGACTGATTGGCTCTGAAAAAGTTAAAGAACTGCAAGCGGCTGCGGGCTGGCTGTCCAAGCATATAGAAAATTGGCGACCCGATGTGCCAACAAAAGATAATCAGGCTAAGCAAATTGCACTCGATATTGTGGGCAAATCACCGGTTATTTACGCTGGAGTTGAATTTGCCTCAGCGGCCTACAAATGGAAGATTAATTTTAACGAAAATGCCAAAAATGTTGCCTGGTGCAATCAGATTCCAGAATTCAATCATAACGAATTTGAAGGCTGGTCCAGCCATCCAGTCGATAAGCCGTACGCTGTTATTCAATTGCTCAGTAGTTTTGATAACCCGAAAATTAGAAAGCGTTTTGAAGTAACCAATAAACTCTTGTCAGGCAAGTGGCCACACCCAATGCAGATTGAAGCACAAGGAGAGACTGAACTAGAGCAGTTGCTCTGGATCATTAGTCTTGGTGATATGGTAAGCGTGTACATGGCTCTACTTAATGGCCTGAATCCTTCACCAGTTGACCTCATGGAAAAACTCAAAAAAGAGCTGGCTTAGTGATTGCTACGGTAGATGACGTCAAAAAACTTGGAAAAATCCTAGCCGTGTGGGCACATCCAGATGACGAAACGTACTGTGCCGGGGGATTACTGGCTACAGCAGTTCAAAACGGCCAAGCGGTTGTTTGTGTCACGGCAACTCGTGGAGAACGGGGTGTTCAGGATGAGAAGCGTTGGCCAACCGATCAGCTAGCAGATATCAGAACCAAGGAACTGCAAAGTGCCTGCAAAATCCTGGGCCTAAGTGAGCATCAATGGCTGAATTTCGATGATGGCGCATGTGCAAAGGATCCGGCCAGAGGTGAAACGGTGATGAATCAGATTGTAAATTTGCTTAGACCAGACTGCATTATTACGTTCGGACCTGATGGTCTGACAGGCCATCCTGATCATAAAGCAGTTTCAGCTTGGGCAACACATGCAGGTAAGGCCATTAATATTCCAGTCTACCAGGTGGTAAATACATTAGAGTTGTTCGAAAGTCACTTAAAAAAAGTCGATGAAGCGTTGGATTTCTTTTATAACATCGACCAGCCAGTTTTAAAGCCAGCTGATGAGTGTGATATTTGCTTTAAATTATCGGACGAGCTTTGTGATAAAAAGTTAAAAGCGCTAAAATCTATGCCTTCGCAAACCGAAAAATTGTTCAGTAGCTTCGATGACGATTTCTTAATTCAAGCTTTCGGTACGGAGAGCTTCGTTAAGGCTAAATAGGTTTTTTGCGAATACCAACTTTGTAGAAAAACCAGGTGCTAAGCAAGTGAATACCGAAGTAAAGTACAAACACCCAGCCGTAGACTTGCCACGGCATTTTGATAAGCAACGAGCTAAGTAGTACGCCGCCTAAAATATAATCAAGCTGGTCAAACGGGAACCAGCTGTTGCCAGAGTCGATATCAAGCTGTCGTTTGATAAAACTCTCCACAGCATCACCAATTAAAGCCCCGGCGCCAAGAACACCGCCTAGCAGCACCATGAAACCAAGTGATTTACCAGCAAAAGCAGGTGGCAGCCAAATGTAATACTGTACGGCAGCCGCAAAACAGGCTACAAACGTTCCAAAAATAAAACCGCGCCAGGTTTTATTATCACCAAAAATGCGTTTGCCACGATGTTTAAGCCCAAAATCCATCGGTGTTTCGAGTTTTTTGAGTAGAGGCACGCGGTCGGCCACAACAGCACTACCATTACCAGCGGCAGCTGGCCAAAAAAACCACAAAGCTAGCAGCAAATTACTCATCAATGTTTCTTAAAAACTCTCTTTAACTTGTTAGCTTTAGGATACAGCAAAGTTCGAAATGGCGGGCGCTGCATGTTGTAGTGACCGAAGTGAATGAGTTCGACTAAATTAGAAACAGTCGGTTCCTCACTGATGTCTGTGTAGGCTGACCCTAAACCTTTTGCGCCATGCGCGTCACTACTGGCGGCGCAGGATTTTTCGTGAATGCGCGCCCAGGTGGTTGCTTGCGGACCTTTGTTTTGCATGAAAGCTCGGCCATTATAAACCTCAACAATATCAATTTTATTTTCAACCACAATCAAATCTGCTTCTGAAATTCCTTTACGGTACGTTTCGAATGGATGGGGCAAATACACGATACCGCCTTGAGCTTTGATTTGGCTGATAGCGTCACTTAAATTCTGATTTGGCTTAATATCTTCACTTAAAAACAAACCAATAATCTCGCCCTGCCTGGTCATAATTTCTTCGCCCACAATAATTTTTTTCCCCAGAGATTTTTGTAATTTCTGGGCGTTCTTTATGGTGTTGTGGTCGGTGACAGCGATAAAATGGAGCGTTTCGTTGTCGAGTGCTTTTGCATACTGTTCGGCAGTGATGCCGCCATCGGGCGAAGCGGTTGAATGTGTATGGAGATCAATTTTATACATGAGCTCTCAACCGTTTTATAACAGTGTAGAGTCGTTGAAAAACAGTGATCCATGAAAGGAAAGCCATCACCACAACGAATAGTGGCAGGCGGTCTGACAGCAGTGCCACAAGGAGCAAAAACATGCGAACTTCAAAACTTAGTCCGCCACGAAACGCTTTATTAACTTTGGTATGCACGATATTGCTGTTGCTCAGGACTACTTCGCCCCAGGCGTTAACGTAAGTCGTAACCAGCGAACCACCCATGGCAACAATGGCCCAAATGGCAAATGTCGACAAATTTTGATGAACTAAGAAGTAAACGATGCCGGTGTAGAGAATAACTTCTTTCATACGATCAGTTACTGAATCGAGTAACATGCCAACGCTGCTAACGCGCTTTTGTAACCTGGCTAGTTCGCCGTCGAGTGTATCAAACAGGCCAAAAACAACGAGTGGAACTGCGGCCCAGCGAACCAACCCAACAGCAATCATATAACCAACCAGCAAATGGCCCATTAAGCCAATAAGCGTTATGGTGTTTGGCGATAATTTTCCGCCGGTAATTGTGTTCAAAACTTTGGCAATTCGTCGCATAACGGACCGAATTGCGCCTCGGATAGCATCCATGATCACCATTATAACAAGAACAGCGGTCAAACAGGGTCACAATGTATAATGAACCTATGCTCGAAAAGCTTCGTGTGAAGCAAACAAAGCAAGCCATGCAAGTATTGCTGGTATTGTGTATTTCTAGTGGTGTTAGCGTTGGGCTGTACGCCACTCGAGTTGTCGCTGCCGAAAACATTCGTTATTGGTTTATGCTTTGGAACTTGTTTTTGGCGTGGATGCCGGTACTTTTTGCGTTTTGGTTGCGTTATCGATTGAACTTTGCGCGCTGGTTGAGCTGGAAAAATATTATTCTCACGCTGCTGTGGCTAATTTTTTTGCCAAACAGTTTTTACATGACGAGCGACATCATCCATCTTGTTAATACTGGTGAAATTTTGCAGTTATACGATGTTGCCATGATGCTATCGTTTATTATTAACGGCATGATTCTTGGCTACATGAGTGTGTACGTCATTCATCACGAGCTTCTCAAACGCCTTAAGCCTCGCGCGGCGCATACGATTATTGGCCTGGTACTATTTAGCTGTGGTTTTGCCATTTACCTGGGTCGCTACTTGCGCTGGAACACGTGGGATGTGCTGCTCAATCCAGCGGCTTTGCTGTTCGACGTTTCTGAGAGAATTGTGCACCCACAGGTTCACAACGACATGTTTATTATCACGATTACTTTTTTTGTGCTGATTGCCAGCGTTTATGCAGTGGGATATCAGCTTGTTCATCTCTTTAAAAACGTTGAATAATCACTTATACTACATCTGTTATGCAAGAGGCTCAAAAGCTGCTAGCGAGTGCAGTTAAACAAGCTGTTGGTGAAGATGTTACGCCAGAGCTTACTCGTCCAGATGAGCAATTTGGTGATTTTGCCACCAATGTCGCTTTACAGTTGGCCAAAAAACTAGGTCAGAACCCTCGCGCAGTTGCCGAAAAAATTGTTGCTGAGCTACCAAAAGATTCAGTGGTTGCGAAAGCTGATATTGCTGGCCCAGGATTCATTAATTTGACGCTGAGCGACACAGAGATTATGAAGTTAGCCAAAGCTGAGCCTGAAAAAACATTGCAGGACAAAGTCATCGTAGCTGAGTATTCCGATCCGAATCCATTCAAAGTTCTGCACGCCGGGCATTTGTATACCTCTGTAGTTGGTGATGCGATTGCAAACTTACTAGAAGAAGCAGGCGGGAATGTCCATAGAGTAAATTACGGTGGTGATGTTGGCCTACATGTTGGCAAAACTATGTGGTCAATTCTGAAGACGCTTGGTGGCGAACACCCCGAAAAACTTGAGGATATTCCTATAGACCAGCACTCTGAATGGCTGGCGGCCGCATATATTGAAGGCACAGCTGTGTATGAAGATGATGAATCAGCCAAACAGGAAATTATTGCTTTGAATAAAAAAGTTTACAAGATTCAGGCTGACAAAGATCATGAATCAGCATTCGCTAAAATTTACTGGACTTGTAGGCAGTGGAGTTATGACTATTTTGACAAATTTTATGCGCGCATTGGCACAAAATTTGAACGATATTACCCGGAAAGTGAAGTAGTAGAGCTTGGTCTTAAAACCGTAAAAGAACATATTGAGAAGGGCATTTTTGAAGAATCCCAAGGTGCCGTTATATTTAATGGCGAACCGTATGGACTGCACACCCGAGTATTTATAAATAATGAAGGTTTGCCAACGTATGAAGCTAAAGAAGTTGGATTAATTTTTACCAAAAAGAAAGATTATAATTTCGATAAATCAGTCATTATTACAGGCAACGAGCAAGAACAATACATGCAGGTGGTATTAAAAGCCATCGAGCAGTTTGCGCCTGATTTAGTTTCGGTCTCACCGCATTTGACCCACGGTATTGTTAAGCTTAAAGGCGGTGTCAAAATGAGCAGCCGAAAAGGCAATATTTTGCGTGCGGTTGATATTTTAGAAACGGCGGCGGTTGCGAGCAAAAAAGCTACAGGCAAGAATGATGACAACGCAGTTCTTGGAGCGGTTAAATATTCGTTTTTAAAACAGCGTATTGGCGGTGATATTATTTATGATCCAGATGAATCTGTAGCGATTGAAGGCAACAGTGGGCCGTACTTGCAGTACGCGCATGCCCGCGCATGCTCCATCATGGAAAAAGCCAGTAAGAAACCGCAGATACCGGAAAATCTGGAGTCAGGTGAACGCTCACTGGTGCGAAAACTCAGCGAATACCCAGAGGTAATCGATCGGAGCATTGAGGAGCTCATGCCGCATCACGTGTGTACGTATTTGTACGAACTCGCGCAGGTGTTCAACCGTTTTTATGAAAAAAATAGGGTAGTAGGTGATACCCGTGAAGCTCAACGGCTGGAGCTCGTCAGCATTTATCGCAATACGCTGCATGATGGTCTTAAGCTGCTGGGCATAACCGCACCAGAAAGGATGTAACTATGCTTAAAACGACGCATCAAAATATACGAAGCGCTGCCAAAAAATTGGGCCTAGACGAAGAAACAACCCAAGCATTATTAAAAGTTGATCAGGCACATGTGTTTGAAGTTGAGCTGGACAATGGTCAAAAATTTCCAGCTTACCGCGTTCAACACAAGAACAAGCTTGGCCCGTACAAAGGTGGCATTCGTTTTCATCCATCTGTTAATCAAGACGAAGTCCAAGCACTCGCTACCTTAATGTCCCTTAAAACTGCGGCAGTTGGGCTGCCGTTGGGAGGTGGAAAAGGTGGTATTTCGGTAAATCCTAAGGACTTGAGCGAAAAAGAGCTCGAGGAATTATCGCGAAAATACGTTCAAAAGTTACACAAACATATTGGCCCTGACCAAGATATTCCTGCGCCAGATGTGAACACCAATGCGCAAATTATTGACTGGATGGTTGATGAATACGAACAATTAACTGGCGATCAAAGCAAGGCCAGTTTTACGGGAAAATCTTTGAATAACGGCGGTAGTTTAGGTCGCGAAGCAGCTACTGGCCGCGGCGGTGTGATTGCCTTATATGAATATCTCAAACTTGAGAACAAAGCCGACGAACCACTAACAATCGCCGTGCAAGGCTACGGAAATGTCGGCTCGTTCTTTGCCGAAGTCGGACTCCAAGATCATCAAAATTGGAAAATCGTCGCTGTTAGTGATTCGCGTGCAACTGTTGTGGATGCAAACGGCCTCGATGCCAAAGAATTAGCTGAGCACAAAAAGGCTGGCAAATCATTCAGCGAATTATCTGATCAACCCGAATCAGGCGTGTTTAGCCAAGAAGTCGATGTGCTGGTTTTAGCGGCACTCGATAACGCTGTAACCGACAAGAATACACACGACATAAAAGCCAAAATAATTTTGGAACTGGCCAATGGCCCAATTGATGAACCAGCTGAAAAATATCTAGAGCAAAACGGCGTGCAGATTATTCCGGATGTGGTTGCCAATGCCGGTGGCGTGATCGTGAGTTATCTCGAGTGGGTGCAAAACAAAAAGCGTGAGACATGGAGCGAAGAAGAGGTTAATAAAGAGCTCGAAAAGTACATGAAGCCAGCTGTCAAAGCAATGTATGATTATGCCCGCGAACATGAGAGTTCGCTGAAAGAAGCCGCGCTGAGCCTTGCGATTCAACGCCTGATTTAGGTAAAATTAAAGAGTTAATGGGTGGTCTAAGGAGAATTTTTCATGGCTGATGAAAAGAAGCCCCCCGTACGAAAGCGTGTTACCCAAAAAGTTCACACAAAAAGCCGCCAGGAATTTGGCGATTTTATAGAATTTATTCGAGTTCAAGGAGTTGTTGGACTGGCCATCGGTTTTGTCATTGGTACACAGGCCAAAACTTTAGTCGATGCATTCACTGGCAGTTTTGTAAGCCCAATTTTAGGGGCAATTTCAGGCAACGGTAGAGGTTTGGTAGATCAACATCTGATAGTAATTGTTAACAGTCACAAAATGGATTTTGCCTACGGTTCATTCCTGTTTGCAGTGATTAATTTTCTGATCATCATGGGAATTATTTACTTTACCTTTAAGTGGCTGAAGCTCGATAAACTAGACAAAAAGAAGGATTAGGGCCATGTCGCTTGCTGTTATCGAACCACCAACAGATCTGGGCTTTGAAACCGGCGGTAAAGGAGAAGAATGGCTAAGTATTTTTGGCTTTGACGGTCTTTTTAGCGAGCCCGAGATGCAGATTGTCAATGATTCTCTAATAACGCATAGACCCACAATATTTGAATGGCTACCAAAAGGACCAGGCAACGTCATTATGATGGGCGCCAGCGGCAGTTTAGAGGTTGCAGTATTTGAGGCAGCCGAAACCATACGGCCGGTTGTTGAGATGATAACTCCATCTCTTGTCATGGTATTTTTTGTCCACTTTGATGATATGAAAAAAAGCATTGAAGGCAACGGTGCTATAAATGGAGCTGGTTTTACGCAAGATGTCTTAAGTTATTTAGAACGGGGGAAAAATGAAGGATGAAGATTGGAAAAAGAAACTAAGCCCTGAGCAATATCATGTAATGCGTGAAAAGGGCACTGAAGCACCTTTCTCTGGCAAGTATTTGAATCATAATGAAAACGGCATGTACACCTGTGCCGCTTGCGGCGCGCAGTTGTTCAAGAGCAGTTCGAAGTACGAATCTGATCAACCAGGTCTTCAAGGATGGCCAAGCTTTGCCGATGTGACCAGCAGCGCGGCGGTTAATATTACTGAGGACAACGCATGGGGTATGCACCGACTCGAGGTTACCTGTGCCAATTGTGGCAGTCACCTGGGACATTTGTTTGACGATGCCAGCTCACCAAACGGCAAACACTACTGCATTAATTCCTGCAGTCTTGACTTTAAATCTCAAAAAAAATAAATTATTGGCCGTAGGGTGTAGAACCGTAACCGGCTGATTTACTACTGTTGTGAGATGATTTTTGCAAAAGCGAGTGAATGATATTTGTGAACCCAAATGCAGCGACCAATCCGGTAACGAGGAGTGTCAAAAACTCCTTACGAGACATTTCTTTTTGCATTAATTCGTCGAGTTGTTTCATATTTGTGCTTATGTTTCCTTACTATTTACTCAAAGCATAAGGCATTTGTCAACCGTTGTAATTTCCCCGTTAATCACCTGTACAAAGCCGTGAAAAATTGTAATAATAGATTTACATCATTAAGTAGGGGATTATATGTTTGGGAAAACAGAAGAATTGCTCATAGTGCTGTTGATCATCTTGCTTCTCTTCGGAGCAAAGAAGATCCCGCAACTAGCACGAAGCATTGGTCAGTCAGCAAAAGAAGTCAAAAAAGGTTTCAACGAGGGTGCAGCTGACGAAGACGACAGTAAGAAATCAACAAGTTCTGCTAAAAAAACCGCTAAAAAATAACAAGAGGCCAAACTTATGGGGGATAGGGCCGAAGCGGGGACATTTCATGAACATGTGGGGGCGCTGAGAAAGCGCCTTATCTATCCTGCGGCCTTATTTTTAATTGGCGGCACAATTGCTTACTTCTTCTATAACCAAATTATTGCGTTTATCAGAGGTTCGCTGACACAGCAGTTGTATTACGACGCACCCGCCGGCAACTTTATGCTGATTATGAAAATTTGTGTGCTGTGCGGCTTGGCCTTGGCTATTCCGGCGCTGGTATATAACTTGATTCGATTTGTGCAGCCAGCGTTCGCAAAATTTGTGAGTCGAAAAAGTGTGGTTTTTGTATCAATTTTGTCTCTCGTTTTGGCACTGAGTGGTGCAGCATTTGCAATGTATGTGATTGTGCCGATGTCTCTGAAATTCTTTGGTGGTTTCAAGATTAACGGCGTGCAACCGCTGTTATCAGCTAACGAATATTTAAATTTTGTACTCACAGCGATCATGTCGTCGATGATTATGTTCCAGATTCCACTGGTGGTGTTGTTTATTGATTTTGTACATCCTGTGCCACCAAGCAAATTCCTGAAGTTCGGCAAATGGGTAATTATTGGCAGCGTGGCAATTGCGTTAGTTCTACCATTTACTTATGATCCAATCACACAATTTGTAGTAGCCTTGCCGATTGTTGGCCTGTACTACTTCTCGATTTTATTAATTTGGTATAACCACCAAATGCGTGCCCGAAAAGCACGAAAACTCGAAGCTGTTCCAGCTCCAGTTGCTGCCGCGCAGCCAGCCCAGGAGCCAGTACGCGCGCCAGTTCCAGAGCGACCTCAACCCCGACCACAGTTACGACCACGATTAATCAGCGATATGCGCATGGGAGCAGGGCTACAACCGAGACCAGTTATGGCTGCCGAAAGCCGTCCGCATGTTACACAAACAAAGGCTGAAAATTTGCGTCCAACTCATTATCGAAAAGTGTTCGACATTTATTCATAAAATTTGTACCCAAAATTAGCACTATCGTCTTATATTTTCTCCCGGGAATGTGCTATGCTTATACGAGTATATGAGTAAGCTTTTTAGGGGCTTTAGGAAATGAAAAATTATTATCTAGCAGAAGGTTATGGATGTGACGCATATGGAAAAACTGCTAACTACGGTACTTGTGCAACAACTACAACTTCGGGCTCCTCTTCACACTCATTGAGTTCGTTCCTTGCCAACACCGGCATGGATGCAGCACTTGTCGCGACGATCGCGGCACTTCTTATCTTTGTAGGGCTTTTAGTGCGGTTCATTCGCAAACCAAAGAAACAGGGGAAAACTTAGTCCACTTTCTCCTTTGGGCGCGATAACGCACATGCTAAACTGTTAATGTTGCCACTCAACAGAGGGGTTGGTTTCATATGGGTAAAAAAAGGAAAACATGAAACGAAACAAGGGGATAACAGGCTAAATGTCACGACTACCGATACCCGGTTCAGACGCTGGTACATGGGGTGACATTCTCAATGACTTCTTAAACCAGGCTCATAACAGCGATGGTTCATTGAAGACCTCTGCGCTCAGTTCATCGGGTGCTGAACTGGTTGCCAATAAGGATACAGATGGCACACTAGCTGCTAATTCGGACACCAAATATCCATCACAAAAAGCAGTTAAAACCTACGTTGATGCTGCTATTTTATCTGGTACCGTGCCAGATGGTGACAAGGGTGATCTGACAGTTTCTGGTGCCGGCACCATTTGGACTATCGACAACGATGTTGTGACCTACGCCAAAATGCAAAACGTCTCTAGTACTAACCGTTTATTGGGAAGATCAACGGCCGGTAGTGGAGATGTTGAGGAAATCACCGTCGGTGGTGACATATCTCAATCCGGCTCAACTTTTACGATCGCCAACACTGCTGTTTCGACGGCCAAGATTGCTGATAATGCTGTTACCAATGTCAAGCTTGCGGACATGGCCAATGCCACAATTAAGGGTAGAAGCACTGCTGGCACAGGTGATCCAGAAGACCTGACCGCCGCCCAAGTTCGAACAATTCTCAATGTTGCTGACGGGGCAACGGTCTACACCGACGAAATGGCTCAAGATGCTATCGGCGCGATGATTGATTCGTCGCTCAATTATGTGGATGGTACACCACTCTTGCAGCGAGCAGCTTTGACCGGTGATGTAACAGCGAGCGCTGGTAGTAACAGTACAACCATTGCCAATAATGCAGTAACAACTGCCAAGATTGCTGATGGCAACGTAACGTACTCCAAAATTCAAAACGTTTCAGCAACTAACAGATTGCTTGGTCGTTCGACAGCCGGTTCAGGAGTTGTTGAGGAAATCACCGTCGGCGGTGACATATCCCAGTCAGGTTCAACTTTCACTATTGCAGCAGGCGCTGTAACAGATACCAAGGTTGCCGCTGCCAATAAAGACGGCGCCGACAATGTGTATTCTATGCGTACGCTCGGTCAATCTGCCGGAAAGGCAATGCCGGGCAACATAACCCTTGATCAGATTAACGTCCCAACCAGCACGGTTAGCATGAACAGTCAAAAAATCGAGGACGTGGCCACGCCAGTTGCTGGTACTGATGCTGCCAACAAAGATTATGTCGATAGTGCCATTAGTGGTGGTTTAGCTGATGGTGACAAAGGCGACATTACTGTTTCGGGCGGGGCAACTGTCTGGACCATCGACAACGATGTTGTGACCTACGCCAAAATGCAAAATGTCTCGACCAATAATCGTATTCTGGGACGCCTTACCGCTGGAGCTGGTGATACTGAAGAGCTCACGGCCTCTGATGTTAAAACTATTTTGTCACTTACTAAGAGCGATGTTGGCCTTGGCAACGTTGACAACACCTCTGACGCCACGAAGTTAACTGCATCTGGTACGCTGCAAAACAAAACTATAGACAACACCAATACCATCACCGTTAAAGATGCTAACTTTACGATTCAAGATGATGGTGACACCACTAAACAGGCTAAATTCCAGGCTTCCGGAATTACGAGTGGGCAGACGCGAACGCTGACTATTCCGGACGCATCAACGACGCTTGTCGGTACCGATACAACAGATACGCTAACCAACAAAACGCTCACGACACCAACTATCGCTAGCTTCGTAAATGCAACACACAATCATCAAAATGCTGCTGGCGGAGGAACGCTCGATGCTGCAGCAATTGCCAGTGGCACTATTGCGACGGCTCGTTTGGGCAGTGGTTCGGCAAGCAGCTCAACTTATTTGAGAGGTGATCAGACTTGGGCCACAATTGCTGCCGGTTGGCCATTGACACCAACCGCAGTGAAAACCAGCGGCTACACCGCGGTTGCTGGAGATCTCGTACCAGTTGATACAACTTCAGGTAGCGTTACAATTACGCTGCCAACAGCACCAGCTGATAAAACAGTTGTCGCAGTAAAACACATTATTCAGGGCAGTACAAATACCGTTACCGTTAACACTGCTGGTAGTGATGTTTATAACAAGAGTGGCGGTGCGACTAGCTTAACTCTAACTTTACTGGCGCAGGCAGTTCTTTTGCAATATAGTGCATCGCCAGCGATTTGGTATATCCTGTCAGATGACTTGCCACTATCTCAATTGGACAGTCGCTATGTTGCTGGCACCAGTTCATCGGCTGATGGCGAAATTATGTTGTTCTCAGGAACGGGTGGTAAAACGGCGGCTCGAGCCACAGGTTCAGGATTGGTTAAAGCCACTAGTGGCGTTTACTCCACATTAACTTATCCAAGTTCAACCACCGACAACACCGTACCTCGCTTTGATGGCACTGGTGGTAACATCCAAACCTCCAGTGTGGTTATTGATGATAGTAATAACTTAGAAGTTGGTGATGGCTCAGCTACCACGCCAAGCCTTGGTTTTGTGAGCGACACCAATACGGGTATTTACTCCGGTGGCGCTGATATCTTAGCGGCAGCTACCGGTGGCGTTCAACAGCTCACTATGACGGGTCAGACCGGCTCGGCAATCATGCTTAACTTATTCCCAGCTGCCCGAAACTTTACAGGCAATCTAGGTACTAGTGATACTCTTATGGGTCACAATGCAACCTATACATTGACAGCGGCTAACGCCACTGCTCCGGCAACATTACAAGGTAACTCGACATACGTTTTCAACGCAAGTGGTTATGGTCTTGGGGCAGGCACGTTCGTAAAAAACCTTAACACCTACAAAAATGCAGCAAGTACGGCTATGGATATTGGTCCCCAGCTTACGTTTGTAGACTCATCAACTTTTACCGCTGATGGTGCCGCCGTAACACAAGTTGTTGGAGGACAATCTTTCCGCGTTGCTCGAACATTCAACCGCACCAATAGCGGTACGCTTACCCTAGGCGCAACAACCCCTGTCACAGGATTTATCGTTACAGATGCAATTGGTGCGGGCGTTACCATGACTAATTACCAGGGTATAAACATTGCAGCACCAGGTAACTCAGGCACGCTTAGCACTATTACTGGAATAAATGTGGGTGCGATGACTGGTAGTACTAATGGCTACGGCGTGGTGATTGGACTTGCTTCTACCTATTCATTGCAATTGAGCTCAACGGCCGGAACAGCAGCTAGTGGTATTACGTGGGGTACTGATACCAACTTGTATCGAAGTGCAGCGGATACGCTCAAGACTGATGACGCCCTAACAGTTACGGGAACATTAACTGCCAGCGGCACGATTGAATTAGGCAACGCATCAGATACAACGCTTTCACGTTCGTCAGCTGGTGTGCTGGCAGTTGAAGGCGTGGTTGTTCCATCAATCTCTAGTACCAACACCCTGACTAACAAGCGCGTGACGCCGCGCGTTACCACAATTAGTTCGAGCTTTGGGACGCCAACGATTAACACGGACAACTGCGATGCGGTAACGCTAACTGGTATATCTGCCGCTATCACATCAATGACAACAAACTTGAGCGGCACGCCAAGCAACTTTGATAAGCTTATTGTTCGCTTTAAAGACGATGGTACACCGCGTGCCATTACCTGGGGAGCTTCGTTCGTAGCTGAGGGAGTGGCATTGCCAACGACAACAACGGCCAGCAAAGTAACTACCGTTGGCTTGATTTATGATAGCGTTAAAGCTGCTTGGGGTTGTGTAGCATCGGTAACTGAGGCTTAAACTAATGTATAGTAGTAGGACATTATGAAAATCGTTGGTCTAATCCCTGATGGAAACCGGCGGTGGGCAAAAGAAAAAGGCAAATCAACACGTGAGGGCCACGAAGTTGGCATTGCTAATGTTGTGCGCCTTATAGAATATACCCGGGGAAAAGTTGAACACATGTATGTATATTTGCTAGCTTGGCATAACTGGGAGCGCGAAGACGATGAACTCGTTGATCTCGCTCGTATCATTGCACCAGTTATCAAAAAATACATTGATGATCCGTTCGTAACGTTGCAAGTTGGACATCCGCCGCGCCAAGTAGGTAAACCGATGAATGTAATTATTCGAAGCGGTGGCGGTAAACGCTTGTCTGGATTTTTCCCGGAAGAGTCTAAGAACGCCAAACTAGTTGTGCTAGATAAATTTTGGCCGGAGGTAACGACCGACGATGTCGATGCGGCCATACAATAACAAAACGATCAAACAGGATGATCAGCCAGGCTATGCTTCGGCGGTGGTTGGTGATGAGCAGCAAAAAGAATTTCATCCGAGAGTTAAGTTTCAAAAGTGGCAAAACGAAGCTAATTTTTCCATTGGTCTGGATGAATCGCCAGATGGCGCCCAAGTGCAAAAAAGAGGTGACACAGTTACTTTTAAAAAGAATGGCAAAACGGCCCGCTTTTACCCGATTTCGGGAAAACTTATACCGGTCACGAGTATTCGGCGTGTTTTAAAAGGCGACGAAATTGAGGCTGTTGCCTCGGGCGCTGAGTACGAAATGTTCAACCAAATTGGCAAACAAGGTGAGATGATGATTGCTCACTACGTGGTTACCGAACCATCGGTATCAGTGTTTGACCTTATGCCAGCCAGCGCCCACCTGGAGGTGTTTGAAAAAGATGGCAAAGTCATGGCCAAAGATTTTAATTACCCTGATAAATCTGAGTATCATCCATCTGATGTTCCAATTCCAAGTTATGATGCGGTCGCCTTGGTTCGCTATTACACTCCATACAATCTGTACATTAATCCGTACTACATGGACGAGGGGCTGCACAATTTGGACTTTCAATGGAAGGGAAGTGACTTTACGACCTGTATTGAGGACTTAATGCAATCAATCGAGGACGTTTTTATCAAACATGGCGTGGAAGTTACTCGTCAACCAGATAAAAACGGTCAGCTTCGTAAAAAGATCTATTTTAAGGACAAAGAGAAAGATCGCTGGGTAAAGTTTTTCTCGGCTCAGGAAGAAGACCAGGGGTTATACGCCTACCTAAATATCAAAAGTTGCTATAACAAGGCCTATGACTTTTACCGGCCCGATGTAAAAAAAGATGTCCGCAACGAGTTTGCGTACGGCGTAGCTTTTGCGTATCCGGATATTACACACGGCATTGTCGATGAAGTTATTCAAAATTTTGCTCAGCGTATCAAGCTGCCACTAGACGATCGACCCTATACAAAAAGTGAGCGAGACAAATGGCAAACAATTCAAAAATTACAAAATAGTTACGCTTGGCTTGCTGATGGTACGCGTAAAGATGCTGGATATGCATTTACTCATCCAAAAGATGGTTTTGAGTTTGAGATAGATCTGGAGAGTAAGCCAAGCTCCAACGAAGTAAAACTGACGACCAATGTTCCAAAAAACGTCGTTGCCTACGTTCAAGCTGAAATTCCATTCATTGACCAGGTTAAAAATCGTGATCAGCGTAAACACGATGTTACAAATTCGCTGGCTGTGTATCACGCGGAAAAGCGTGACAATGTCTATGAAACCGGTAAAGTGGCACATATATACCGGCCGATGGCATGGGATTCCAGCGGTTACCGCGTTTTTTGTGAGTTTAAAGACATTGAAAAATACCAGAATGGTACGGTCTACGATATCAGCAACGGTTTGACAATTGTTATCCCACAGGAGTTTTTGGACAATGCCCAATACCCCATTACTGTTGACCCGACATTTGGTTACACGACTCAAGGCGGATCAACGTTGGATATGTCTAATAAAATAGTTGGTACCAAGCAGACTATGGGGTCTGGAAGCGGTTTCATAGGATCTGTAATGTATTTTTACGGATCTTCACCTGGGACTGGCTCCCTGATCCAAAGTGCTCTCTTTAGCACGGACAATAACTTTAATCTTCTAAAGACAACGCCCAGCCAAGCATCTGGCTCCGGGCAATGGTTTACGGGTGATATAATGCCCTTTCCACTACTAGGGAGTACGGACTATATATTAGCCGTTTGGGGTAACCAACCAACAGATAGTGGTCAAGGAGCGCAAAATTTTATAGTCTATGACTCAACTGTCGGTAAAACTTCATATAATCTTACTCAAACCTACGTTGCCAACAGTTGGCCTAAAGACTTAACCGGGTCCGGCACAGACACAAGTAGACAATATTCAATCTATGTCACATATGGACGACGTTACCCGATTATGGTCGGGTCTGTCACTGCCCTGTCTGTGACGGCCTCCAGGTTCCTCACCCCCATGGTTACCAATGACACCGCCTGGACCTCCACGAATACAGCTGGAGACAGCATTGCACCAGTTGTTACTGATTTAAGGAACCTTAATGTCCAAATCACGACCACTCCGGCTTCAGGCTCGCGTACTATTAGCACTTCTCAAAATCATGGGACATCCGTAATAACTACTAGCATGTCCAGCCCAAGTACCAGCGCTTCGGATGTAACCCACGTCAACTCGTTAGCGGCTGGAGACACGATCGAGATAACAACTACTGGTGGGGATACAACAACTGTCTCACCAGTCAGGTGGTCGCTTGAGCAAGTCGGCACAAACCAGATCTGGTTTAGTGGGTCGCAGGGCAACCTGTCAACTTCTGCCAACCGCTTCACTCCCGTACAAGGGACTGATCTGCAGTCAACATCTGCTGCTACGGCATCACAAGTTGCTCCCGAAAGTGGCACGCTGCAGAATCTGTACGTCAAAATGAGCGGTACACTTTCTTCGGGAAGTTACTTGGTCGAGATTTACACCGGAACTGTTGGCTCAGAGACGGCTTCGGGAGTTAAGGTGACACTGGATAGTTCCAATCAATCGGCCCTGGATAGCACGCACACGATTGCAGTAACCCAAGGGCAAGGTATGTATATTCAAATTACTCCAACCACACCTTCGAATGCTCGTTCGATCGCTATTGGTATTGAGTATGTTTCGGGTACCACTGGCAATGCTGTGCTACTGAGTGGCAACAACGTCAACGCTTCGGCATCCGCTACCGTATATAACAACTGGTATGGCACTGGTGCCTGGAACGCGACGGAAACTAATGTGCAGGCGCTTAGTGCGCAAATTGTCTTGACCAGCATGTATGTTCGCCTGAGTGCCGCCCCAGGCGCGGTAGGAAAAACCCGAACAATTACGTTTAGGAAAGGTGCCGCTGATACTGCTGCTAGTGTTGCCATAACGAACGCAGGTACTTCTGGCACATGGTCTGGCTCGCTTGCTATTGGCGCCAACAACCTTATTAATGTGGCGCAAACTCCGGCCAGTACACCAGCAGCATCTACTGTTAAGTACGGCATAGTCTACAATTACGGCAGCGACCAAACTACCGGCAACTTTTTAGTTATGTTTTATCCCTAAGGAGTAAGGTACAATGGGCGTACTATGAGTGATAAAAATAAAATTCCGACTAAGCTTTTGTGGGTTGATTTAGAGATGACCGGGCTTGATCCCAAAGAGGATGTATTGCTCGAAGTGGCTGCCGAAATCACTGATTTTAATCTGAAAACCTTAGAAAGTTACGAGTCGACAATTAAACAAGATCGCCAAAAAGTCGTCACTAGAATGCAAAAGAACATTTGGTGGAAGGAATTTCCAGCTAACCGCGACCAATTTATTAAAAACCTCGAAAAAGGCAAAGCATTAAAAGAAGTTGAACAAGAATTAATCGCATTGGTTGAGAAACATTTTGATGGCGATCTAGCGATACTGGCAGGGAACTCGATTCACAACGACCGGCTATTTATTAAGCAATGGATGCCAGCGCTCGATCTAAAACTGCATTACCGAATGTTAGATGTGAGTTCGTGGAAGATCTTTATGATGGGCCGCTATAATGTTGTATTCGAAAAACCAGATGTCCATCGGGCGTTTGATGATATTCAAGGTTCAATCGCTGAACTCCAGTATTACCTAGACTGGTTCAAGGAACATGGATCACAAGACAGTTGAAGATTACATTTTGAGTATGCCAAATTCCAAACTGGATTATCCATTTGGTAAAGATGTTGCTGTCTATAAAACGAATGACAAAATGTTTGCACTCATTTCAGAAGGTAAGGAACCTGTACGCATTAGCCTCAAGTGTGATCCAAAATTATCAGAGGTATTGCGCGAAAAATATGAAACAGTTTTGCCAGGTTATCATTTAAACAAGAAGCATTGGAACACGATTATTTTATCCGGCCAACTGCCCTGGGAAGAAGTCCAAAGTCTTATCCGCCACAGTTACGAACTTGTATCTCGTTAAGCCGTATTGGCTACAAGCCAAAGAGGTAGATTAAGCTAATTTGTTGTTTGCTGTTGAGGTTGCGACTGGTTCTTGATGCTTTCGAGCAGTAAGCCAACTTGCGCATAGTCCTGATTAAGCTGATCTTTAATGCTTTTACTACTACTGCCGTTGTAAGCTGTTTGAAGAGTTTTTTGAAAATCTTCTAAACTCGTCCGGGTTTGCTGTATAAACGCATCGTCAAAGCGACCATTTTGTTGCGCATTGGTGAGCGATGCATCTGTTTTGGGGTTCTTCGCACCGCCAAGTGTCTTTTTATTGATCTTAATCTTCTTGGTGATCATAGCTTTTTGGAGCTGTATGTTTTGAGTGTCCATAACAATCTGAGTCTGGGTTGCAATATCCTTTGCTTTTTCGCCACCTGCATTATTAATACCGATTGCCGAAACACGCGAAATTTCTGTTTGCTGCTGCAAAACAGTAGTCAGCTGAGCAGCATTTGGCTTACCGCTACCTAAAATTAAGTTAAAACCAACAATCAACAGAATAAAGAGCAGGGCAATACCAATAGCAAACACAATAATGCGCTGCTTTTTGCTGCTACCGTGACCCGAAGGAATCACCGACTTTTTACCCGGCTTGGTTGGGTTGGTTATAAAGTCGTATTGAGCTGGGTTAAATTGTCCATTGCCGCCAGAAGGAGCTGGCTGTTGGTTTGGATCCATAGGCTATATTTAAGCATATCCGGTATACCTCTGGCCAGAGGGAAAAAGGAAGGGCAAGTTATAGTTGACAAATAAGCATAAAAGTAATATAATTATCGTATTAAATTGGAGTTTAAGGATGTCAGAGCGATCTGGAGAGAGAATTGGTTTAGTTCGAAAAACAGCGATGGTTGTAGCGCTTTCTGCTGCAGCCGCGGCTTGTAATAACAGCGGTGAGTGTGCTGCACCAACTACAACTGAGGCAAAGGTTGCGGTAACTGATACGGTAGCACCAACTACAACTATCGACCAGGAAGCAGCTCACAAGAAGGAGCTGGCCGATAAAAAAGCCAAAATGGACACTTACCTTAACAACGCGACAGGTAACTTTACGCAAAAAGCACTCGAAAAAGCGTTTTTTGTTAAGGCTGAACAGGCTAAGACACATGATTATATTCAGTACTACACAAGTATAGATGAGAACTTTGATGGTAACGGCTATAATCGCCTGTCACTTACTAATTATCACTCTAATCAACCAGTTGTAGATAATGCGTCTTGGAACAGTAGTATTATGGTGGAATACGAAGCTGCCAATCCACAAAACGTGCGATCAATGTATATCGACGACCAAAGTACAGTCTATGAGACAGATCCTATATCTGGTGCTCCATTAAAAGACGATAAAAATAATCTGATTGTTGACAAGTCTAAATCTGGTGGGACTATGTTTGCTTTCCATAGATACGGCGATGGCTGGCTTATATCTAAGGATAATAACAGCCCTGTTTTTAGTACAGAGAACCCCGTAAGCGATACCTTGCTTGGCACACCAGAGGATGCTGAAAGTTTAGTTACTCAAGCAGCCAACCTTCTGCAAGCCAAAGTCGGCGTAGAGTAATTCCTCTTATTCTTGCTCGTAACCTCTAACTGCTAGATACTAGTGGTTATGGACGCGGTTGAAGATATCAAGTCCCGACTTGGTCTTGAGGACGTGGTTGGGGATTATCTGGAGCTAAAACGTGCAGGACGAAACCTGCGCGCTCTTTCACCATTTAGCAACGAAAAAACGGCCAGTTTTATGGTTAGTCCCGAAAAGCAAATCTGGCACGATTTTTCATCCGGCAAAGGTGGCAATATGTTCAGTTTTGTGATGGAAATGGAAGGCGTGGATTTTCGCGGAGCTCTCGAGATTTTAGCTCGCAAAGCCGGTGTTGACCTCTCACAGTATCAAACAGGCGCTAGTGCAGCTCGTGGCAAGCAAAAACAGCGCATGTATGAGCTTCTTGAGCTAGCAACTAAGTTTTATCAAACGCAGTTTACTCGCCATAAAGAAGCCCTGGAATACATCTTAAAAAAGCGTGGCTTCACTAAACAGACAGCACTCGATTTTCAGATTGGCTACGCACCAAATAATGGTCGTGCATTGGTGGATTTTTTAAAGAAAAAGAATTTTAGCGAGCAGGAAATTCAACAAGCTGGGCTGGCAACCAAACGCTATCAACTGGCGAGTGATATGTTCCGCGGTCGCATTATGATTCCACTTTCTGATGCCAACGGGCGAGTGGTTGGTTTTACGGCTCGTATCATGCAAGATGAGCAAGGCCAGCCAAAATATATCAACACGCCGCAAACCTTGCTATACGACAAAGGCCGGCAAGTGTACGGCCTGCATCTAGCTAAAGAATCTATTCGAAAAGATAAATTTGTGGTGGTAGTAGAAGGGAACTTGGATGTCATCGCGTCTCACCAAGCCGCCGTTAAAAATGTTGTCGCGACTGCCGGCACAGCGATGACACCAATGCACCTCAAAGAACTCGGTCGTTTTACTCCCGATGTCCGTTTGGCATTTGATCAAGATCAAGCGGGAATCAACGCTGCAGAGCGTGTCATTCCGCTGGCCAACCAAGCTGGTGTTTCCTTGAGCGTTATAACGGTTCCGCAGGGCAAGGATCCCGATGAGCTGATTCAAAAAGATCCGAAAATTTGGCAGGAAGTAATCAATAAAAACCAGTATGCACTTGATTGGTTGATTGAACTGCTCAAAAAATCGCATGATGTCACTTCGGCTGAAGGCAAACGCCAATTTACCGATAAAATTTTGCCAATTGTGCGCCAAATTACTGATTCAGTTGAAAAAGAACATTACGTTGAAGCGATTGCTAACGAAACAGGTGTCAGTAAATCAGCTATTGAACAAAAATTGTCTACGCAAAAAACTGCTGTCCCCGGGAAGCGCCTCAAAAAAGTTGAAGTGGCCAAGGTTGATGCTAAAACAGCCGATGTTCTGAAGACGCAAAACCAGTATATGGCACTGATGTTACTGCAGCCACGACTGCGCGAAACAGATGTGCCGATTACGCCAGAAATGCTCAGCGAGGAAAATGCCCAAGAGCTGCTCGATTATTTAGAAAAGAACCCAACTTTTAAACTAGATACTAAATTACTTGGCAACAAGCTCCCAGAGGTATTGAAGAAATTAACAGATTACGTTAGAATATTAGTATTACTTTATGAGGAACTCTATTCCCACCTCGAGTTTATAGAGCTTCAGTACGAAGCCACTCGATTGCAGGTTAGGTTGATAGAGCAATACGTAAAAACTCAAAAAGCGTCACTGGCTGATCAGTTTGCTGATGCAAATGATGCTGAAACGAATAATCTACTGGAAACCGCAAAAAAACTTGATAATCTCTTAAAATTAGCAAAGGACAATAACAGTGGGAAATGACAAGAAAGACGATAAAGCACTAGCGCACGCGAAAGAAAAAATTATTGAGCAAGCCAAGAAAAATGGCAAAATTGAACAGCGCGAAATTTTTAAGGCCATCCCTGACACTCCAGAAAATATTGATTTACACGACAGTATCCATGCCGAACTCGTGGAAGCTGGCGTAGAAATCGTCGAAGCTACCGAGCCTAACGCTGAAGATTTCAGCGACGAATGGGTGAAAGAAGAAGACGAAGAAGAGGAAGTTACGCTGACCGACCAAGTATACTTGGACGACATCGCCGATGACTCAGTGCGTTTGTATTTGCGCGAAATTGGTAAAATTCCGCTGTTAAAACCAGATGAAGAGTTAGCGCTGGCTTACAAAGTGAAAGCTGGTGAAAAGCGTGCCAAAGACAAAATGGCCGAGGCAAACATGCGTTTGGTGGTTTCGATCGCCAAGCGATACGTAGGCCGTGGGTTGGACCTTTTGGATCTGATTCAAGAGGGAAATACCGGGCTGCTACGTGCGGTTGAAAAATTCGATCCCGACAAGGGCTTTAAGTTTAGTACCTATGCCACGTGGTGGATCCGCCAGGCTATTACTCGTGCTATTGCCGACCAAGCTCGAACCATTCGTATTCCGGTGCACATGGTAGAAACCATCAATAAATTACTGCGAACACAGCGCCGACTGACTCAGGATTTGAACCGTGAACCAACCAACGAAGAAATTGCCAAGGCAATGGAAATCGACGTTGATAAAGTTGAACACATCATGAAGATTAAGCAGGATATTTCCAGCTTGGACGCAAGTGTGCGCGATGACGAAGAAGATTCTGTGTTAGGTGACTTCATCGAAGACGAAGACACGGTGAGCCCAGAAGAATCAGCTACAACTCAGCTGCTGAAAGAACACGTTAAAGATATGCTTGGAGCACTATCTGAGCGTGAACAAAAAATTCTGAAACTACGTTTTGGTCTTGAAGATGGCCGATCACACACACTCGAAGAAGTAGGGCAGGAGTTTAACGTCACTCGTGAACGTATTCGACAGATTGAAGCCAAAGCTCTCGCTAAGTTGCGCAAGCATAAAGACGCCAAGAAACTCCACGACTACATCAAGTAGCGCTCGTATTTCCATTCTCATGGGCGCTCTTTCGCCGAGAAGTTTTACGCACAGCTATAAACTTCTCGGGAAGCGCTTGCTTACCCACTCGACTGGGAATACTCGCTTAATTTAAAGGAATTTAGTTTCGTGTAGGATTTGCTCTAGTTTTTCGAGCATTTGCTCCTGTGTACCATCATTCACGATAGTGTAGTCGGCGTTAGCGATAGGGCCGCCTTTTTCGAGATTTTCAATCTCGGCGTAATCACGCGCGTTAGCTTCTTCCTCTGTTAAAGGACGAATCGGACGCTTAGATAATCGTTCGTGTCGCGCTGTTCGCGGAGCTACAATGGCTACCACAAGTACGTTATCGCCAAAGTTGTCACGGAATGTTTTATATTCTGTCCAACCGTACAGTCCATCGGCAATAACCCTGCTTTTACCCTCACTAAAGAGTGCTTTAATTTTGGGAATAATACGCTGTGCGTAGGCACCGATACCTTCCTTGGCACGAATATCTTCGCGGACCATTTTTTCGTTCTTTTCGTTAACTTCTAGACCGCGAGCTTTAACTTCATCAATGGTGATGCCACCCATGTATACAGAAGGGAAGCCTTTTTTCTCTAAATAATCCACACAGGTACTTTTACCACTGCCTGGCATACCGATAAGTGCAATGACTTTATTATCCATAGCTACGTATTGTACTAAATTTAGGCGGCTTTTTCTTCTTCGTCGTTCTTTACGCGCTCAGCATACTTAGCAGCTGCAAGTTCGTGTAACTGGGCTTTAGTAGCATTACGATGGTTTTGTCGAGCGGTTTTCTTCTTGGCAGAACTCTTAGCGTAATCTTCAAATTGTTTGATTCCTTCGTTACCTAGATCAACTGCGGCTTCAGCGGCACGGCCAGGAGCTGTGACTACAGCGACACCGGCTTTTCTTAAGAGGAAAGTACCAAAGCGGACGTTTCGATCAACAGATTCTTTTTTAGCTTCAACCCATTCTTTAACTTTTTCAGATCGTTCAACACGATTTATCATGCGATCGGCTTTTCGCTCAGCTCGCTTAACTTTCTTCTCGGCTTTGTGTTGTGCAAGGGTTGCTTCAAGGCGCTTGTTAAATTCAGCTTCACGCTGTTTTTGAGCCTCAGCTTCTTGCTGACGTTGCTCTTTAGCCTGTTGCTGCGCGTCGAGGCGAAGTTCTTTATTAAGTCGCTTCATGCCTTTTTTAGTATCTCGTTTTTCTTGACGAGCTTCTTTACGGGCAGGGGCTCCTTGGATTCGCTTTTCCCAGCTGTCGATTAAGCCGTTTCCAACATCAACACCTTTTTCGATGCTGTCTCCGTAGCCTTTTGCAGCGCCAGTGGCAACTGAACCAACTTTTCGGCCAACCTTACGACCTCTTTCACTTACTTCACCTGCAGTGTCGCGTGCAACTTCAGAAGCGGTTCGATGGCTTGCCATACTTTCACCAACTAATTGGGCACTGGCTGAAACACTATCAGCAATTTTTGAGACCCGATTAGCAGCACGAGAGGCTAGGCGATCACTATTGCCAGTGTCGTATAAAGATTCAACACTCGAAGCTGTGTTAAGTTGATCTGTAACAGGACTGTCAATAATCTCCGTAGACCGAACCTCTAATTTGCCACTTGGGCGTGCAAGTTCTGCAGGACCCTGTGCAGGGAGATCAACGACCATTAGTGGCTTTTCGATTTGACTTGGTTGTGGTTGGGGAGCGGCTTCGGCACTCATGTTTTTAAATCCTTTTTTGTTTTGAATTGTTCTGAGGCTAGATTACCACAGATATGCAAAAAAGTCAATAAAATGTAGACAAATACCTCTGTTTTTAGTATAATGTTCTTATGTCTAGTGTATATGGAATAGGTCCGGCTGAACCAGCAGAAATAGGTGTCTGTGCAGAATGTCCTCAAGAAAGCTGCCCATTTGCTGGTAGCCCTGAAGGTAAACCTAAAATTTCAATCACAGCCGAAATTATCAAACAAGTTATCCAAAGCGATGGACAGAATACCTTGGCATATGTAGAATTCCCGGCACAAGAAAACTGTTCAAATGATGTATGTGGCGACGGCTTCTGGCCTGTTTCAGTTGAAAACCCCGAAGCTTTTCAGTGGCTTATAAGAAATGTTGATCACGATAAAGTTATTTTTGATGAACCCGGTTCAGAAGGCGACATTCCAAACCTATTAGCCCGACGCGCCCAAAAAAGTATATAGAATACCGTAACATTGACAAATAAGCATAAGTTTGTTAATATATAGTTATTCTTTTCAAAACAAAAAACTAAAAGAAATATGAAAAAATGAGTAATCCAAACACAAGTCCAACACCGCAAGAAGCAATGTCACCACATGATGCCATGATGCAAAGTCTTGATGCTACAAGACAAGCAACAAGAGCACTGGGTGTAACAAACGTTGGCGGCGGATATCAAAGAGACACCCTAAGCCATGGAACAGTTGTAGAAGATATGGGCGTTGGCTATCGAGGGCCACATATAAGTACTGATAAAAGACGGTCTCAACTCATCGACAGACATGGCAATAAGGATCGTTGGGATTTTCGTGTTGATGCTCGAACGAAAACTACATCACCAGGCACTAGTTCAGAAATTCATGCTTATGATGCTACCGACAACATAATTGGCGATCGAGGTAGAGTAAGTATCAAAAGGTATGATAACGATAACAACTTGGTCTATGAGCATAAGTTTAAAAACAGGGAAACTGCTCAAAAATTTGTAGCCAAGATCGGTGAACATGTTACGAATCGCGCTCAAGTTGCTGTTGAAGAGCATGCGGCCCAAAAAGCCGCTTAAATTTCGACCCGTTTGTAGAACTGGCGTTTGACGATCTCGGCTGTGAGCATGTAAACAAGCACAATGACCACAATCATTAACAAAACATAACTTGGTATCGGACCAAATTTAAAGAATTCACCAAAGTGACTCAGGGCAATAGCAACACCGAGTGCAACAGTACCAATGGTGCTCACAACCAAGTATTTGCTTGGCAAACTCTCCACAAACGGAATTTTCTTGGTTCGAATAATGTACACAATAAAGGTTTGAGTAGCGACCGATTCAATAAACCATCCGGTTTGGAATGATGATGCGCCCAAATGAAATACAGCTAACAGCGCACCGAACGTAGCAAAGTCGAAAACTGAGCTGAGTGGACCAAAGACCAGCATAGCTTTTTTGAGTGACTTTATGTTGAGCTTACGCGGTTTCTTGATGTCTTCTTGATCTACGTTATCGAGTGGTAGGGCAAATTGTGAGGTGTCGTAGAGCAAATTGGTGAGTAAAACTTGGATCGGTGCCATTGGCAAGAACGGCAAAAACAAGGAGCCGCCAGCCATTGAAAAAACGTTTCCAAAATTAGAACCAAGCGACATCATTAAGTATTTCACGGTGTTGGCGTAGGTTCGGCGACCTTCGATGATGCCTTCGATCAAATTATGTATGCTTTTTTCGAGCAGAATTAAATGAGCCGTGTCTTTGGCAACATCAGTGGCGTTATTAACAGAAATACTAACGTCAGCCGCACGTAGTGGTGGCGCATCGTTAACGCCGTCACCCATATAACCAACAACGTGCTGATTAGCTTGCAGAGCCTTGATGATGCGCATTTTTTGTTCAGGATTAACTCGCGCAAAAATGGTGGTGTTTTCGACTGCTTCCTCTAGTTGTTTATCGCTCATATTAGCGACCTCTGGTCCATTGAGAATACCAGACACGGTGAGGCCAACTTCTGAAGCGATTCGCTTGGTGACCAGCGCGTTGTCGCCAGTAATAATTTTGATGGTAACACCATATTCGTGTGCTTGGTCCAGCGTTTCTTTGGCAGAGTGTTTGGCAGGATCCAAGAATGCTATAAAACCTTCGAATACTAAATTGTGCTCATCAGATTGTTCGTAGTCGTCTTTTTTAGCAATCTTTTTACTGGCGACGCCTAGAACTCTAAAACCATCGTTACTTAATGATTCATATAACTCTTGGATTTTTTTGTGGTGAGCACTGGTAAGTTTTTGGCCCTTGTAACTATCACAAATCTTTATAACTTCTTCAGGTGCACCTTTGGTGAAAAGCAAATTTTCATTGTCGTGTGTAGTGACAACTGATTCGCGTTTACGCTCAAAATCGAAAGGAATTTCATCCTGCTTTTTGTAAGCTTTAATATCTAAGTGACGAAAGGCCTGAACAGCTTTATCGAGCGGGTTTTCGAAAGCCGTGGAGTAAACACTGGTGATGTAGCTGTAGAGTAAAACCTGTTCTGCCTCGTTGCCATCGCCATCAACGTATTTAACAAGTACGATTTTATCTTCGGTGAGTGTCCCTGTTTTATCGGTACAGAGCACATCCATACTGCCGCAGTTTTGAATGGCCGAGAGCTTTTTAACGATGACTTTATGTTTAGCCATAGCCAGTGAACCTTTAGTCAGGTTTAGCGTAATAATAAGTGGCAGTAGTTCAGGTGTGAGACCAACGGCAAGCGCCAAGCTAAACATGAGCGATTGCAAAATATCGTTCCGAAAGACTGAGTTAAATAAGAAAACAAAACCTACCAGCGCAACGGTGACTTTGACGATCAGTACACTGAACTCTTTAATTTCGCGGTCGAATTCGGTTTGTGGCTCCTGGCCTTCAAGCGATTGAGCAATTTTGGCAAACTGCGTATCTTTCCCGGTTTTTTCGACAATCATTAAACCTTCGCCACTGGTAACGCTACTACCAAGCAGCAGTGACTCACCGTTGGTTTTACCGCGCGGCAGTGATTCACCGGTCAGGCTTGATTCATTAACGTAAAGAACTTTTTGATCAACAACTTTGCCGTCTGCCGGAACAAGCTTGCCGGCTTCGAGTTTAATAAGATCACCAGGTACAATGTCGGCCAGCGGTAATTCTACCCACTGCTTAGACCGCATTACCTTGGCGAGCACGCGAACTTTTTCTTTTAAGGACATCGCGGCTTTTTCTGATCGATAAGTGTTCACAAAGTCGAGTAGGGCACTAATAACGACAATTGAAACGATAATGACAAAGCTGTTAAGGTCACCAAAAAAGGCTGATAGCACGGCCGCCATAATAAGAACAACAACCAGCGGATTTTTGAAATTAGCGAGAAATACCAGAATGCCTGGCAGACGTTTCTCGGCGACGAGAACATTCGGGCCGTATTGTTTAAGCCTTTGTTCGGCCTCGTGATCGCTTAGTCCCACCGCTTCGGGTTTAGCCTCATCGGCTAAGTGTTTGTTTGATTCCACAATCATAGTATACGACACCTTAAGCACTTCTGTAGTCAAAGATTAGCGTATACTGTTAAGTATGGAAATGGAGACCAAGAAACCAGGGGTGAAGCGGCTGGCAATTATTGATGGTAAAAGTGTTTTTTACCGTGGCTATTACGCTATGCCAAATTTGAGTACAAAAGATGGTACGCCAACTGGTGGTGTGTTTGGATTTGCAACCATGGCGCTCGAAGTTATAAAGCGTCTTCAGCCAGATTATGTTTGCGTAGCGTGGGACAAGCCAAAAACGAACATTCGAAAACGAATTGCGCTGTATCCAGAATACAAAGCTGGCCGTAAACCAGCGCCACCAGACTTTTATGAACAAATTCCGGTGTTGCATGAACTACTTGCAGCTTTTGGCTGGCCACTGTATGAGCTCGATGATTACGAAGCAGATGACATCATGGGTACTTTGGCGACCCAAGCCCGCGAAAAGGGCATTGATACTGCGTTAATAACAAGTGATTTAGACCTGTTGCAAGTTATCAATTCGAATGTGCATGTTTATGCGCTAAAGAAAGGGTTGAGTAACATCGATTTATATCACCCCAAAAGTTTTGAAGAAAAATATGGTGTCAAAGTTAAGCAATTTTTGGATCTAAAAAGCATAAAAGGTGATAGTTCAGACAATATTCCAGGTGTGCCGGGCATTGGTGAAAAAGGTGCGGTGGAATTGCTACAAAAATACGAAACTTTGGACAGCGTGTATAAACATCTGGATGACATTAAAGAATCCACTCGAAATAAACTTATCGCGGGCAAAGACCTCGCATACCTCAGCAAAAAACTGGCGGCGATTTGGACAGACGCACCAATTAAGCTTGACCTAAAAGAAGTTGATGGCGGTAAGTGTGATCCGGTAAAACTACGTGAGCTACTCGAAAAATTAGAATTTCGTAACTTGGCGCGCAATCTGCCTGAGTACATGCACGTACCGGGCGAAACAGATAAGTCTAAGCCAGCCAAACTGACGGTTGGCGACAGCCATGCTATTAAAACCATGGCAGAGCTAGAAAAACTGACGCTGCCGAAAACTGATGAGCTTGTGATTCATGCAGTAGCCGAGAATCATCATGGTAAAAAACCGCAGCTGCTTGCGATTTCGCCAGATCCAAAAACAGTCATTAGTTTTGATCTGACGACACTAGACTTGGCAGGCGTAACAACTAAGCTCAAAACATATATCGAGTCAGCCAAACTGGTTGGCTATGATCTGAAATCAACATTGCAAACACTTTATACATTAAATATCGATGCTGTGAATATTGAACACGATGTGCTGGTTGGCGCGTTTCTTATTAATAGTCTTATTCGTGAACAAACTTTGGCCGAGCTCGCGGCGAATGATCTTAATATTCATATTGAAGAAGAGGCGCAACTCAGCGAAATTATTGCCGTAATTCGAGGGCTTCATAAACATCAGGCCAAAGAACTAAAGGAGATGCCAAAAGTCGCCAAGTTAGCCGAGGAAATAGAATGGCCAATCACATCAGTGCTGGCACGTATGGAATACACGGGCATAAAACTTGATACAAAGTACTTGGAGAAGTTTTCGGTGCAGCTTGAGGACACGATTAGCGATCTTGAGCAACAAATTTATGGGCACGCTGACAAGGAGTTTAATATCTCGAGCCCCACCCAATTATCTGAAGTTTTGTTCGAAAATCTTAAATTACCTACTCAGGGCGTGAAAAAAGGGAAGACCGGTTACTCAACTGCTGCGACTGAGCTGGATAAACTGCGCGGGCTTCATCCAATTATTGATTTGATTAGCCAATACCGCGAAGTCACTAAGCTTAAAAATACCTATGTTGATACATTGCCAAATCAGGTAGATGAAAACTCTCGACTGCACACGACATTTAGTTTAACGGTAGCTCAAACCGGACGTCTCAGTTCCAACGATCCAAACCTGCAAAACATTCCGGTGCGCACCGAGCTTGGTAAAAATATTCGTACTGCTTTTGAAGCTGAAGAGGGCAATGTGTTTGTGAGTGCGGATTATTCTCAGTTTGAACTTCGTCTGGCAGCCTATTTATGTGGTGATAAAGATTTGATCAAACAGTTTAACGAAGACATCGATGTGCACACCGTGACAGCTGCAGAGGTTTATGGTCGTGATCCCGAAGATGTGACTAAAAACATGCGCCGCGATGCTAAAGTGGTGAATTTTGGTGTTATGTATGGGCTGAGTGCACATGGGCTTGTTGCCGCGACGGGTATGAATTATCAGCAAGCCAAAACCTTTATTGAAAAGTATTTTGAAGTTCGACCAAAACTTAAAGACTACATTGAATCAGTCAAAAAACAGGCCAACGACAAAGGTTATGTCGAAAACATTTTTGGCCGTAGAAGGCCAACACCAGATGTAAAATCGTCAAACTTCATGGTGCGCGAAGCTGCCATGCGTGCTGCCGTGAACATGCCGTTTCAAGGTTCAGCCGCTGATATTATGAAAAAAGCCATGGTAGATATTGCCAAGGCGCTAGAGGGCAAAGACTGTAAGATGCTACTGCAAATTCATGACAGTATTTTAGTGGAGTGCCCGCGCGGAGAGGCTGAAAAAACTGCCAAGATAATAAAAGAAACCATGGAAAATACCATTAAACTACCGGTAAAACTGACCGTTGATACGGACACTGGCCAAAATTGGGGTGACTTGTGAGCCAACGACAAGACTTTTACGTTGGTATAAAAGCCATTATTCAAGATCCACGAGGTGTGCTGATTTTAAAAGATAAGTCGCATGGTAAATGGGAGCTGCCTGGTGGGCGGATTGACCAAAACCAAACCATTGAAGATGCCGTCACGCGAGAACTCCAAGAAGAGACAGGTGCCACATTCCACGGCATGCAAGATGTAATTCATGCTGGCTTTGGCGATAACCTGGTTGAGCATAATCATAAACTTTTGCTAACTTATTTTGCTGTACATGCTTCACTGCCAAAAGAAGTAAAACTAAGCGATGAACATAGTGAATCTGCTTGGGTAACAAAGGATACGCTCAACAACTTTGATATGTATACTAACGAAAAAGTTGCGCTAACTAAATATTTTCAAGAACAGGAAAAACAGTGAGCGAGAGCTTAGAAAAAGATCTGTATTTTGTGGCCGTTAAATTATTCTTACGCGATGGCGACAAACTACTTATTACGCACGACATTTTTGGATCTTGGGATTTGCCAGGAGGTCGCATTAAAAAAGACGAATTCGAGAAATCGCTCGAATCCGTGATACAGCGCAAAGTAAAAGAAGAACTTGGCGACCGTGCGACATACGAATTAGGTGAACCAAAAATTTTCTTTCGAGTCGAACGAAAGGAAGTTGGCTTAGACAACAAATTGGTGCGAATTTTTGCTGTCGGCTACGAAGCTCAATATACAGGCGGCGAAATACAGATTGGAAAACATCACGACCAAATGGAATGGGTAAGTGTAAAGACTTTCAAGCCGGAAGATTATTTTAAAGGTGGATGGCTGACCGGGGTTAAAGAATACCTGGACAAACTCGATGGATGAGTTTTATAAGCCAGATTCGCTGAGCCTGGGCAGCAAAGGACTGGTTTATATTGGTGATCAACTACTGGTTTACAAACGAGACGAAAAAGCACCAATTGCAAAACTAAAAATCGATGTGCCTGGTGGTGGTCCCAAGACAGAAGATAAAACTCCATTTGAGACATTTAAGCGGGAAGTTAGTGAGGAGTTCGGATTGGATATTAGCAAAGATGAAATTGTACACGCCAAACGTATGGCCAGTGTGTTTGAACCAGGAAAATTTGGTTGGTTTGCTGTGGCAAAACTACCGGCACAAGCCAAAGATAACATTGTGTTCGGTGACGAAGGTCTGGAGTACATGTTTATGAGCGAAGAAGAATTTTTGGCCCGGGACGATGCCTGGGACGTTTATCAAGACAGAGCCCGAATCTACATCAAAAATAAATAACTTGCTCATGCTTGCAAAAATAACGCATCGTTATAAGGTAGATACATGATTGCAAGAGAACCAGTATTTTGGAGTGATTTTGATGGCACAGCTGTCGAAAAACTCTCTAAAACAAATCCACGGAATTGGTCAAAATATCCATTGGCCATGATGGAAGGATACCCAGACTTTTTAGAAGGTGTACGCGATGCCGGCTTACCGATTAAGGGAGTGGTTACTATTCGCAAAAAATGGCTCAGAGCACCGGTAACAAATCGTTCAATTCGTGAGCATGGCCTGGACCAATACTTTCCCGATAAGAGGCAAGTTCAATATAAAGGCAATGAAGATAGAAAAGCTGGTTTTGTTGCACGACAAAGTCACGGGGGCACAGTTGGTATGATTGATGACAAGCCACTAAAATTTGGCATGGCGTTACTTATGAATCCCGATTTGCGCTACAATCCTGGCGTTAAAAACACCGTAGTACTCGGCGCTGTTGCCACACCAAAACAGGAACAGCATGTTGAAGAGCTTGCACAGTATGTAACTGAAGAACGACGAGATTTAACACTCACACGTCGTGACAGCGGCCTCTACATAGGTACGCGAGGTTTAGATGGTTTCGGTGTGCATGTTGTACCGCTCGAGCCATATAGCTATGAAGCCGGCCAAAACTTTGCTGAACACGTCAAAGCCGCATAGTACAATAGAGCTATGAAGATTCCAGAAGTGAAGTTGAACAACGGGCAAAGCATTCCGCAAATTGGACTAGGCATGTGGCAAGTTAAGAATCGCCAAGAGTGCGTTAAAACAGTTGAAGAAGCATTGAAACTTGGTTATCGACACTTTGACACAGCTCAGTATTATGGGAACGAGGAATTTTTAGGTAGCGCAATCAGTCGTTCGAAAATCTTGCGCAAAGATCTATTTATCACGACTAAAATTAAAAACGATAACCAATATTGGCGTGATCTTATTCCAAGTTTTGAGGAGTCCCTTAACAAGCTACGCACTGACTACGTTGATCTGTTGTTACTTCATTTTCCAGTGACCGAATTGCGCCGTCCAGCTTGGCGCAAAATGGAAGAAGTTTATAAAAGCGGTAAAGCAAAATCAATTGGCGTGAGCAACTACACAATTAGACATCTCGAAGAGCTGCTGCGCGAAACTGACGTTAAGCCGGCCGTAAACCAAGTTGAGCTGCATGTATATTTACAGCAACCAGAGCTGGTAAAATTCTGCAAAAAGAATGACATAGTTCTGGAAGCTTACTCACCGTTAGCACACGGTTATGGATTGGATAACGAAGTACTAGCAGCAATTGGTAAGAAGCACGGTAAATCTCCGGCCCAAGTGATGCTTCGCTGGGAAATTGAAAATGGCTTTGTAACTTTGCCAAAAACTGTGCATACAAAACGACTCAAGGAAAACATGGAAGTTTTCGACTTTAAGCTCGATAAAGAAGATATGAAAAAGCTTGCCAAGCTCGAGAAAGATTACCGCACCTGCTGGGATCCAACTCATGTCGCATAAGTTTGTGTTTGTAACAGGCAACATGTACAAAGTCAGGGTCATGGAAAAGTTCTTGGGCTACAAAATTGAGCATCATGAACTTGATTTGCCAGAAATTCAATCACTTGATGCCGAAAAAGTTCTAGAAGATAAGACCAAAGAAGCTTATAAGATTTTGAAAAAACCAGTACTGGTTGACGATGTTTCGCTTTGCGTGCACAGCATGGGTAATTTGCCGGGAACACTTGTAAAGTTCTTTTTAAAATCCGTTGGAACTGATGGTATCTGTAAGATGGTTGACTCGTTTGGAGATCGCACCGCAACCGCAGTTACCATATTTGGTTTTTATGATGGTAAAAAATTCCACAGTTTTTCGGGCGAATTAACAGGTAGTATTAGCCCAGTACCAAAAGGAGACACCGGTTCACTTGCTGGCATGGGCTGGAATTCGATTTTTATTCCACCAAGGCAAACACAGACTTTGGCTGAGATGGGTGACGGATTTGAAAAACATACGCCACGAGCAATTGCTGTTGAAAAATTGAAGAAATTTTTGGAAACCTATGAGTAAGTTTATCTTTGTACGGCATGGCCAAAGTAAAGCCAATGCTGAGAATTGGATTGCCGGACCAGATGTTCCACTAACCGAGTTGGGCTTAGAGCAAGCTCGCAGAACCGGTACTGAACTCAAAAATAAAGGAATCACTAAAATTGTGTGTTCAAATATGCTGCGCGCTCAGCAAACCGCCGAAATTATTGCGGCTGAGCTAGGTATAAAAACCGATCACATTGAAATAATTCCTGAATTACATGAACGACGTTTTCCAAGCTTGGAAGGAAAGCCAAAAACCCATGAATCTCCTTGGTACTACACAACAGATGATGACGATGTTGAAAAGAGGGCAGATGTCATAAAGCGCATAAAAGTAGCCTTAGAAAAAATCAAAAGGTTAGCCGAAAAAGATCTTGTACTAGTTGTTGCTCACGGCTGTTCTGGTTTTTACATGATGGAAGTCGTAAGTGGTAAAAACCATTTCGATGATTTTGGCGAGTATAAACTGATGAACAATGCTGACTACATTGAGGTTGAACTATGATTTACTTTTTCAAAGACGCGCCAGATGATGTCCAAATTTTAGGGGGTAAGGGACTATCGTTAGTCAAAATGACCAAAGCCGGCTTTGTTGTGCCACCCGGCTTTGTTATTTCTGCCAGCGCTCAACAACGAACACCTGAGCTTGATAAAGAAATACTACGGGCTTTTAACAAACTTGGTGCCGAGAGGATTGCTGTTCGCTCCAGCGCCACAATGGAGGACAGCCGATCAACCGCCTGGGCAGGGCAGCTAGAAACCTACTTAAATATTACTGAGAACAGCCTTCTGGATTCGGTTGAAAAATGCTGGCAATCGATTAATTCTGATCGCGCTAAATCCTACGCCGACCAACACAATATAAAGTCAGGTGCTGTTGCGGTAGTGGTTCAAAAAATGGTTCAAGCTACTGTCAGCGGCATTGCTTTTTCAGTTCATCCAGTCACTCGCAGTGACAAGCAGGTTGTTATTGAAGCTGCGCTCGGGCTTTGTGAGCCGATCGTTTCTGGTATCGTAACACCTGATATGTACGCTATTAATAAAGATAATTTGGAAGTGAGTGAAAAACACCTAGCCGCACAAACCAAAAAATTGGTACTCATGGATGGTAAAAACGAATACCAAGAAATTAATGATAATACTCAAAAACTGAGTGATGCGCTTCTTAAAGTACTAGCGCAGCAAGTTAAAAAGCTTGAAGATTATTACAAATATCCAGTTGATGTCGAGTGGGCAGTAGAAAACGGGCAGTTGTATATTACACAGTGCCGGCCAATAACGACACTGTAATATACTGAATTAATGGCTGACCATAAACTAGCTAAATTATTTGAAACGCAGCAATCGCTAACGGAGTGGCTGCAAGACATCAACCACAAAGATACTGATGCCATGCGAGCAGAAGACAATGACAAGCGGGAGAGACTTAAGGTACTCAAAGACCACATTGGCATACCGTTTGATCAACCAATCAAGTTTGAGGCAACCAGCCTTCGTGACAATTCGGCTGAGCATAAAAACTATCTTCATAAACATGGTGATCAATTGTGCGCTTTGAGGCTTATCCCAAAAACTCCGAAATTGCCAAAGTTACGCATGAGAGGCAAGAGTGTCGCCGGTGCTTACGACTGGTTTTTGGAGCAAGAGATTGAGGCCAAAGACTACAGGGCCGAATATATACCACACAGCGAGGCATCTAATTGGGCAACTATTTTTATAGTTAACAAGCATGGCATACAAGGGGAAATTATTAAGGGCGGGCACCACCAACTAACCCAAGGATTTTTTGATGCCAGCGGCCCAATTGTCTTCAACTATGATTTTAAAAAATGGCATATCTCAGACAAGAGTAAAGATGTGAAGGAGGAGTTACTCAAAATTGCTTCGCACCTGTATGTACCAGATAAAAAAATCCAAGCTGTCCTTAAAAAGGAACTTAATGCAGCGTTTGAACATGATTATTTGGCGGGATACTTTGAAACCGCTAGCACTGATGAGTTTGGACTGTGGTTTATAGACTACAACCGAATTCTGGGAAAGATCTTTGAAGATACGACATTTAATGTGACTGCACAGTCTAACGCATTTTTATCGGGTCAAATTGGCTGCAAAGGCAAGGTTAGTGGTAAGGTACAAATTGTTCATCCAGATAATATAAATGTAGATTTTCCCGAGGGAGGTGTGCTAGTTTGCGAGGTCACCACACCTGCGTACGTGCCACTTATGAAAAAAGCGTCAGCAATCATAACAGATCAGGGTGGCATCTTATCTCATGCTGCTATTGTGGCTAGGGAGCTCAAAAAACCATGTATTGTCGGTACGGCCACCGCTACAAAAAAACTCAAAAACGGCCAACAAATTACAGTTGATGCTGATGTTGGCGTTGTAAATCTAAAGTAGGTCTTTATAGATTTTGATATCGTGGACACGCAGGTAATCTGTGCCAGCCTCAACTGCAATTTTGGCAGCTTCAATGTTTCGCTCGTCAGTAAAACGCAGTTGTTCGTCATCAAGATGCTCGCCAGTTTTAGGGTCTGTCGATAAAAAGCGTTTTCTGGAATGGCCAATCATGACAGGACTGTCGACGTATTTTTTAAATTCTAATAACTGCCAGTTGAGTCGCATGGTTTTTCCAAAGCCGATGCCCGGATCCAAAATAATATTTTCTGACTTAACACCGGCTTGAATTAACTCTTGCCTTTTGGTGTTTAGTTCATCAATGACAATTTGGATGTCATCAATTTTCATAGCATGAACTTCTTTAACGGTTTGAGCCGAAAGAGGCGAGTGAGTGATAATGCATGTTGCGTTATATTTTGCGGCCACTTCGATCATGGCTGGATCACGGAAGGTCATGACGTCATTGATCCAAATATTACCGATGTCGAAAGCTTTATCAACAATTATTGGATGGTAGGTATCAAGCGATAATTTACCCGGGAATTCACCTATAAGAACAGGCAATACGAGTGCTAAGCGCTCCCACTCTTGGGCTGGTTCAATGTGTACAGCCCACGGATTTGTCGCTTCAGCACCAATATCAAGTATCGCTGCGCCGTCAGAAAATAATTGATGGGCTTGGTCTAATGCATCTTTTGGATCTAAAAATTTGCCACCGTCACTAAAACTATCTGGCGTAATGTTTAATATCCCAACGAGTTTCGTAGCCATTCATTAATAGTAGCAAACAAACGAACAACAAAGACGTTTATGTGATAATTCTCACAAAATCTAAAAAACTTTCTTGCTTTTTTAGCACAAGCGGCGTAAAACTAGTTATTAGGGAAGAAAATAAACATGGCAGTTCTATATCCTCATTTTGAGGCAAACCCTGAAACAGAACGTCAACCTAAAACTACGGCTGATAATGCCGAATTGCACGCGCTTCCTGGCTCCACCTCGCAGTGGAGTTTTTTATTAGGTGGAGCAATTCATGTCATTGACATTCACGAATTTGAGCGAGGCGACAGTACGTTAAACTCCATAACTTCTCATCGAAGTTTTGATGCAAAAAGCGGCACCGAGCTTGCTGCAGTAGAAATTGTTGGATCCTCAGATAGAAGTGACGACCTTGGCTATGTTCAGGCAGATTTTCAAACAGTCGGTAGCGTAGGACGACAGGATGTAGGTTTTGTTAGAATCGCTGCTGAGCAAGGTGGAAAGGATTTACTGGCCGAGCCAGGTGCAATGCCACGGGAAATGCGACAAACCGCTTTAACTCCAGAAATTGCCAAACAAATTAATCATATTGGACAATTATCGCTAGTTGACACAAGTTACGAAGCGCCAGTAATTGAGGTAGATAATGGTCCACCCGACGCTGCCTGAGGCAGAACTAAGTCCTGAAGCAAGGAGGAGGCTAGACCAGCGGCTTATAGCTGTTCCTATGCCAAAATCTTTGCTGCAGTATTTGTTTAGCCCGCGAAGCCAACAAGCTTATAGGGATACTCTGTGGGATTTGGGCGGTGATCCAAATAAACAGCACACACGAGCTGCAGATCCAAAAACAGCAGAGGATGGTTTTATAAACAGAGTACATGCTTACTACACCGACGAAGGATTGTTATTTGTGAGGCGTCGAAATCTAAAGGTTCCGAGTAACGCCCGAGCCAGCGATTTTATGGTTACGTATACGAGGCTCACAGATGGGAGTACACAAAAATTGCCCGTGTCTAATTACGAAAAAGGGTATACAGACTATGGTCATGAATATCCTCAACATACTTTTGTATTTGATGATGATCCTAGAGCAAAAGATATAAGTATTGAAGAGGCAATCGAAGAAGGATCACCGCACCTAGTTGTTAATCCCAGGGCAATGAGGCCACCTTTTGGCAGGTTAAGCCTGGGCGATGACTATCAAAAGCTTCTTGGCGATGCATTTGAACTACCTGAGCGTGCTAGACGCGCTGAAAATTACTTCACAGATGTAGAACTTGGCCATATCGCTAAAATATGTGAAGTTGCAGTAGAACCAGTTACAATGGCTGCATGATTAAAGCCATTATTTTTGATTGCTTTGGGGTACTGGTCGGTACCGGCTTTAGCGATACCTATCGTCATGCCGGCGGTGATCCGGCGAAAGATCGCGATTTTATTCAGCAAACGCTCGACGATTCTAACATCGGTAAAATTAGCTCAGAGGAAATGTCAGTCCTCATGGCCGATAAAATTGGTATTTCCGTCGTGCAGTGGAATACTGCACTTCTTGAAGCCGAACAAGTTAATAGTGAAATTCTCGAATACATTGCTAATTTAAAAAAGTCCTACAAGGTTGCCGTGCTAAGCAATGTTAGCAAGGGCACGCTGGAAGAAAGATTATCTAAAGAACAACTTGGTATGTTTAATGTAGTTATTGGTTCGGCGGAAGTGGGAATGATTAAGCCAGATCCCCAAATTTATCGCTATGCCGCTGAGCAACTAGGTGTCCAACCCACGGAATGTGTTTTTACCGACGATATTCAAGCGTATTGTAATGGAGCTACGTCGGTTGGCATGACGGCAATTCGATATCAAGATTTTGGGCAGTTCAAACAGCAATTAGAAAAACTATTGGCTGATTCGAATCACTAGTTTTTTATCAGTCTGACACTTTTCTTGCAGCTCATGAAGACTTAGCTTTAGTGCACCGGCCAAAGCAGAATTAGGGACGTTGATAATAATATTGCGGCCACTAAGAGAAAGTTTGGGCGTCATTTTATATTCCTTCATCATGAAGCGCTTGATGATGCCAAATTCCGAGGGCTCATTACTTTTAGCTCGACCACTCAAGATATCTTTTAGCGAATCTGTCACGAGTATATTATAGCGTGATAAATATCACAGCATTGGATATAAGCGAGCGTTATAGTAACTTTATAGGTTACAAACAAAAACCTAAACAAACTGGAAGCAAATAAAATCAAAGGGCGGCTTATGATTTTAGGCGAAGGACAAAACGGAATTCCAGTATTAACGGTTCAAAAACCGGGAGAATTAGAAGCCCTCAAAGAAGCTGTTGTAGCTGATTATCACGATGATGAATTTATGGTGGGACATCTGCTCGTGAGCAGTATTATCGAAAATGATAAAAACTTGTCTACTGTTCTGCCGTTCGAATTACGCGCACAAGATGCAGTCAGAGCGCTTTGTGCACTTGGAAGACATCAGAGCTTGCTCGACACAGTTGAAATTATAGATGTGGCTGCATAGCAGTTGATACAATGAATACATGCCGGAGTTGCCAGAGGTTGAGACAGTTCGAATTGGGCTCGCGGAGCTATTGCCAGGAAAAATTATCAAGAGCGAGTGGCACGACTGGCCCAAAGGATTTCCAAATGCTGACAGTGATGTGCAGCAATTCTTAATTGGTGCCAAAATTTTGGAGGTCAAACGTCGCGCCAAAGTCTTAATTATTGAGCTGAGTACAAAATATAGTTTGCTGGTTCATTTAAAGATGACAGGGCAACTGGTTTTTAGGTCAAATGACGATAAAAAACGCTTTGGTGCAGGGCACCCTAGCCATAGTTTAGTTGGCGACTTACCCGACAAATCCACCAGAGTTATTCTGGACTTTGGTGACAGCAAATTGTTTTTTAATGACCAACGAAAGTTCGGTTGGATCCGACTGGTGCCGACAGCTGAAATTCCCAATATTGATTTCTTTAAAAAGATTGGACCAGAACCATTGGCCGATGACTTTAAAGCCAAAGATTTTATTGAGCGGCTAAGCAAGCGACCAAATAGCAGTATCAAAGCAGTTTTATTAGATCAATCGGTTATTGCTGGCGTTGGTAATATTTATGCCGACGAATCACTGTTCGCGGCCAAAATTCACCCACTTAGCAAAGTACAGAATATTAGTAAAGCCAAACTCATAAAACTTCACGAAGAACTCATTAAAGTTTTAAAACTCAGTATCGAAAAAGGCGGTTCGAGCGATCGCAATTATGTCGACGTACAAGGCCGGCGAGGAAGTTATCTTGGTTTTGCCCAAGTCTTTCGAAAGAATGGTCAGCCATGCCCACGCTGCGGTACAATAATAGAGAAGATAAGAGTAGCTGGCCGCGGGACACATATTTGTCCGCATTGCCAGCCGAAACCAAAGGTGTAGTAGTGGCATATGTTAACCGCTTCGCGGTCTTATTAAAACGACTCGGACTGATTATTGTCAGCCTGGTAGTTATTTTAGTTGTGGTGAGTATTTATCGCACTTTAATCCCTAATGTTTGGTATCGTCGTCACTTGGCTCTGAGTTTAATTGCTTTATGGATCTTATCGGCGTATTTTGTTTTGCCGAGAATACACCGAATTCTATCCAAAATTTATTTACCAGCTTACTTTGTAGGGCGAACCAGAACCGTTGATGGACTGCTGGGCGATCCGGTCAATCTAGCTGTTAATGGCAGCAAGCGGGCGTTAATAAAAGCTATGGAACGGTCCGGTTGGCAACAAGCCGATAAGCGTACCATAAAAACCAGTGTCAAAATTGTGAGCGCAGCAATTCTCGGCCGAAGCTATCCAAACGCACCAGTCAGTGATTTGTATGTGTTTGGTAATCGCCAGGATTTGGTGTTTCAGATTCAGCACGAGGGGAACCCCCGAAAGCGCCATCATGTACGCTTTTGGCGAGTGCCTCGCTCATGGCGCTTGCCGGGCGGATATAAAGTTGACTGGGTTGGTGCAGCAACATTTGACGATGCGGTTGGCTTTTCGCCGTTTACGTGGCAAATTACGCACAGTATTGATGCTAATGTGGACCAGGAGCGAGATTTTTTGATTCAAACGTTACAAGATGTCGACATGCTCAAGAGCAGCACTCGAATCGACCATTATTTTGTAGCTTATAAATCACGAAATGGCATAAATGGTTCACACATGGTGACTGACGGATCATTGGTAGTCGCTGATTTGGTTGGCGAATCGCAAACTCGCTCCGAATCTGAGCAGCAACATGCTAATCTCGACAGCATTCAGCAGGAAATTTATAACCTCAGCAAAGCCAGTGCTGGCAAAATTAGTAGAAAAGACGCACCTGAAATTATTAAAGATATCAAGAATGAACTTGACGATGTTCAGGCTGCTTACACTAAAAAGCAATCAAATAAACAAACAGCTGGCGAAGCTGTTGATGTGCTCATAAAATCAGTGCAACTTATCGGTGCACTAGGACACAATACATCGGATATTTACCGCGAACGAATGGATGAGGCCTGGGATAAAAAATTTGGTGACGAGGCTAAAAAATGAGGAAGAGGCATCTTAGTAACCGCATTCTGCTCCAACAATTTTTGAGCACATTGGCTGTCACACACCGCTCCGCGACGTACTTTACAAGTACGCCTTGTTCACCTGATATACCATCCAATATACTCAAAACATGTTTCGCACTTGAAAGGGGTTACTAAGATGCCTCGTGTAACATTAAGTGGCGAGAACCGTTTTTTACTGCAGACTGAGCTCGAAAATAGCATTAATGATTTTGTGAGTAAACATGGTCAAATGGGTGTTGAGAGCATCGACGCCGAAGAGGCGAGCTTTGAGCGAATAAAAGAGAGTTTATTAGCTTCATCGCTTTTTGCTGAAGCCAAGCTGGTTATTATTAAGCAGCCCGAGGCCAACAAGCAGCTGGTTGAAGAACTTGAACACATTATTGGTGCAGTAGATGATTCCACCGATGTTATTTTTGTTGTTCCCAAGCCAGATAAACGGGCAAAGTACTATAAAACATTGCAAAAAATGACCGAACTTAAAACTCTTGATGCCCTTGATGCACGTGCGCTAGCAAGCTGGTTGGTTAACGAAGCCAAGAGTCAAAATGCGAGCTTAAATTTGCGTGATGCACAGTTTTTAGTTGAGCGAGTTGGCACGAGTCAGGCAATTCTCAAACAAGAGTTGGATAAGTTAGTGCTGCACAATCCGCAGATTGATCAAAAGGCAATTACTGAGCTAACTGAACCGCAGCCACAAAGTACCGTTTTTGAACTGTTGGATGCAGCTTTTGGCGGTAATCGCCAGAAAACACTTAAATTGTATGAAGAGCAACGACAATTAAAGACCGAGCCACTGGCAATTTTGGGAATGATTGCCTGGCAGCTACACATTTTGGCAATTGTGGTGACGGCAAAGGATAAGACACCAGGTGATATTGCCAAAGATGCCAAAGTCCATCCATTTGTGGTCACTAAAACCAGTAAAATTGCCAAAAACCTTGGTTATACACGACTCAAAGAGCTGATTGATCAAGCATTAAATCTTGACATTCGACTCAAAAGCCAATCAATAAACGCTGACGACGCGCTTAAGCACTATCTGTTATCGCTGGCTATTTCTTAGCTGTAGGCTTTTTAGCAGCTGGTTTCTTGGCTGGAGTTTTCTTAGCTGGAGCTTTAGTAGCTGGAGACTTGGCGGCTGACTTAGCAGCGATGCCAGTCTTGGCTTCTTTGGCAGCTTTAGCTAACTGAGCTTTTTTACGAGCAGCTTTGTTCTTGCTAATAATGTTTTTCTTGAGAGCTTTATCAATTTCGCTCATCGCAGCAGCGTGAGCAGTTTGAGCTTTCTTCTTATCACCTGAAAGGGAAGCATTGAAAACTTTAACGGCACTCTTGAGTGAACGCTTGGTTTTCTTGTTACGTACGGTAGCCTTATGCTGTACACGAACACGCTTTTTAGCTGACTTGATTATTGGCATTAATGAATCCTTATTAAGATAATGTTGTAATCGATGCTCAACTATACCTGATAACACCTCTGTTGTAAAGTCAAATCATTCTGCCGTAAGAAGCTCGATTGGCTAAAGGGTAGACAACACTAAACGCTTGTGGTATTTTTAAGACAAAGAATAAAACAAAAAACAGTATGGATCAAAACATCAAGCAACAAATCGTTGAAACCATCAATGGCACCACTAATGTGCTGGTGACGGTAAGTAGTGACCCAACCGTTGACGAATTAGCGGCGTGTATTGGTCTAACACTGGTATTGAACAAGCTTGGGAAGCATGCAACCGCTGTTTACAGTGGAGCAACGCCATCGACACTGGAGTTTTTGAAACCTGATGAAACGCTCGAGGACAACACCGACAGCTTGCGCGATTTCATTATTTCGCTCGATAAAAGCAAGGCCGACAAACTGCGTTATAAAGTCGAAGACAAAGTAGTTAAGATTTTTATTACTCCTTATAAAACATCAATTGGTCAAAAAGATCTCGAATTTAGCCAGGGTGACTTTAACGTTGACGTTGTATTAGCCATTGGCGTTCATAAACGCGAAGAATTAGATAAAGCCATTGTTGCGCACGGCCGAATTTTGCACGATGCATCCGTTATTTGTGTAAATAATAAAGAGATCAGCAACATCGGTGTTTACAACTGGCAAGACGCCGAAGCCAGCAGTTTGTGTGAAATGGTTGTTGATTTAGCTGAAACGATTCATCCGGATAACTTTGATGCCCAAACAGCAACCGCATTACTGACAGGTATCGTTGCTGAAACACAGCGTTTTAGTAACGATAAAACGAGTCCACGAACGATGAGCTTAGCTGCCAAACTAATGGCTGCTGGTGCTAATCAACAGCTTGTTGCCTCAAAACTACAGACAAATCTGAACAAGAGCGAAGTTGGTTTGCAGGATAAAAAAGCAAAACCGGCCGAATCCGATGAGGAAGAGGAAGAACCAGATAGCGGGACGCTCACGATTCCGCATAATCCAAGTGATGACGATGCCGGGGGCACCAAAGGTAAACCATCTACCGATAAAGCCAGTGCGAGCGATGAAGACTTTTTAGACGAAGAACCGCTCGAGCAGGAAAAGCCACATCAAGAAAAGCGGCTGGAGCCAACGGCACAGTCATTACAACCACCAAAAGTTCAGCTTTCACCTGGACCAGAGTTGCCACAACCAACTACAACTGTTGCCACTGGGCCAGCTGGACCGCAAATTACCGATATTAAGAGTGAAGATGGCAAAGTTTCTCGACCATCAACACCAGCACCAAGTCCAAAACTGACTTTTGAACCACCAGTTATGGGCGGCACACTCACTGCTTCTGCTCAAGGTGATCAACCAGAGCCGACCACTGATAGTTTAAGCACACCAGCACAAGTAGACGCACCAATCTTAAGCCACACGCCAAACGCGGTGAGCGAAGAAGTGGCTAATAAACCATTAATGGATGAAGAAACCGTTTCTCACATTGAGAAAACAGTGGGGAGCCCACATGCCGATGAAGATATTACCGGGCCACAGCAGGATATAGATGCATTAAGTCAAGCTGCGAAAGCCGCAGCTGAAGTAAATGACAACAAAGATCAGCTTGAGCCGCTTGCAGCGAATGGTTCGACACCACTCGATATCAATGTTCAGGATGATCAGCCGACAATAACAGAGTCGCCAGTTCCACAGGCTCCAACCACACCATTGCCAACACCTCTAGCACCAGATCCTTCTTTGGCTCCAATGCCTCCAGCTCCAATGCCGCCGCCATTACCACCAGCGCCAGTTCCAATGTCGCCAGCACCGAGTGCAGGGGACGTCATGGGAGGTATGTCGCAAACCGGACCAAGCCCTTCATTATCACCACTGCCACCAAGTCCGATGGCTCCCGCAATGCCACCACCTAATTTGCCACCGCAAGTTGTACCAGCTGATCCAGGATTACCTCCTGAACAAACAGCCAGTAGTGCACCACAACCGCTTGCGCCACCACCAGTACCACCACCATTCTTGCCAAACACACCTCCAATGCCACCAACAGGGGGTCAGCAGCCTCCATATCCACCGCTGCCACCAGCCCCTGGCCAATAGTCCCTTCGTACGTTACCCTTTAACTTATGGATGGTCTGTTATTAGTTGATAAACCAAAAGGTTGGACGAGTTTTGATGTGGTGGCCAAAGTTCGGGGTATTTTAAAACATTCAGGGGTGAGTAAGCCAAAAGTAGGGCATACAGGGACGCTGGACCCGCTGGCAACTGGTTTATTAGTTTTAACACTTGGAAGTTACTGCAAACGAGCAAGCGAGTTCAGTAAGCTCGATAAAGTTTATGAAGTTGAGATGACGCTGGGCAAATCCAGCACGACTGATGATGGTGAAGGTGATATTACCGATGTCTCTGACAAAAAACCTTCAGAGTCCGAGCTAAAAACAGTGGTTAATTCATTTGTCGGAGAAATTGAGCAGGTTCCGCCAGTCTTTAGCGCTATCAAAGTAGATGGTAAACGGGCTTACAAGATGGCAAGAGAAGGCAAAGCAGTCGAATTAGAGCCTCGAAAAGTGACAATTTATGAAATTACCAATCTTACACACGGTTACCCAAAAGTAACATTCACGGCCAAAGTCTCCAGCGGTACCTATATCCGCTCGCTGGTACGAGATATCGGCCAAAAACTTGGCACTAGCGCCTACATGAGTGAGCTCAGGCGCACAGAAGTGGGCCAGTATTTGATAGACAACTGCTTAAAAATAGAAGATCTGAGCGAACAAAGCATAAGCAAAAATATTCGTACCATCTAATTGACGCTAAAGGTAAAATCTAGTATAATTCTACTTATCTAAGAGGTATTCTATGCGAACAAGTACTTTAACTAAAAAAGTTTCTAAAATGGACGTTGAAATCGGCAAAATGCACCGAGAGTTGGCTAAATTGTATGAAGAGCGAGCCCAGTTGATGCGAAATTCTAAGTCGATGGCAGACATAGAATTTGATTTTCCTGAAGACGTTATTGAAGAGCTTGTTAAAGAAGTTAAACCAGCCAAGAAAGCTAAAAAATAATGATAAAATCAACACCTACAAAGATTAAAGTAACCTATGGTGATGACACCCCACTCAGCAAACAGGATTTTTCAATTAAAGTCGCCCAACTATCGCGTCGATTCAACTATACTAATGTGGATCATGAATCAGCCAAAAAACGTTTTGTGGATGCAGTTCGACGCTATCGCCATTTACATCAGTAATTATGAGCGTTGAAGCCCAAGAAATTTACGATAACAGACTTGTGTTGAAAAACGGACTTATGGCGGCAGGTGGGGCAGTTGGTGAAATTGTTTGTTTTGGGACATTGTTCGTAGAAGCGATTCCAGTCCAGTCAAGAGTGAGCATCGGAGAAATTGCTACTCTGGCTGTAGTTCCAGTAGTTGCTAAAGTTGTAGAGTTTATTAGAGACGCGTACTACCCGAGAGATTTAATGTATGACGATGATCCTGAAGTTGTACCAATGCCTGAGTAAACCTATTGCTCAACAGAGAGAAGTATGCTAAAGTAGGAAGTCAATGATCACATCTGATAAGAAGAAAGCAGTAATTGCTGATTTACAGAAACACAAGAAAGACGGCGGCAGCGCAGCCGTTCAAGTTGGTATTTTGACCAAACGGATTGAAGAATTAACAGATCATTTAAAGAAAAATAAGCACGATTTTATGGCTCGTCGCGGACTTCTGCAAATGGTCGGCAAGCGTAAACGACTGCTTAAATACATAGCATCTCAAGATTCACAAGAATATCTAGCATTAATTAAAAAACTCGGTCTCCGAAGATAATCTGCCCAGACTTTAGCCGCTCATAAGCGGACCAAGCTTGTGCACATTAACAGGTAAGATTTAACTAGTTCGTGGCATAGCTGCAGATATATGACGTTCGCACAAGCGTTCGTATATTTGAACCATGCGACGAACAATATGAAAGGAACAAATGAGTACAATAAACCCATTTGGCAAGAAAATTATAAAAGTAGAAACGGATTTTTGTGGTAAACCACTTAGTCTAGAAGTTGGCCGTGTTGGCTTTAGAACTTCAGCTTCAGTACTTGTTCGCTACGGTGATACAGTGGTGCTGGGCACTGCTATGGTGAGCGATAAAACGGCGACAGGATTCGATTATTTTCCGCTCTCAATCGATTACGAAGAAAAAATGTATGCAGCCGGCAAGATTAGTGGCTCGCGCTTCATAAAACGTGAAGGTCGACCAAGCGACGACGCTGTGTTGATCGGCCGATTGATTGATCGTCCTATTCGTCCATTGTGGCCAAAAGGTTACCGTTACGAAGTGCAAGGTGTCGCGACAGTCATGAGTATGGACCCAGACTTTCGTCCTGACGCGATCGCGATGATTGCTATGAGTGCGGCATTTATGCTCACTGGTGCGCCGTTTGAAGGCCCAGTTGCTGGTGTTCGTATTGGTCTAGTCGACGGCAAGCCAAAAGCCTTCCTAAGCTCTAAAGAGTTAGATGAAGGTGCGCTCGATATCGTGGTTGCCGGTACAAAAAACGGCATCATGATGGTAGAAGCAGGCGCGAGTGAAGTATCTGAAGACGATATTGCCACAGCACTAGAATATGGCCACAAAGTCATCCAGCCAGCTATCAAGCTGCAGCAGGAATTAGTTGATAAAGTTGGCGTGAAGCCACAAGAGTACGAGTTAACCTTACCTGATGCTGATATTCAGCAGCGAGTGGAAACTTGGCTATCGGGAAAACTTGGTCAGCAAGTTCGGGCACCGTATCCAGAACGAAATGACCTGATTCAAGATCTTCGCGAACAAATGCAAGCTCACTTCGCGCCAGAAATTGGTGAAGAAGCTTACGCTGAACTTAAGAACGAATATGATGATGCCTTTGTACTGGCTATTCATAAAGACGTTCGAAAAGGTATTGTTGAAGATAACGCTCGTCCTGACGGCCGAAAACTTGATGAAATCCGCCAGCTGTCATCTGAAGTTGGGTTGTTGCCTAGGGCTCACGGCTCAAGCATTTTCACTCGGGGTATGACGCAGGCTTTCAATGTGGTAACGCTAGCACCGCTGAGCTACGCGCAAATTGTTGACACCATGGAGCGAGAAGGCGAACGCCGTTACATGCATCACTACAATGCGCCTGGTTACACCGTTGGTGAAGTTCGTCGTCTTGGTTCACCGGGTCGTCGAGAAATTGGACATGGCTACTTGGCTGAGCGAGCAATGACAGCTGTTTTGCCAGACGAAGCAGACTTTCCGTATGCTATTCGCTCGGTAACCGAAATCATGAGCCAGAACGGTTCCACTAGTATGGCAGCAACTTGTTCTAGCTGCTTGGCATTGATGGACGCTGGTGTGCCTTTGAAGCGACCAGTCAGTGGAATTGCTATGGGTCTGATGATGGATGGCGATAAGCCGTTTGTGCTCAGTGACATTGCTGATGCCGAAGATTTTGCCGGCGACATGGACTTTAAAGTCACAGGAACCGAAAAAGGTATTACTGCTCTTCAGATGGATATGAAAGTACATGGCTTACCAGTTGATGTACTTAAAAAAGCACTGCTTCAAGGTAAAGAGGGTCGAGCCCATATCTTAGAGCACATGCTCACGACTATTAAGACTCCTCGATCTGAAATGAGCCCTTACGCACCACAAGTCGAAGCCATCAAGATTAACCCAGATAAAATCCGCGATGTTATCGGTAAAGGTGGTGAGACCATCAACAAGATTATTGCTGATACGGGTGCCGAAATTGACATTAAAGACGACGGCACGGTGATGATTGCCAGTCCGGACAAAGCCAGTATCGACAAAGCTATCAAATGGGTCAAAGATTTGACTGCTGAGCCAGATGTTGGTGCAATCTATGAAAACTGTCGTGTAGTTTCTGTACTAGACTTCGGCGCATTTGTTGAAATCATGCCTGGTCACGAAGGACTTGTCCATGTTTCAGAAATGAGCGAAGAGCGAGTCAACAAACCAAGCGATGTCGTGAAAGAAGGTGATCGAGTTACTGTAAAACTAGTTGCCATCGATGAGCGTGGCCGGTTAAACTTAAGTATGAAAGCCGCAGCGCGAGAAAAGAAATAAATGGCAAAGAAGAAAGCTCAACCACAAAGTTTTTGGCACACACCGGCTGGATACTTACTCCCAGCTGGAGTGCTTTTGACGGTGAGCTATATTCTTGGCTCACTTGCAATTGACAGTGGCAGCATCGCCCAATGGATTGGCACGATTGTGGCCCTGGTTTGGGGTATCATGCGACTTGTGCAAGGCATTAAACAGTTAATAGTAACCAAAAAACCTCATGTCAAAAAACGATAAACAAGCTGATCTGGACAAAATTATGCAACAGATTTTAGATAAGAACATTTGTGAAGATTTAGCCAAAACCGCTACGCAGTTAGTGTTTGGTGATGGCAATCCCGATAGTGACATTGTGTTTATCGGCGAAGCTCCCGGCAAGAATGAAGATGTGCAAGGCAAGCCATTCGTGGGCGCAGCCGGGAAATTTTTAAACGAAATGCTCGAGATGATTGGCCTCAAGCGCGATGATGTGTACATTACCAACATCGTTAAGTATCGTCCGCCAAACAACCGCGATCCGCAGCCCTCTGAAAAAGAAGCCTTTTTGCCATTTTTGATGGCCCAGCTAAAAGTAATTAAGCCAAAACTTGTTGTGCCACTCGGGCGACACAGTATGAATTGCTTTTTGCCGGACCTATCAATCAGCCAGGTCCATGGCCAACCTAAGCGACTCAACGGACAAGTGTTCTTGCCGTTGTTTCATCCGGCTGCAGCCCTGTATAACGGCGGCATGCGTCAGACATTAATTGATGATTTTGCCAAAATTCCGGCAATACTGGCCAAACTTTCATAACGTAGGTATTTAATTTTCTCTTAAAACATCAGAAAGGAGAGTGAAATTGAACGAAAAACAACCAAGAAAACCGAATTCTAATAGTAAGAATAACGGTAATAATCAGAAGAAAAATCAGCCGCAGAGCGGCAATGGCACTGGACGGAGTGTGTCTCGGTCTCAAGCTATTCGAGCGCAAAAACGGGTTGTCGAAGATGCTAATCGTGTTGCGAGCCAATATCTGGATGCTTCTGCGACCAAAGTTGAAGCCCCAGCCGAGGACAAAAAACGAGCTAACTTTATTGATCCAAACCCACGGCTAAAAATTATTGGTCTGGGTGGAATGGACGCGGGTGGCTCCAAGAACATGATCGTACTCGAGTATGGCAATGATGCAATTGTTATCGACTGTGGCAACGACCTTGGCGTTGATTTGCCAGGCATTAATTACGGCATCGCTGATCCGAGCTACTTAGAGACAATCAAGCACAAGCTAAAGGGGTACGTGATTACGCACGGGCACTTGGACCATATTGGTGGTTTGCCGCACATCGTACCAAAATATCCAGCACCAATTTATGGCTCACGCTTTACGATTGGTATGGTGGAACGATTCTTTGAAAACTTCGGCCAAGTTATGCCAGATGGTTTTAATTTAGAAACAGTGGTACTCAACGAAACAACCCACGAAAAACTAAAAGTTGGTAACTTTTTTGTCGAGTTAGTTCGAATTACGCACTCGATTCCGGGTTCGACAGTTGTTGCTGTTGATACGCCTGTTGGAAAAGTGCTTTGCACCGGCGATTATCGCTTAGATCCAAATCCACTTGATCACGAAAAAACTGACGAACCTCGTTTGAAGGAGCTTGGCCAAGAGGGGGTGTTACTACTGCTTAATGAGTGTATGTGTTCTGAGCGACCTGGCCGAACACCGAGTGAGAGCACGATTGAACCAACCTTTGTTGATCTGTTCGAAAAAGCACCTGGTCGCGTATTCGTGGCTGTGTTCTCGAGTAACATTAACCGAATTCAAATGCTTGTAAATGCTGCAACACAACATGGCCGCAAGATTGCCATGGACGGTCGCTCAATGATGAGCACGCTTGAAGTTGCGGTACGCCTGGGTATGATCAAAATTCCAAAAGGAACTTTTGTGCCGATCGCTCAAGTCGGTACCATGAAAGACCAGGATGTCGTAGTAATCTGTACTGGTTCACAAGGGGAGCCAAGTTCTGCGCTGCAGCGAATGGCCACCGGTGAGCATAATCATGTGAAGCTGAAACCACAGGATACTGTAATCCTATCAAGTACACCAATTCCAGAGAGCGGCAACGACAAATTAATTGGTGAAATGGTTGATGACCTCATGAAAATGGGTGTGCACGTTTTCCGACATGCAACGCATGATGTTGATGGCTGTGGTCCACTGCACGTGAGTGGTCACTGTTCACTTGACGAATACATGGACATGATTGAATTCACCAAGCCAAAGTTTGTACTGCCAATTTACGGGGCTTTTCGGGCTCAGAAATATCACAACGAAGAAGCTATTAACAAAGGTTTTCCTCGTAAAAATCTAGCCTACATCGATAATGGTGAAGTATTTGAACTTACTAAAGACACTATGGAGAAAACAGGCAAAATACCGGTTGGAACCCAACTGGTTGATTACACTGGATCAATTGTTAGCAACATCGTGGTAAAAGACCGGGTGCTGCTGGCCGAAGAAGGTTTGGTTGCGTTAGTGCTGACTATCGATAAAAAGACCGGTCAGTTGTTAACAAGCCCAGATATCATTACGCGCGGTTTCATTTATATTCGCGACAGTGAAGAACTCATGAACAACCTTCGTACAGAGCTAAGAAGGGCAGTTAGCCAGCGCTTTAAACGTATTGATTTAGACCGTTTCAAACAAGAACTTAAAGATCACATTACACATTTCTTGTACGAACAGACGCAGCGCTCACCAATTATTATTCCTGTCGTGAATATTATTGGTGGCGGTAAACAGGCCGAGAAGCCTGTCAACGGGAACGGCAATGGTCAAAAAACTCAAGAAGAACTCGCGAAAGAGCAGCAGCAACGGTTTGAGCAAATGCGACAACGCCTTCTGAACCAAGACGTAGTAAAAGACTAACACCGTAGAAGATTGACAAAAAGCGAACAAACGGGTATAATATGGCTATGACATCATATGACGGACCTGGACCAGAAGTTCGGGCAGAACAACTCCACTTCGCAAGACGTGAACTAGAAGCTGCTGAGACGGCAGTTCCTCAAGATGAAAGTGAAGTTGCTTTTTATAGATCATTGGTTAGCGATCTTGAAGCAGACGTCAATGATTTAGCAGCCGCGCCTCCAGTGCTTTCTCACCTGCCCAAAAAAGAAGGACTTACCTTTGACGATCTAACTCCAACTGAGCGCGAAGAACTTACTCGTAGCCTGACTGAAGGAACCCTGTCTCTCGAAGAGCTTGATGAAGTTTGGGATATGCTGCAAAACACAAACAGGCAGCATCCTCAGCCCTAGTTTTACAGATTAAAAATGGTATAATTTAAAAAGCATATGGCTAAAAAGAAAAAATCGACAAAGAAGAAAGCTCAACAAGAAGTCAAAGAACCGAGTGTATTTTGGCCGCTAGCTGGTGCAATTGTCATGATTTTACTAGCAGCATTTTTGCTATTAGGTGGTTTTGGCACCGGTGGTCCACTGCCCAAAACTATGTTTCACGGTGCTTATTGGACTTTTGGTTGGGCAGCCTTTGCTGCGCCGATTATTCTGATTTTTTGGGGAGTTCTCAAGTTTGTCAGTGATGATCGTCAAATCCCACTTGTAAAATTGGTGAGCAGCCTGGCATTTATTATTTTGCTGGCCAGTTGGTTTCATGTGGCATTTGTCGCACATGACTCATTGGGCTCCTGGACAGGGGGTCACGGTGGTCAAGTTGGTGCACTGATTGGCGGCTCAACTTTGTCAGTGCTCGATAAACTACCAGCTGCGATTATGTTTTTTGTACTGGCTTTGCTGGCTTTCTTTTTGGCGGCCAATATTTCTCCAAAAGTTTTACTGCGACTAGGCGATCCCTTCCGGCGTGGCGATAAAGAAGACACAGATCTTGGTGAACTCAAAAAACAAGCAGGCGAACACAGTTTTACCATGAACGAAGGTGTACCAGTCGAACATCGAAAGGGAATGCCACCTGTAGGGCTTAAGAACTCTGCTCAAAAACTAGCACCGGCTCAAGATCATTCGGCGTTGACGGCAGCCAGCGATCCATCCTGGAAGTTCCCGGGTGTTGATTTGCTCAACCAAAAGCAGGACAAAGCTGATGCTGGTGACGTTGAAGGCAATGCTGACATTATTAAGGAAAGTTTGGCCAATTTTAACATCGAAGTTGAAATGGAAGGCGCCAATATTGGACCGCGCGTTACGCAGTTCACGCTAAAACCGCAAACAGGAATTAAGTTAACAAAAATTACAGCGTTAGAAAATAACTTGGCGCTCGATTTAGCGGCGCATTCGATTCGAATTGAAGCGCCAATTCCAGGTAAACGAGCGGTTGGAATCGAAGTGCCAAACATCAAGTCAGCCATGGTACGTATAAGCAGTATTTTGCAGTCCAAAGAGTGGCAAGAACTCAGTGGGCCGCTCGGTTTTGCGGTTGGAAAAGATATTTCCGGTATACCAGTTGTTGCTGATTTAGTTAAACTGCCACATTTATTGGTTGCTGGACAGACCGGTTCTGGTAAGTCGGTCATGATTAACAGTATTCTTACCAGCCTGTTGTATCGAAATAGTCCTAGTGATCTTAAGTTGATCTTGGTGGATCCAAAGCAGGTAGAGCTCAAACCATATGACGAAATTCCGCATTTGTTAACGCCAGTTATTACCGAACCCGAAAAGTGCATCAGTGCACTCAAGTGGACAGTGGCTGAAATGGAACGCCGCTATAAAGCGCTGGCCGAAGTTCATAAGCGAAATATTGTTGAATACAACAGTCTGAAAAAAGAAGAAGGTATGCCATACATCGTATTGGTTATCGATGAGCTCGCTGACCTTATGATGATGGCGGCTCGCGATGTTGAAGCGTTGATTGTGCGTATTGCCCAGAAAGCTCGCGCGGTTGGTATTCATCTTATTTTGGCGACGCAGCGTCCATCTGTGGATGTTATCACAGGTCTTATTAAGGCTAATATTCCAGCTCGAATTGCCTTTACAGTGGCCAGCCAGGTTGACTCACGAACGATTATTGATCAAATGGGTGCCGAAAAACTGCTTGGTGCTGGTGATATGTTGCTGTTAACTGCCGATATGCCCAAACCTAAGCGTCTGCAAGCACCGTTTATTGGCGATGACGAAACCAACAAGGTAACAGACTTTATAAGAATGCAGCGGGCGCCACAATACGATGACGAAGTGGTTAGTCAGCCGGTCCAGCTGAACGGCAAGGGCGGCGTGGTGGCTGATTATGGCGCTAATGAAGCTGATGATGATATGTGGCGCGATGCCATTCAAGTTGTCGTAGAAGGCCGCAAAGCTAGTACCAGCCTGTTACAGCGGCGTCTGCGCATTGGCTACGCCCGTGCGGCACGACTAATCGAAACCATGGAAGAACAGGGAATTATTGGTCCAGCTGACGGCTCAAGACCACGAGAGGTACTTATAAGCTCAGTTGATGAAGTATTTGGACGCGAAGAACCAGCTCAGTCGGAATCGGACGCGGCCTTAGACGAAAACTTCCCCGACGACGATGTTGACGAACAGAGGTAAATACGCTAAAATAACAGGGTTATAAACTTTGGCTGGCGGCAATTGGCGCGCTGGCGGTAACCAGAGAAAGGAGTTCTCTTATTTATGCAATACGAAATTGCAGTACTATATCATCCTGATTTAGAGGTTGATTTAACCAAGGCTGAAGACCGAGTTAAAAAGATCTTCGCTGACAACGGCGGAAAAGTCGTGAACACTGACAATTGGGGCAAGAAAAAACTCATGTATCCAATTGCCAAAAATGAGTCTGCGGTGTATGTTTTTTATACGGTAGAACTGCCAGCTGAAAACGTCAGCAAGGTAGAGAGCACCTTAAACATCACCGACGAAGTCATTCGATACTTAATTACTCGAATTGACCAAAAGGAGCTCGACAAAGCTGAAGCTGCTAAGCAAGCTAAGCTAGAGCGAGACAACAAAAAGAAAGACGAAGCTGAGGAAAAAGAAGAAGATAACGAAGCCTAAGAAGGAGAAACGACATGGCACGAAGCATTAACCAAGTAATTTTAATGGGTAACCTCACAAGGGACCCAGAACTACGACAAACACCTAATGGGCAAAGTGTGGTGAGCTTTAGTTTAGCGCTTAACCGCGCCTACAAAGACAGTAGCGGTGAATGGCAAGAAGCCACCGATTACATCGATATTGTGGCCTGGGCAGCTCTTGCTGAGCGTGTAGCGCAATATCTAACTAAAGGACGTCGCTGTTTAGTGGTTGGACGCATGCAAAGCCGTTCTTGGGAACAAGAAGGCCAAAAGCGCAGCAAAGTTGAAGTGTTGGCAAACGATGTAACATTTCTCGATAGTCGTGGCGGTGGTGATGGCGATAGCGGCGGAAGCTACAACCAAAGCCCAACACCGGCAGCTGAGAAGCCAAAACCAAGTAAAGAAGTGAAAAAAGACGATGTCGTCATTGAAGACATCTCTGACGAACCAATTAACCTGGATGACATTCCATTCTAGGGGTAAATATGAGCATGTATGGTTCAATTGATGAAGGATTAATTACTCTCGAAGTTGCTTTTGGTGTTGATGCTGGGGCAATAGATCCAAGCGTTCTTGCAGATCACTACAGTGACTTGGCCTTTCAAGCATACGCTCATGGTGCGGATTGCATGAATAATGCAACGCAACCATTAGAGGCTTTTGGCCCTTCACGGGCTATGTTAATGAAGGCGTATTTTGGAAAGGGTGTAGAAGCTTTTGATGTTATGCGGACCATGCTCAAAGCGGCAAACGATATAACTGAACAAGGAGATAATTAATGGCAAAGATTTTTAGACGAAAAGACGAAATTCCATATTTTGACTACAAGGATTTCAAAACCCTGCAGCGATACGTAAATGTATATGGTCAAATTGAATCTCGCAAAAAGACAGGACTGACCGAAAGCCAGCAGCGACAACTCGCGCGGGCAATCAAACGAGCCCGACACCTAGCTCTATTGCCTTTCGTGGCAAATAACTAGAGGTAAAGATGAAGACAATACCAGTAGCCATGGCAGTAATCAAGCAGGGCACTGTGTATCACTTGCAGCTTCGAAATCATAAAACCTCATCAGGGGTTACCAACCTAATCGGCTGGTATGGGGGAATGATTGAGGGAGATGAAGAGCCAGTTCAAACCATTTGTCGGGAAATTGCCGAGGAAACTTCGCTGAACCCTAATCCAAAAGACTTTAGCTTTGTTGGCAAAGTTGATGTAACTTCTGAATACCATGGCGATCCAGTGGCAATGAACGGTTTTTTGTTCCAAATCGAAGTACCAAAAGACATAAAGGTTAGCAGTAAAGAAGGTGAATTGGTTAGCTTGTCAGTTGAGCGTGCAGCTGCCAAAATAGATGAAATGACACCCGGCACGAAGTTTTCATTTAAGAAGTACATTTTGAAAGGATAGTTATGGACGGAATAGAAAGATTATCGTCAGAAAAACTAGCGGATATGCACATCGACGAAATGTTAGCCAAGTTTAAGAAGGTAAAGAATGAGGCAGAAGCACCGGTAGCAGAAGCAAGTCCTTTGGAAGATTCTCGCCACAATCCGGCTTACGGTGCTAGTGAACCTTGGCAACCTGACACTCAAGTTTGGGCAGGTGAACAGTAATGGCATTAGGCGTAACAGATCTAAAAAAAGGTACCCTGTTTGTGCTGGAAGGTACACCGTACAAGGTTGTCGATTACGGCCAAAAGGTTATGGGTCGCGGCGGTTCAATTGTGAACGTACGCATCAAAAGTTTGATTGATGGTAAAGTACTCGAGAAAACCTTTAAAGGTAATGAATCATTCGAGCAAGCTGATGTTACCAACAAAACTGTTCAGTATCTGTATAACGACGGCAATTCGTTTTATTTTATGGACGAATCAACCTATGAGCAATTTGATGTAAACGCCGATTTAGTCGGCGACGGTGCGGGTTATATGAAAGAAGGCGACAATGTCACTATTCAGTTATTTGATGGCCGACCAATCAACGTTGATTTGCCAAAGAACGTGTACCTTAAAGTGACCTATACCGAAAACGTCGTGAAAGGTGATACCACCAGCTCAGTGCTTAAAGATGCCGAAGTAGAAACTGGCATTAAAGTGAAAGTTCCAGCGTTTATTAAACAAGGCGATGTCATTAGTGTAGACACCGAAACGGGTGCTTACCGTGAACGCAAAAAAGATTAGTTATGACTACTAGCATGCCTTCTCAGTGGCAAGGACCAAGGCCCGAGTTGGAGCCAGTGCGCCAACTATTAGATGAAATGGATGGACAAAAACCAGGGGATTATATGATTAATTCCGGCGGAATGCAGCAATATACAAATATTTTGGGAACTTCATTGACTAGTGTAGAACGTATAGTCAACCGAAACCGGCAGAATGAAGTGCTATTTCTCGAACTTGGTGAGCGTGCTGCAACACGGTTGATTGTTGATACCTATAGTTTTACAGTCCGTGCTTGCGCTACGGAGCTTACAGCAAGGATGCAGCGAGATAAGCGCCCTGATCTAAAGTTGGTGAGTGATGACTAAATTACGTCTTGATCAGTATTTGGCCGAAAAGGGTCTTGCACCTACACGATCGCAAGCTGAAAGTTTAATAAAACTTGGTGAAGTTCAGGTTAACGGCCAGGTGATTACCAAGCCTGGCTATTTTATTAATGAGGATGCAAACGTTACAGTAACAGCGAACGAGCACTATGTTTCGCGGGCAGCATTGAAGCTGGCCTCGGTTGCGGAAGAGTTTAAACTCGATTTTGCGGATAAGGTTGTTCTAGATGTTGGCAGCTCTACTGGTGGTTTTACCGATTATGCGTTGCAGCGTGGTGCCAAAAAGGCGATTGATGTTGAAGTCGGTACAGATCAGCTCCATCCAAATCTGCAAGGCCATCCAAAAATTGAACTTTACGAGCAAACCGATATTCGTGACATGAAAGAATTATCAGAAATACCCGATATTGTCGTGATGGATGTGTCTTTTATTAGTTTGCGGGAAATTTTACCGCATGTAGCCACCTTATGTAGTCCAAAAACACAGATTGTAGCAATGCTTAAACCGCAGTTTGAGGCAGGCTCGGGTCAAAAGCACAAGGGGGTTATCAAAAACGACCGTATGCGCCGAGATATTTTAAAAGACTTTGAGGACTGGACGAAAGAATTATTTGTCATAAAAGCTAAAGCCGATAGTCAGGTTGCTGGAGCGAAAGGTAACTTAGAGCGTTTTTATCTGTTAGAATTACTTTGATATGTACTTCAAAAGTCGATCTGAGGCAGGCAAAAAACTAGCTGAAAAACTGGCGCACTATCGGTATGAAAACACCGCAGTCGTGGCGCTTTCAGACGGCGGGGTTATTGTAGCGGCCGAAATTGCCATGCAATTGCACTGTGTACTGACAATGCTGTTGACTGAAGAAGTAAAATTACCTGGCGAAAACGATACGTTAGCTGTAGTTAACCAGGATGGTGGCTTCACCTATAACAAAATGTTTTCAGCAGGGCAGTTAGAGGAGTTTACAGGCGAATACCATAATTATTTAGAGCAGGAAAAGCGTCAAAAGTTCCACTCTATCAATCAGCTTTTGGGTGCAGGTGGCTTGATTCGCTCAGATTTACTGTACGGGCACAATATTATCTTGGTTTCTGACGGGCTTAACTCTGGATTATCACTTGATGCTGCAGCGGACTTTTTAAAACCAATTAAAACAGAGAAAATTATTGTTGCCACGCCACTCGCCAGCGTGCCGGCGGTAGACAGGATGCATATTTTAGCTGATGAAATTGTTTGTTTGAGTGTGCTGGAAAATTACATGAACACTAATCATTACTACGAAGATAACACCTTACCGCCGCACGAAGATTTAGTAAAGACTATCGAACACATTGTCTTAAACTGGCAGTAATCGCCGCAACGATCAGCCCACATGACTACTATTTAAAATATGCCCAAATTGCATCTATATCGGTTAGGGTGATGCGCGAATTCTTGGTCTTAATAAGTTTCTTCTGCTCTAATTTGGATAATTCACGTCCAGCAGTCTCCCGAGAAGCATTAATTGAGCTGGCGATATCTTGCTGACGAAGGGGCACATCGATAACTATGCTACCGTTGGCCTGTTTTTCGCCAAAACGTTTAGCCATCGTGAGCAAAAACGATAATAAGCGTTCTCGAACTGTCCGATACTCTAAGTTTATAATTCGCTCACTATGCATTCGATACATTTCAGTTGTCATATCAAGCACCGGCGGCATTAAATCGGTGTGCTTTGCCAGATTGTCTAGATATGTTTCGGAGTCTATTCGCCAAACAACTACAGGGGAAAGTGCTTCATAAATGACTGTTGGCCCTTCGCCGGTCACCATGCGGATGATAGGGAAGAACTCGTTGGTTTTTCGAATGCTTAACAGATTCTCTTCACCATATTTTGTGATGTCGTAGGCCTTCACAAGCCCTGATTCTATAAAAAAAACCGCCGTTGGTTTTTCACCAGGGCGGATAACTAACTCTCCTTTTTTATATGTCAGCTTGGTGCCACGGTGGAAGAGATCCACCAGGGCCGCAAATTGTTTTTCAGTGGCCAGCATACCTCTTATTATGTCATAAAAGACCAATGTTGTGCTAATTCTGTGATGAAAATCTCAATTTGTAAGAGAGGCAATCGGCTGACAAAACAGATAGGGAGTAATAAGATGAAAGTACTAAATATAACCAACTGGAGGTGCGTTATGGTTAGCCTTGAGGAAGTTGAGAGACAACTGAAAGCAATCGGAACGAGCTTCCGATTTTGGGGTCGGTCAGAAATGATGGAACTACGCCACATTTTGATTCCTGGAGAACAAATACAAGTCTGCATAAACGGTCGTTATGAAGGTGGTTTTGCGATGTTATGTGCCACTGATCAACGATTACTGTTGATAGACAAAAAGCCAATGTACTTAACACTCGAAGATGTCCGCTATGACATGGTTGCAGAGGTGGACTTTAGCCACCGGCTTGTCGATGCTTCGATATATGTAAGAACACCAACTAAGACTTTGCGGTTTATGGCGCTCAAAAAAACTGACTTACGCAAAATGACAGCCTATTTGCAACATCGTGTGCTCGAGATTCGTCAGCATGCGTTTCAGCAACAAGCTCAGTTCCAACAGCAATTTATGCAGCAGCCACAGCAACAATATGCTCAGGCGGTGCCGTCAATTGCTCCTGATGCGCAAGTTGCGGCAACAAGTACAAATCCGCAATTACCAATGCCTGAGTTTAGCAATCCGTATGCGAACACAACACCTCTGATTATGAGGCGTCGCATTGGGTACTTTCCAACCCAGCAACAATACCATTGATTGTAAGTTAGTAATCAGACATTGAAGCTAAATATTAAACTTAAATTCGACAATATCGTTTGGCTGCATTACATAGGTTTTGCCTTCAGTGCGGAGCTTGCCCGAGGCTTTGGCGAGTTGCATTGAGCCTGCTTGGAGAAGGTCTTCATAATCGACAACTTCGGCGGCAATAAAGCCTCGTTCAAAGTCTCCGTGAATAACACCTGCTGCTTGTGGGGCAGTAGAACCCTTGGCAATTGTCCAGGCACGGACTTCTTTGTCGCCAGCCGTTAGATAACTTTGCAGGCCAAGCGTGTTGTAGGCAGCATGAATTAGTTGTTCCAGCCCCGAACTGTTTACGCCATAGCTTTCCAGTAGTTCTTTACGCTCAGATTCATCAAGACTTTGCAGTTCTGATTCTAATTTGGCACAGACAAAAACGCTTTCGGCAGGCGCGACCATTTTAGCGAGTTCTTCTTTTTTGACCTCGTTGGTTAGGCCAGCTTCGTCCACATTGAATACATAAATTGTTCGTTTCATCGTAAGTAGTTGTAGGTCCTCAAGACCCTCTAACTCCTTAGAATCAAAAACTGAGTGGACTGGCTTATTGTCGTTCAAGGCTTGATTAACAGATTCAAGCCTGTCATACAGGGGCTTCAGTTTAGGGTTAGCTTTGGCTTCTTTTTGCAGCTTTGGCAATCGATTGGCAACTGTTTGCAAATCGGCCAAAACCAGCTCGGTATTAATCACTTCAATATCTTTTTTTGGATCGTGTTGTTCATCAACATGCTGTACATTTGGGTCTTCGAAAGCTCGTACAACATGAGCAATTGCATTCGTGGATCGAATATTGGCTAAAAATTGGTTGCCCAAGCCTTCACCTTGGCTGGCACCAGCCACTAGTCCGGCAATATCAACAAATGTGACAGTGGCGGGGACTATCGGTGCGTTGTTATAGAGTTCAGATAATTTTGAAAGACGAGGATCTGGAATAGGTACGATGCCAGTATTCGGCTCAATCGTGGCAAAAGGGTAGTTAGCTGCCAAGATATTATTGTTAGTTAGGGCGTTAAACAGGGTGGACTTGCCAACGTTTGGCAATCCCACAATCCCAATCGATAAACTCATAAGCGCTTATTATAACAGAGGTGCTTATCTTGACCTACACCTAAAAATCACCTAAGATTGCATAAGAACTTAATCAAATAAACATATGATGCAGCCACCACAACAGCCACAAGGCCCGCAAGAACCGCAATTGATTCAAACGCCGGATCATCTTAAGCCTGGTAGGAATACTGACGGACCTCTCTTATCGGCCGAACGGCAGGAAGAGTTAGCTGTCCTGCGACAGCGTTATCATAATTTTGATAGATTGATTGCCGAGCAACCCGGACTTCAGAGCTTAAATGCTCAAGCAGAGCCAGTAAAACCAGAAGAAGAAATTGTTTTTGCAAAAGAGAATGATGAAATTGCCAGTCCGCTTGATATCGATTTGCATGCTTTTGGGCTGCCGGTTGAACTTCCAGCTCCTGGTAAGCCGATTGCACTTTTATTGGAAAGAGGAGAGGCAGATGAAGTTAAAGCAGCAAAGATGATTCTGTACGACTCGCTGACAACTCGGCTGGAAACGTTAACTCTTGATGATCCTGATTTGCCGGCAGATGGAGACGAGCTGCATCTAAAATGGGTAATTCCAGGTGATACAAAACTGGCTAATAACCATGCGAGTGTTAATAAAAGCAAGATTGAGACAGATGAAACGATAGGGCTTCATGCTCATTGGCGTGGCCTGACAGACGATCCAGCTCCAAACCTGGCAATTGTTCGCGGAACACTAACACAAGATGAGACAAACTTGCAAGATGTAGCTGGTGCTGAGAAAAAACAGCACCGATTTAACCGATTAGGTAAGGCTCTGGCCGGAGTTGCAGTTGCAAGTTTGGTGAGTATGTTTATTCCAAGTCACCAAACACCTGTTCCGGAAAGAACTTTCGAAAAAAGCGTTGTTATTGACCACGAACACGCCAGCAAAGAAGAACTGGCCGTGCTTAAAAGCTTTGAGCTGTACCAAAACGGTGATAAAGAAGCCCTCGATAAGATTGTTGCTCAATCTGAATTTGCTAAGCCACTTCTGGAAAAAGATGCCGTTGAACAGGTTGAAAAAGCGACTAATCTCGATGAGCTAAACTCAGCCATGAATGATGCTTTGAATCCACTCGATATAAATGTTCATCTTCTTCGTGAGAGTAAAACAGGCGAATACGATGGGCTTAGTGACGCAGATTTTAACAATGCAAAAAGTACTGCCCTCGGGACGCTTGATGGTTTAAGCAATCTTAGTGAACTTATTCGCAAAGGTAAAAAGTTTAATTTGGAGCTGACAAAACAAGTCTACGGTGACGAAGGTGAAGAACACAAACAACTAGGCGGAGTGTATATACATGGCGATGAAAAGAACTCGCCAATCATTAGATTATCTTCTTATGCTCAGAGAAGTTCTTCGGCTGAGAATGTCGAGCACGAAGAAGGTCACCATGAAGATTTAGGTAAAGGATTCCCAAACATTGATTTCCTTGTGGTGAAGCCACAGGATCTAAAGTACGGCAAAGACGGCTCTGGTAATGGCCGAGTAGGATCTGATATTCCGAGTGAGTATGCAGGCACAAGTTATAAAGAACATATGGCTGAAATGTTTGCAACGGCCTTCGGCGATAATCTCAAAATAAATCCCGATGAGAATACATCACTGCAAGAAGAGTATAAAGCGTGGCTTTCTGGGCTTGAGGGCAAATATACAGGTATTTCAGCCTATGTTTATAGCAACGCACTTGCACGTCAGGGTCCACTCAGCGGAGTCGAAAGGGTTGTTAACAAAGCTGATGACGCTAAAGACTGGTGGCGACGAAATAGCGCCGTAGTACTTATGGGCATCGTTATTACCGGCGGATTTCTAGCTGGCGCTCGCCAGAAAAACCAACAGCTCTTAGAACGCCAGGCAAATGCCGGCCTTCGCAGCGGCGAGCAGTACAGTCGCATATAAGCGGCTTACCAAAAGCATAAGCAATGTATTATAATGAGCCATAAGATGGCTGAGACAGATAACAAAAAGCCTAGTTTGGTGGTGGCAGGAGAAGATCATCCGCACCATCATGTCCCAAAACCATCCAAAACGATATTTGGAATGTTGGCATTAGCAATTTTTTCGGTCATAGTGGCGTTTGGTTTACAGTGGAACCAGGATCGAAATAAAATTCCAGTTGTTTGCAAAGACGATATTTTGCAGCAAGCCAACGACAATTTAGATATATCGAAAACAAAAGAACTTCAGCCAACCGCCGATAAAATTCAGAAGCTAAAAAACTTCGACAAAGATCCAAACTGCGTTATTATTTTGGCCAATTACTATGTAAATGTTCAAGATACTAAAAATGGCCGACTTTACTACGATAAGCTGGTGTATCTTGAAACCAACAAACATGCCAAGATTAGTCCTAAACTGACTCATGCCAAAGGGTCGGGCAGTTTGAAGCCAGTTATAGAATTTATGGAACAGCAGCAAAAACAGAAGCCAAGCAGTGGTCAGTCACAAGGAGGCTGGAATGCGAATGTTCACTAAATTCGGTCTTAAATTCTTAGGCATGTTCCTACTGACACTCATTGCCTGTATGGCTATTGGCAATAGAAGCGCTCATGCTATATTTTTTAATCTTTCTCCTGATCCAAACGTTCCAAATGATATTGGCGCTTATACGAAAGACCAGCTACAACATTGTAACTACGGATCTGACCCCAGGGTTTCCCCGGCATTTTGGCCGTGGCTGGGTGGTCCGACAGTGCATGGTGCTAACCAGGTTGACGTGCCGTATGGCTCGACTTCGGTTCCACTCACACTAAACTGGGCCAGTGCAGTTTGTTCGACACCAGATTTTGTACCACAATCACAACTATATGTTCGTGACGCTGTCGTAACTTTTCCTGATAATAGCTATGCAGGCAATACCAGTTTTGACAATTGTCCACAAGGATCCCCGGGTTGGCCTGGTTGTAGATTGCTTATTCTTAATAATGGTCCTAATGTAGGAAGCTATACAAGCGCGCTCAAGCCCTTTAACTTTCTTACTGCCGATCCGAACGGAATTACGCAGGATACAACTATTCATATAAAAGTGTATGCAAGGGGTATCAACCACATTGTTGATAATGTTAATAACCCACACCGTGATGAGTACGATTGTATTAACTATCCACCAGTGCCAGCAGTAGCTGGATGGGATTTTGGTGGGTGCCCAGACCAACCGATTGATCTGTATATTTATGTTCATGTAAATCCAGCTGGCGCGGCCTATCACGATTGTCGCATTGATAATACAGATAACTGGGACAACACTGGAAAACGAGTCTCAATATCGGGTTGGGCTAAAGACCTGGATTACTACCCAAGCGGTGTTAATGTCATTATCGATAAAAGGGCATGGTATCCAGGCATACCGGCACCTACTTTCTTTGATCTTGCACCAGTAGGATCGTATTACCACGTAGCTAATTACACGCCACAAACATTTGGACCAAATCCAAAACCGCCGGCACCACCACCGGTAGCAAACCAAGACTGGCATAACTGGTGGTATGTGCCAACTTCTGAGCTGACACCATTTAATATCGATACTCAGCAACACATGGTGTACGTCAATCTTGTGGACGTTGACCCATCCGGAAATCCAATAGGCCAAAGCAAACTCGATAGCTTTGTTTTAGGAAATTGTGCGCCACCGCCACCAGTGGATTGTCCGGCGTTGCAATTTTTGGATGCTAATCTCAATCCGCTGAATGGCAATATTCCAGAAGTGGGTGATGTGCTGACAGCTTCGTTTACTTCTGCGCCAAGCTTGCCGAGTACAGCGACACAATATACAGTTGACTCATTTGCTGGTGCACCAAGCGGGCTAACGAGTGGAACTGGACCGCCTGGAACGATTCAAATACCAAATATCAAGAGTCCTACACCGCAGACCTATAACTTCACGTATAGATTGTCATGGAATGGACCAAGCGCAGGCAATAAAACTGGTTGCACAGGCTCAGTTACATTTGCCACCAAACCATATGTCAGCTTCTATGGGAATGACGTGCGGGCAGGTTCAGTATTTGATAATACTGTAACTGCCGCCGGCACAACAGTGCCATGTGACCAACCAACCAATCCACTAGCTACCATTCTCACGTATAGTGGCGTTGAATCAGCAAATTCCAGCCAACAAAATTGGCGAGGTGCAGGTGTTGAATATGCGGCCTTTGCCTTGGGTGAAATAGATCATTTTTCGAGCGCTAACTTAAATAATCCGCGAACAAATGATGGCCTAGCCAGACCGCCAATAGATCTGACCTTTGGCAACTACAATGACGCGAGTGGTGCGAACATTGGCAATATCAACGCCAGCCTTTACGACTCAAATAAAGTCGAGGGATACGGCGGTGTTAATATTCCGCCAAAAGCATGTGTGACTGATTACTTCTCGCAAGTATCGACGTCGACTAACGCAGGCGTAAATCATCTGAGCGGGGCAAGTCCAGTAACAATTGGTCCCAAAACCGTCAGTGGTTCGCCAGTTGATTGGTACCAAGGCGATGTCGTAATTCAAAACAACATTACGCTTAATACGGCCGGTTGGACAGAAGCAACGATTCCTTCGTATTACCTAGTCGTTAAGGGCAACATTTATATAAACGCTAGCGTTACAAAGCTGGATGGCGTCTATATTGCTGAACAGGATCCTGCAGATCCAGATAATACCGGCCGTATCTATACCTGTGCACCCGGACCAACTGCCGCACCAGGGAATCACGGGCTGTATAGTACGACAGATTTGTATACGTTCTGTAGTCCTGCAGCCAACCGACTAACCGTAACAGGTGCGTTTATCGCCAAGGAAGTTAAATTCCAGCGAGCATTCGGTACCTTAAACCAAGCTCATAGTAATGACACGGCTGGCAGTAATAGCGCTGCCGAGATCTTCGACTTCGGTCCAGAGAACTATATTGCCACACCAAATTCAGTATTGAAGTCGGGCTCGACAAAAGTTAAATACGATTACATCACCAGTTTGCCGCCAATCTTATAAAAGGGGTTGCCAACTGGTATGACGCTTATGCTATAATCGGATTAAGGCTAGTTCCAGGTTAGTCTCTTTGGTGGGCAAGCTGGAACCAAAGGCATAAAATATGATCAAAACTATAGCGCTAAAAATAAACACGGAGCCAGCAAAACAATGAGTTTAATGTCTGGTGTAAGTGATTTCTTTGGTTTGGATATCGGCACAACGGCTATCCGATTAGTACAGTTGCGCGGTGCCGGCAACGTTAAACAACTTGTTAAATATGCTTATACACCTGTTGATACGAAAGTTGCGGTCAGCGATTCAAATGCCGATCAGCAAAAACTGGTGCAGGCTTTGAAAGATTTGTTGGTTCAGGCACATGTTTCGACTCGGAATGTTGCCGTGGGTATTCCATCGACTCGCGTGTTTACAACAGTTGTTGATGTCGACCGACTTGCGCCAGCCGAAATCGCCAAAACAATTCGTTTCCAAGCTGATTCATTAATTCCAACTCCGTTGGCTGAATCAAAAATTGATTGGGCAGTTCTTGGTGATTCACCAAAAGATAAAACTAAAACAGAGGTTTTGCTCAGCAGTGTCACTAATGAATTTGTCGAAAAACGACTTGATCTGTTGGAGTCGGCAGGCCTTAATGTGATTGCATTTGAGCCGGATAACTTGGCTATAGTTCGGGCACTTCTATCCGCAGACAATACAACGCCAACAATGATTTTGGATATCGGTAACAACAGTACTGATCTTGTAATTGCCATGAACGGTGCACCTCGGTTAACTCGTTCAATTCCAACTGGTACAGAATCAATTATTAGAGCAGCTGTGCAGAATTTGAATATCGATGAAAAACAGGCACAGCAGTTCATCTTTAAGTTTGGTCTTAATAAAGACAAGCTGGAAGGGCAGATTTACCAAGCAATTATCTCTACGGTCGATCTGTTAATGGCTGAAATTGATAAATCGATTAAATTCTACCAAGCTCGCTACACTGATTCAAAACTTGATCGCATTATCGTGACTGGCGGCGCCTCAACGTTGCCGGAATTCCCGCTGTATATCGCCAATAAGTTTAACGTGAATGTCGAAATCGGCAACGCCTGGCGCAATGTGTCGTTTTCACAAGATCGTCAGAACGAACTATTAGCTGTTTCAAGTAATTTTGGAGTTGCTGTTGGACTCGCGGAGCGAAATGAATGATTCAGTTTAACTTATTACCAGATGTAAAACTTGAATATATCAAAACCAAAAAGACTAAGCAGTTGGTGGTTAGCACGTCGATTATTATTGCTGGTGCATCTTTGGCACTTTTGCTGATTTTGTTCCTAATTGTGAATGTGGCACAAAAACAACACCTCAAACATCTGAACAGCGACATCAAAGCTAATATTTCTAAGCTGCAAAACACACCAGATCTTGATAAGGTGTTGACGATTCAAAATCAGCTTAATAGTTTGCCAAATCTTCATGGCCAAAAGCCGGTAACTTCACGGTTCTTCGGGTATGTTAGTCAGCTTACGCCGACAACCGCTACGATTTCTCAGGCTAAAATAGATTTTGATGCTAGCACAATCACTATTAGCGGCGATGCCGATAGTCTTTCAACGGTTAATAAGTTTGTCGATACAATCAAATTTACTGAATACACAGTCGATGGCAGCACTGAGAGCAAAAAAGCCTTCTCGGACGTTGTACTTAGCTCGTTTACAAAGACCGAAAAAGGGGTCACGTATCAAATTGATTTCAAGTTTGATCCAGCTATTTTCAATGATCAGGCCGCAGTTAAGCTCAACGTGCCAAATATTATTACGACTCGCTCAACAACCGAAAAGCCATCTGATCTATTCCAGCAATCGCAATCTAACGGCGGGGGACACTAATGGCTAAGGGGAACAATACCGGCAAAAGACTGCAGATTGATAAGGCTAACAGCACCATGTTATTAACAGTGGCCGGTGCTGCATTTGTTGTGACATTCTCACTCATTGCTGGCAAGGCGCTACTAGATACTCGTGCTTATCAAGCTCGTGTGATCAAAGAAAAAACCAAGGCTTCTAACCAATTGAAGGCAAATATTGATGCATCTGCAAAACTAATGACGTCGTATCAAGCTTTTGTTGGTACCCCAGATAACATCATTGGTGGCAATCCAAAGGGAACTGGTGATCACGACGGCGATAACGCCAAAATTGTGCTTGATGCATTACCAAGCAAGTATGATTATCCAGCCTTGGCTTCAAGTTTAGAGAAAGTCCTAGCATCCAAAAACTACGTCGTCAGCAGTATTACTGGTACTGACGATGAGCTTGCTCAGGATACTCAAAACCAAAAACCGCAACCTGTAGAAATGCCCTTTGACCTCATAGTTAAAGGTAACTTTGGTTCTGATCGCGACCTTATGTTGCTATTCGAAAAATCAATCCGGCCAATTAACGTTAAATCGTTAACGTTGACTAGCAGCAACAATACGCTTGATGCTGATGTCAAGGCTGTCACCTACTACCAACCGGCAAAAAATCTGAAAATCGATACCAAGGAGGTGAAATGAAGCAAAAAGACATAATACTGATTGTAGGAATTGTGCTTATCACCGGAGTTGTGACTTATTTTGTGTCTAAGATTTTTATCTCGCCACCTAAAAACCGCAAGACCAAAGTCGAAGTGGTTGAACCAATTACCTCTGATTTTAACAAGCCAGATGTGAAATACTTCAATCCTAATTCTATTGACCCAACTCAGCCAATTACCATTGGTGACAACCAAAATCCAAAGCCATTTGACAACCCTAATGCCCACTAATGGAAGGATCAGGCTGTGAGTGTCTTATCAGCCGAGACTCAAAAACAAGTTGAGCAGCAACTTGTAAAAAGTGGTGTCTTAACAGATGAAAAACTGAAAGATCTTCACGAAAAGGCTAATGCTAAAAATAGTCCATTTCTGACATTTTTGGTCAACCAAGGTGTCATTACCAACGAGGTTTTAACTAAAACCATCGCCAACGTAACTGATTTGCCGTACGTAAATTTGAGCAATGCACATATCGATCCCGAAATATTGGGTTTGGTTCCACAGGACATTGCTGAGCGCTATATGGCAGTGCCGTTAGGCGAAATGCAACATCGGCTGGTTGTAGCTATGCTCGACGCTGACAACGTACAGGCAGCGGACTTTTTATCCAATAAAATTGGTCGGCCGCTCAAAGTGTATGCGGCCAGTGAAGAAGGCATCCGTAAAGTGCTGAATCAATATAAAGCTAGTATTAGCAAAGAAGTCACTGGGGCGTTTAATGACCAAGAAGAAATTGAAAAGCTGGTTGTTGATACCAATAATAAAGAAGAGACAGAGGCAATCTCGACAGACTCACCAGTTAGTAAAGTACTGACGGCTATTTTGGAATACGCTGCGACGCACGGGGCCAGCGATATTCATATTGAACCAACCGAAAAAGAACTGCGTGTGCGCTGCCGAATTGATGGTATTTTGCACGAAACCATGAAACTGCCAAAGGCCAGTGAGCCACCAATCATCTCTCGTATTAAAATCCTCTCGAATCTAAAAATTGATGAGCACCGTATCCCGCAGGATGGCCAATTTACAGTTAAGGTTTTTGGTCGCCAAATTGACCTTCGTATTGCTGTCTCACCGGTGGTGTGGGGCGAGCAGGTGATTATTCGATTGCTCGATAAAACTGGTACAAGTTTGAAGCTTGAAGATATGGGCTACACCGGCCGTGCGCTGCGCATGATTCGAGAGGGCATTAAGTATCCAAATGGCATGATTCTAACATCTGGACCGACTGGTTCAGGTAAGTCCACGTCCATGTACGCGTTACTGCAGGAAATCAAGAGTGACGAAATCAATATTGTCACATTGGAAGACCCAGTCGAATATAAAGTTGGCGGCGTGAATCAAATTCAGGTAAATGCAGATGTTGGCCTGACGTTTGCATCAGGATTGCGCTCAGTTTTGCGTCAAGATCCTGATGTGGTTATGGTTGGGGAGATTCGTGACAAGGAAACAGCTCAGCTGGCTGTTCAAGCGGCATTAACGGGCCATTTGGTCTTCAGTACGCTTCACACCAACTCAGCCGCTGGAATCCTGCCTCGACTGCTTGATATGGGTATCGAGCCATTTTTGATCGCCAGCACAGTGCGAACAGTTATTGGTCAGCGCTTAGTGCGTCGTATTGCTGAAGATAAAGAAGAATATAAAACTGCAGGCGCCGAAACAGAAGCGATCCATAAGGTTCTCGGCAATCTTTTACCAGCGAGCCAAGCTGATATGAAGAAGGTGACCGAAGATCTTGGGTATAAAACCTTGCCACTCAGGGGTGAAAATGCTTATACTTTGTACAAGGGCAAAGATAGTCCCGATGCACCTGGTGGTTTTAAAGGGCGAATGGGCTTGTACGAGGTGTTTAACGTTACTGAAGAAATTCAGGACCTCGTTATCAAACGTGCAACCAGCGCAGAAATACAAAAAATGGCTAAGAGCCAAGGTATGATCACCATGCGCGAGGATGGTTACTTAAAAGCTTTAGATGGTAAAACTTCGCTACCCGAAGTTGACCGTGTCGCAGCCGCAGATAGTGCTTAGGGGGAGCAAATGGCAGATAATAAAACTGATTCACAAATACGAATAGAACCACTACTTGATGAAGTAGTTAAAAAGAAAGCTTCGGACCTTCACTTACAAGTTGGCCTGCCGCCAATGATTCGAGTTGATGGTAAATTGACGCCAGTAACAGGGGCAGATGTGCTCAATGAAGAGGCCGTTGAAACGCTGGTTTTCGCCATTTTAGACGAAGATCAAAAGCAAATTTTGCTCAAAGACAAAGAATTCGACTTCAGTTTTGCCTATGGTGATTTAGGTCGTTTTCGTGTGAACGCCTTTCACGAACGAGGTAACTTAGCTGCGGCGCTCCGACTTATTCCAAACGAAATTTTGAGCATCGAGCAGCTTGGCCTACCGCAAATTGTTAACAAATTTGCCGAATACCCACGAGGACTCGTGCTTGTAACCGGTCCAACTGGTTCTGGTAAGTCAACGACGTTGGCGGCACTTGTCGATAAGATCAATACTGAACGCCCAGAGCACATTATTACCATCGAAGATCCAATCGAGTTTACGCATAAGTCTAAAAAAGCAGTCATTGTACAGCGAGAAGTACACTACGATACATATTCATTCTCAGCCGCATTGCGCTCATCCTTGCGTGAAGACCCCGACGTTGTGCTGATTGGTGAGATGCGCGACCTTGAGACGATCGCTGCCGCGATTACGATTGCTGAAACTGGTCACTTGGTATTTGCCACGCTGCACACCAACTCGGCTGCCCAGTCGATTGATCGTATGATTGACGTTTTCCCACCGCATCAACAACCGCAAATTCGCTCACAACTGGCTAACATTTTGATGGCTATCTGTTCACAGCGACTGATCCCAACTATTGGTGGCGGACGTATTGCTTCAGCAGAAATTTTGGTAGCCACTCCAGCCGTGCGAAACATTATCCGTGAAGGGAAGAGTCACCAGCTTGAAGCTGTCATCCAAACTGGTGCTGAATTTGGCATGCAATCAATGGACAAAACACTTGTCGGACTTATTCAAAAAGGTACGATTACCTATGAAGAAGCCCGCAACTTTGCCGTTGATTTGGATGAACTTGACCGCTTGATGAGGAGTTAAAACACATAAAAAATGCTCACCTTTGAATACACTGCTCGCGATCCCTCAACTGGGGAAAAAGTAAAAGCGACTCTTGAAGCCGACAATGAGTCGACGGCTGCGAAAATGATTCAAAAAGAGGGTTTAGCGCCGATTGAGCTTAACCTTAAAGGTGACAGTAATAGCAAAGGTTTAGTCGGCAAATACACGCATCGTATTAAATCTAAAGATAAAGTTTTGTTCTCGAGGCAGCTCTCGACTCTTATTAACGCTGGTTTGCCGTTGGTGCAAAGTTTACGGAACGTGGCTGGTCAAACCCAAAACAAGAATCTACAGGTGGTTATCAATAAAATTATTACCGATGTTGAAGGCGGTGCTCAATTTTCTGTAGCTTTGGGCCGCCATCCAGATGTTTTTAACGAAGTGTTCGTGAACTTGGTAGCAGCTGGTGAAGCCTCAGGAACGCTTGATAAGGCGCTGGAGCGAATTGCTGATCAGCAGGAAAAAGACGCTGAGATTTTAAGCAAAATTCGTGGAGCAATGGTCTATCCGATCATCGTTTTGTTGGTTATGGCCGCTGTTGTTACCTTCATGGTTGTGAAAGTGCTGCCTGCTGTCGAAGAAGTTTACAAGGGCATTCAGGGGGCGCAACTGCCGTTAGTAACCCGAATGCTACTGGCGTTTTCGCACTTTACCGTTAAATTCTGGTGGATCGAACTTGCTATTATCGGGTTCCTCGTATTCTTTACCAGTCGCTGGGCACGAACCGGCTCTGGTAAAGAAGTGATTGATAAACTCAAAATGCGTATGTGGCCAATTGGACGGCTATTTATGAAGGTGTACATGGCTCGCTTTACTCGTGTGGGTTCAACACTCGTAGCTAGCGGTGTGCCGCTTATTCAGATGCTGGATATTTCTGGCCGAGCAATCAGTAATGTGCACATCGAGCGCTCTATTCAAACAGCTGCCGAAAAAGTAAAGGGTGGTAAAGCGCTATCAGATTCACTTAAAGGTGATCCTAACTTTTTGCCACTGGTGCCAGATATGCTTCACATCGGTGAACAGTCTGGTTCGATTGAACAAATGCTAAGCAAAACAGCTGATTATTATGAGCGCGAAGTCGATAACGAAATTCGGGCTATCTCAACTATTATTGAACCGGTGCTAATGATTATTATGGGTCTCGTCGCCATTACTATTGTGGTGGCGGTGCTATTGCCGGTTTATAGTTTGGTGGGCAAGATCGGTATAACCGGCTAGAGAGAGCCTGTGCATAACTAGCCTATAAAGGCTTGCATTTTTAACCGTCAGTGACTACCATAACTAGCATAAGCATAATAACAAAACCTATAAGGGGGAACATACGGGCATGATACAAAATTTAAAGAAAAGACAAGAGGGCTTCACAATCATCGAAGTTATGATCGTGTTAGTCATCGCGGCAGTTATTCTGCTGATTGTATTCTTAGCAGTGCCTGCATTGCAACGAAATGCACGTAACACACAACGTAAGAACGATGTATCATCAATGCTTGCTGCTGTTAACGAGTTTACAAACAATAACAGTGGTAAATCACCAACTGGTTGTTCGGGAGGTAACTCAGGACCACTAACAGTTACTGGTGCAAGTGGTACAACTTCTTCGCAAGGAAAAGTTGGCTACTATAACAAGGCTGACTGTTCAGCTAGCACACCATCTGCCGGTGGTACACAAGTTTTGGCTGCGTACGCAGCAACTGGTCCACTTAACACGGCGGCCGCAGATTATGTAGTAATTGTACCTGCAGCTACATGTGACACTACAACAGTAGGTAAGACTGCTGCTGGTTCTGCTCGACAATACGCAGCTGTTTACGAGATCGAAAACGGTTCAGGTACATTCGCACCTGTTTGCCAAGAAAGCTAAACCAATAGCCTAAAAACTAAAACAGGCCTGTCATGGGCCTGTTTTTGATTGTGCTACTATATTGCTAATGATAATTGTTATTTTAGTCTTACTCGGACTGTGCCTGGGCAGTTTTACGAATGCGCTGGTGTGGCGTCTGCACGAACAGAGCAAAAAGGGTAAAAGCGCCAAAGCAAAAAAAGAACTATCGATTACAAAAGGCCGTTCGATGTGTCCAAATTGTCATCACATGCTGGCAACAAAAGATCTTATTCCAGTTTTAAGTTGGCTGGAGCTGCGCGGCAAGTGTCGCTACTGTCACAAGCCAATTAGTTGGCAGTATCCCCTCGTAGAGCTAGCTACAGCGCTTTTATTTATAATTTCTTATCTATCGTGGCCGCATGGTTTTGCGATGCTCGGTATATGGCAATTTGCGTTTTGGATTGCGACGCTGGTATTCTTCATGATTTTATTCATATACGACCTAAAGTGGATGCTGCTGCCGAACAAAATAGTTTATCCACTCATTTGCCTTACACTGATTAACTTTGTTGGCCAGTTGATAATTAGTCGTGATTTGCATGTAGTTACCAGTGCCTTCTGGGGAATTGTATGTCTGGCCGGGCTGTTCTACTTGCTGTTTCAAATCTCAGGTGGCAAATGGATCGGTGGTGGTGACGTTAAGCTCGCTATAGCGCTCGGTATACTAGTCGGCGGTCCCTTAGGTGTGCTTTCGCTTTTGTTTATAGCCTCGCTATTAGGCGTTTTAGTGTCTTTGCCACTCTTGTTGAGTAAGCGCAAAAGTTATGCCAGTCGCATTCCATTCGGGCCGTATTTACTCACCGCAGCCACGATTGTGTATTTGTGGGGTGATCGAATTGTACATATGTACCTACATAATCTGCTCGGTTTATAGAGTAAAATCCAAACTTCTTATGCTATACTGGTGCATATGACGGGGCCTGAAATCCCTTGGGGTGACGATACGTGTTAAAAAGACATACAAAACTTATAAATAACCCTGATGCCTATACAATTGTTGAGGTAATGATCTTTTTGGTCGTTACAGCAGCGTTGCTTATAAGTGCGCTCGGTCTTGTAAGCAATCAGCAGGCAAAGACCCATTTCACCCAAGGTGTACAGGAGTTGGACGCCCAGATTCATGCGACTATAAATGAAACAGCCTCGGGCTTTTATCCCAACCAAAGCAACTTTGATTGTGATGTTCAGTCTACTGGCCAGCCAGTATTGACTCCCAATAATACCAACGGCACCAAACAGGGACAAAACTCTGAGTGCACGTTCTTAGGCAAAGTTTTGCAGTTTGGGCTTAACGACGCCAGATGCACAACTACAAACGCGGTTGAATGTACAAAATATGCGACACAGACAGTTTACGGTCGTCGGCAGGATACAGATAAGTCGCTCGTGCAAACACTATGGGATCCAGACGGTTCTGGAACAGGACTTGTTGGAGCACAACCACGCTTAGCAGTTGGTGCTGTGGATTTATCTGATAAACACGATATTCCTGAAAATCTACGGGTGTACGACATGTATCAGGTACAAGGTGGGCACAGCACAACAATTGGTTCGGTTGGCTTTTTCTATCCATTGGCCACTTATAACAACGGAAGTTCTGACCCTCTATCGGGCGCTAAAGATGTTAATCTTTTGGGTATTCCTGGCAGTAGCCTTGGTCAGGCGGCCGATCCAGATTTGGCAACAAGTGTAAGTAGCATTGAGTCTGGCGGAGCTATTGCCAGCCCCGATGCAGTCGTTATTTGTTTAGCAGATGTCGGCAGCCTGGTCCGCAGAGCGGCGATTGTTATCGGTGGGCAAGGACGGCAACTCACGACTGACGTCACATACAATGCCACTAGTGGGGTACCAGGGAGGGGATGTCCATGAGCCTGCATAAAAATTGGCGTGGTGACACAATCATTGAAGTAATGATCTCCATTGTAGTTTTAAGTATGACCATTGGTGGTGCCTATGCAATTGCTTCACGCAGTCTAAAAGCTGCACGGCAAGCTCAAGAACGTGGGGAAGCGACCAAGCTAGCCGAAAGTCAGATTGAGAATATCAAGGCGGCGGCTGCAAATCCTGGTGCCGGCGTAAATGGCCAAGTATTTACGGCTGCTAACTTTTGCTTCAATCCAAGTGTCAATCCGGCGCTCACCACAAATTCTGCTAATTGTTTCTTTAGTGGACTCTATCACGTAAAAGTTAACTCGGTGCCGGCCCCAGGCTACAGTGCCAATGATTACCAATTTACCATTAACATTACATGGGACAGTCTTGGTACCAGCGGTACAGATCAGCTAACAATGTATTATCGGGTGCTAAAGGAACAGTGATGAAGAAGCTACGTAACAACAACGCTGGTTTTACAATGATCGAACTGATGATTGCAACGTTGGTTTTTTCGGTGATTTTACTTGGTGCTACGTCGGCTACGATTCAAATTGGGCGAATGTATTACAAAGGAATTGTTATGAGTCGTACTCAAGATGTGGCTCGTAACACGATGGACAGTATTGCGCGGCCAATTCAGTTTGCCGGCGGGAGTGTTGTGTCTGTTCCGCCTACGAGTGGTTCAGGTGCATTATGTGTTGGTAATCAACGGTTTAGTTATTTACTAAATGCCGAAGTTGATGATGGTGCGCCGCAGCACGGTATTACAGCCGACCACAAGGCCCTTCACGCCTTGTGGGCTGACACCATTGGGCAGGGGAAGACATGTGCACCATTGGATCTAACTGTTCCTAGTCCAGCAGATACTAATACAGATGCGAATGCATTACCGGGCAAGGAGCTTCTGGGCCAAGGTATGCGCCTAGCTAAATTTAACCCAAGCAGTGACCCAAGCAATGACCATTTATGGACGATTGATTTCTTACTCATATATGGCGATGACGATCTGTTAGAACCGAATGCGACTACTCCAACAGCTTGTAAGTCAATTGCTCAGAGTGCTCAATGGTGCGCAACCTCGGCACTTTCAACAACAGTATTTCAAAGGGTTAATTAAAGTACGCTAAAATGAAAACAATGAAACATAACCATTATAGGGCAAAAAACACTGAGCAAGGACTTGTTTCGATTATTGTCGTGATGGTTTTAATGGGTGTGCTGGTACTTATATCAACCAGTTTTGCATTGCTAATTCGTCGAGAACAACGGCAGGCGCTGGATCGCCAACTCAGCACACAAGCATTTTATGCCGCCGAGTCGGGTGTTAACGATGCAGTTGATCAATTGCCCGGTATTGCTGGCGATGTAACGGATTGTAAGACAGGTGGTATTTCGGGAAAAGCACCGATTAATAGTAATGACAATGTTGATCACACCTGTGTATTGATTGATCAGTCACCAAACGAACTCATCTATAACCCAATTAGTACGGATAGTTCACAGGTTGTTCGTCTGGAAACAAGTGACGGTACGCCGATTGATTACATCGACATAAGCTGGCAAAGAGATAAAAGTGATAATAATGATCAGTTTGTATCTAATTCAAACACCACCCATTTGTTGCCACAAAATGGTGTTAACGATCCAAAGACAGATAATTTTACGCAAAATAACGGTACTGGCATGATCCAAGTAGGTGTTATGCCACTAACGGCTTTAAATCACAACAGTTTAACTCAGGCGGCCAGGTCATACTTTTTGTATCCAGTCGCAGGTCCATCTAATGTTTCGCCGCTGAGCAGCAGAGATGCTTCATCGAGCCAAGATGCTCAATTTATTGATGGTAACTGCAACAAGAGCAATAATCCTGGCTATAAGGCAAACCATCTATATAACTGCAACGCTGAAATTAAGTTTTCAAGCCCTTCCAACGTAGTGTATTTACGGCTTAAGTCAATTTACTTACCAACTGCGGCCAACATTCGGATTTACAGTGGTGGAGTCCGAAAAGATATTGTAGGTGCACAGGCCGTTATTGACTCAACGGGCAAGGCTCAGGATGTATTGCGTCGAATTCAAGTACGTGTGCCACTTAAAGGGAGTTACTCATATCCAGAATACTCAGTCGATACTGGTGATAGCATTTGTAAGCGTATGGCGTTTGCCCAGCCCGGTACAGATGTTATGGTTGGTTTGCCAATACCTGACACGACACCGAATAACCACGGTACAGTCTATTACAACAGGGATAATATTAATGGTACGAATAGCTCTGATGCTGATATAAACGTCTGTAATCCGACATCACAGTAGTTCTCGAGTTTACTTTTTGCCGTGATACTTTTCGTGCACAGCTTTTAAGTGTGGATCGGTCACATGCGTGTAAATCTGTGTTGTTGCGATATTACTGTGCCCAAGCAGGGCTTGAACTGAGCGCAAATCGGCTCCGTTCATAAGTAAATCGGTCGCAAATGAGTGTCTTAGGGTATGAGGAGAGACGTGCTTTGTAATACCAGCCAGCTTTGCGTAGCGGGCGACCATTCTCTGGACACTTCTCACCGTTAAACGCTGAAAATCACCGCTTGTATCAACTTCTTTTTTGCCAGAATATCGAATGAACAGCGGTTGGGCTGTATCTGTACGCTTGTTTGTATAGCCCTCAACCCAGGCAGCAGCCTGTTCGCTGATAAATATCGGGCGATCTTTTTGACCTTTTCCACGGACCATAAATTCTCGGCGTTTCAGATTAATGTGATCACGATTTAAGCTCACCAGTTCAGATACGCGCAAACCACTCGAGAAGAGCAGTTCCAGTATGGCGCGATCACGCAGTCCTGGCATTGTTTGAATATTTGGTTGGTCAAAAACGCGCTTAAGTTCCTCCGGTGTTAAAAACGTCACTTGTTTACGCGTGGTGCGGGCCAGCTCAATCTTTTCTGGCTGCAAACAGGGAATATCTCGCTTTACACAAAACTTAAGAAAACTTCGAAGCGCTATCAAATGATAATTCTGGGTAGTTTTTTGCAATTCATCAGAGACATTTGTGCCAAGCCGATTAAGCCAGAGTCGCCATTTACGGATTAACTCTGGGTCAATATCGCTCACTTTGATGTCGCCAGCAAAATCCTCCAGGCGGGTGAGATAGTGGTCGTAATTCGCGATGGTTTTTTGGGAGCGATTTTGTTCAATTTCGAGATATTCCAGAAAATCAGTTTTGGCTTTTGTGAACTGCATAACTTTATTGTACGACATTGGTTATGTTTGGTATAATTACCTCTATAAATAAGAAAGGTTATTGATGGAACGTACCCTCATTATTGCTAAACCAGATGCCGTACAACGCGGATTAATCGGCGAAATTATTCAACGGCTTGAGAAAAAAGGCCTAAAGCTCATTGGGATAAAAATGATGACCTTGGACGATGCGGTGCTCAAAGCACACTATGCCCATTTAACAGATAAGCCATTCTATGCAGATCTTGAACAATTTATGAAGAGCTCTCCTGTCGTTGCCATGGCTTGGGAAGGCTATGAGTGCATTAATTCAGTTCGCATCATTGTTGGCGCTACTAATCCTCGCGAAGCCGCCGCTGGTAGTATTCGTGGTGATTTCTCAATTGGTACTGGCCGTAACCTTGTTCACGCTTCGACAGAAGATGGTGATGAAGAAGTCGCTCGGTTCTTTAGTAAGGAAGAACTCTTTAATTACGACAAAACCAATTACGCGCACGTTTACTCCGACGACGAACGCTCTTAAAGCCATTTTTTGGCGCATCACTGTGTTAGCTACTTGCGAGTTTCGCTCACCGTATTACAGATACGGCTTGCTCGATTCTCATTGCTTCCTTGTGCTGCAACCAAACAGATGGTTTTAAGACTAATTTTATGCATATAATGTACGATGACGTGCCTCGGTAGCTCAGTGGATTAGAGCGCCGCCGTCCTAAGGCGGGCGTCGCAGGTTCGAATCCTGCCCGGGGTACCACGCAGTATTTATGAAAATTTGGGAATCTGGCAGAGCAACACCTCATATAGAAGATATTAAGGCAGGTCTGAAAACTGTTGAAGGTCGACTATTTCGTGACAAGTTTGCCAAGTATCGGGTAGGTGACCAGATACACCTGAGAGAAGATGTGTATGATATGAACGGTAAGTTACTGAGAGAAATACCGGATCAAGTCAGAGTAGAAATTACCAAATTAGAACAGTTCCCAACATTTAAAAGAATGCTTGATCAAGTTGGTTTCAAAAAGTTTCTGCCACGCGCAAAAAGTTTAGAAGAAGCCGTCAATGAATATAAAAAATTTTACGATAGCGAAGACGAAGCCAAATACAGTGTCATCGCGATCCATATCAAACTGTTAAAATAACCCAAAATGGTACAATAAGCTTATGGCAAAAGACAAAAAGGACGACAGCCAAAAGTCCCATAAAATGTTTGCTGATCAGTTTGACGACGAGGAAGTGCTTTACGTCTTTCGAAAGCACCCGGTTGTCATGCGAAAAGGGCTAATATTCGCCTGTATTGCGATACTGCTTGGAACAGTTCCAGCGCTCGTAAAACCAGAGATGTCTTTCTTCTTTGGTGGGCTGGCCGCGGGTTTTTTGTTGGCGCTTATTGTATTTTCACCAAGCTGGATTGCCTGGTACTACAGTATTTTCATTGTGACAGATCAGCGGCTGATTCAAATTACCCAAAAAGGGCTGTTTCATAAGACAGTTGTTGACCTTGCACTCGATCAAATTCAGATGATCAACTATCAAGTTAATGGTTTTCAGGAATCGGTGCTAGGATTTGGTACAATAATGATGCAAACATACATGGGGGACCTCGTTATTCATGATGTTCATCACCCGGCGCAAACCCAAAAGAAACTAATTGGGATACTGCGCGAAGAGGGTGTAACGGCGACCGAATCGCCAACTAAACCAAGAAAAGAACCAAAAGGATCAGATGAAGAAGAGGATATTGAAGAAATTTAGGCGGGATAAAAAACTAGAAAAAGCCGTAAAAAAAGAAGCTGGCTTACCGACCAGTGGTGAGGCGATGCCCAAAATTACCAACGAAACCGTTGCCGAGCACCGAGAAGAAGTACTTTCCAGTGCCCGTAAGTATATTTATCCGCTGCAACATTCCAAACATAAAATTGTTATGTTCTCAGTCACTATCTTTATTGTGGTTCTGCTGGGATTTGTTAGTTATTGCACGGTTGCACTCTATAAATTCCAATCAACTTCATCGTTTTTGTACGGCGTCAGCCGCGTCGTGCCATTTCCAGTAGCTCGAACGGGCAAAAACTTCATCGCCTACGAGAACTATTTGTTTGAATTGCGTCACTACATGCATTATTACCAGGTTCAGCAAAAGCTCGACTTTAATAGTGAATCTGGTCAGCAGCAACTTAATGAGTTTAAAAAGCAAGCGCTCAAGAAGGTAATCGATGATGGTTACATAAAGCAGTTAGCAAAAGAGCAAGGTGTTACAGTGACGGACCAGGAAGTGAATGACCAAATAACAGTGCTGCGCCAACAAAATCGTTTGGGTAGTAACGACAAAGTGCTCGAAGATGTACTGCGTGATTACTGGGGCTGGTCGCTGGATGATTTCAAACGAAGCTTAAAACAGCAGATCCTTACTGAAAAAGTAGTTGCAAAACTCGATACAGCTACACAAGAACGTGCTCAACGAGCTCTCGCGGATCTAAAAAATAACACCGATTTTGCTACGGTGGCGAAAGTGTACTCAGATGATATTGGTACCAAAGATAATGGTGGTGAATACGGCTTCTTGATCGATAAAACCAATCGCGATTTAACACCGCAAACCACTCAAGCATTGTTTAACATGCAACCAGGCCAGTACAGTGACATCATCAATACCGGCTACAGCTTGGAAATTGTAAAGACTATCGAGAAGAAGGATGACAAGGTCCGTGGCGCACATATTTTATTCAATTTTAAGCCAATCGATGCCAAACTCAACGACCTCAAAGAAAAGAAACCAACTCGCGTTTATATACCGGTTGATCCAAACCCAAGTGCCGGCCAGCCATAATCTGGTTGCCTCTGTTCGCTTGTTAGGGTATACTCCTCACGAACAGGTCTTACTAGCCAGGTTAGGTGTTAGATAAGAGAAATTAGGTCGTCCTGTTAAGGAGAATTAAACAAGGTATCATACATGGCTAGTAAGTTATACGTAGGTCGCTTGCCTTATACAACAACAGATGATGAACTGCAGCAAATGTTTGCAGCTTATGGTTCAGTTGTTTCAGCTAAGGTAATCATGGACCGCGAATCTGGTCGTAGCAAAGGCTTTGGTTTTGTAGAAATGGGTTCTGATGAAGAAGCCCAGGCTGCAATCAAAGGCTTAAATGATTCACAACAAGGCAAAATGCAAATTGTTGTGAACGAAGCTCGACCGCAAGAACCACGATAATAATTGTAGGTTTATTTGCATAGAAAGCTCTCTGTTTCAGGGAGCTTTTTTGGTTTGTACTGCTAAATTTTAAACTGCACGTTTATCACTGCCGACGTACAGTAGGGCACTATGAAACGAGGAATTATTATTACTTGCACTGTGTTGGCGTTGATAGCTGTAGGCTTTGGCGCCTGGAAATATTTTAACCGCGATCCTTACATCAAGAAGCCACTGCCGGAACTGCCGGTTCCACCACTCAGATCTTTGGCCAAAGATAGGGGAATCCAGCTGGGAAATTTTGCAGCACTCAAGTACTTACGCGAACGACCATACAGCGAAATCTTATCGACAGAATTTGAATATGTCACCCTCGATGGCGAGCCAAACTGGAAGTTTGAAGACTCTACATTTAGACCGGCTCGTGATAAATATGATTTTAGCCATATTGATCAGGTGTTAGACTTTGCCAGCCAGAATAACTTGCCAGTTCGCTATCAGCATCTGTTGTGGGGCGATGAAAAATGGCTGCCAGATTGGCTAAAAGACGGCAATTACAGCAACCAGGAACTACTCAAAATTATTGATGAGCACATTGCTACGGTGACGGCTCGCTACAAGGGGCACATCAGGGAATATACAGTGGTCAATGAGGCATTTAGTCGTGAACTCAAAAAAGGTGGCAACGAAGATTGGTGGGGTAAAAAGCTTGGGCATGCCTATATCGACCAAGCATTTAGAGATGCTCGGGCCGGTGATCCAAATGCTATATTGATACTCAATGACTTCGATAATGAAAAACAGAACGATGTATCAGATAACATGTACAACTACATCAAGGATGCCAAGGCTCGTGGAGTTCCAATCGATGGCATCGGTATGCAGATGCATATTAGTGGTGACTCTCCCGCGTCACGCGATGAGGTCGCCAAAAACATGCGTCGCTTTCACGACATTGGCGTAAAGGTGTATGTGACTGAGTTTGACGTGAACATGCACGGTGTAGCTGGTAGCCAAGATGATAAAAACAAACGCCAAGCCGAGATTTACCACGATATGTTGGGGGCTTGTGTTGATGTTGGCCCAGATACTTGTCCGAACTTTGGTTTTCTAGGGCTCGTTGATCGTCAGAGCTGGTACAAGGGAATCGGTGTTAACGATGCCACGCCTCTGATGTTCACGGACGATTACCAGCCAAAACCAGCGTTCTTCGCCGTCCGAGACGTGCTTCAAAATCACTAAACATTTTGCTTAGGCTGGGACCGGGCTTCTTCGGCTTTAACTAAGTCTTCGTATGCTGTTTCAGTAATTCCGCCTAAGCCCATCGCAACTAATTCTTCATGTTTGGCGCGCATTTGTTCAATAGAATTAGGTTTTGGTGGTTTTTCACCTTCAGGAAAACTAAATCGTTCACTGACAAATTGACCTAATTCTTGACCCTTTAGGCCGGCTGAGATACCTTCTTTAACAACATCAACAATTTTTACTATATTATCTTGGTTGCCGTCATCTGCATTTGGTGAGCCAACACCAATTGTTTCAAGGAAAAAAACGCCAGTATCACGCGCATCGACTTGAGGCTGATCGACAAGATGGGTGGTCCCGTAAGTCGCGTCGTAATTATCAGCTAAAGCAATGACAGGGGTGCCTCTCTCAATAATTTTCTTAACTGTTGGCAAAAGATTATGAGCTAGCGCTGCATGAGCGTTCGATTCAAGCAGTAATATAGGGGTTCCTTCGGGTGCAAATATCTCTAGTGCATCGGGCTGCATGCCAGGATAAGCTCCAACAATAGGAATATAAGGTTCTTTTGGGGCTTCTTGAGTTGGTTCAGGAACTTCGTCTGGCATTTTTAACCTCCTAGAGGCGTAGGGTATTCTACGCTAACTTTTCCCGCATCGCGTGAACCATTCACCCGAGCTTCACGGGCTTGATGTAATGAGCCAAGCGCCATGCCAACAGTTATTGCTGTGAATTCATCAGGTGTGAATGATATTTCGTCGAGTGCATAAGAAAATCCATGATTAACTGTTAGATCTGCTTTATCATCCCAACCGTTCATGTGTACATGAATTAGAGGTTTCTCTAAGCCGAAGTCTACTTCTGGAAAATCTTCTGCTCGAACAGATGGTGGAGCAAGCGCATATTGAATCCAACCACCGTCATAACTTGTGCGTATATGAACTCCAAACCCATCTTTTAGAGGGGTAGGTAACTCATCGTCGCGCTTAGCGACTAATGTCCATATGCCGTCGACTGCCTCTGGACTAAAAATTGCAGTTACTTTGCGTATAGCGGCGTCTACGCCTGCATCTTGAACGTTGATGTCAACGCTCGAGCCGTCTCCGAAAGTGGTTTTCTCACGCCTCGGGTTATCGTTAAAAATGTTAGGATCCCGTGGTATTTCATATTTCCAAAGCTCGTCTTTAAATTTACGGAGTTCTTTAGAAGTATCAGCATCAGCTTGTAGTAGTTCATAACGCGATCGTGGAGCTGGAAGAGAAGATTCTTTTGAAATCATAAGTATATATTAACATAAGCAGCATAAAAAGTCAATCTGTTAGCGTAGTAGTAAATAGGCGAGTTTAGCTGACGGCAAAAATAGTAGTGGGGCCGACTTCATGCAATAACACTTCGGCAGAATTCATAAAGTAGACAATACCACAAAAACTATTTTTATTTATTTTTCGGCGTAAAAAATGTGGGGGGCGCCGTCGCTGTTAAATGCTATGGGCAAAATGCCATCACGGGCCAGCTTTTGGCCTGTTTGGACACGCCAAACGGTATAATTTACGTCACTCATACCCATAGTAAGAACTGAGCCACCACTGGGGTATTCCCAGCTCATAATGCCGCCGTTGGCTAAGTAGTCAGCGGCGCTCAGTACAAGATCCGAAGCATCATCAGGTGACAAGTGATAAAAAATGTTATTGCAAAGCACTACATCAGCTGGCTCGGCATCGATCACTGTTGGTTTGCGCATATCAGCTTCTACAAAAGTAACGTCGTGCTTAGCTCGCAGCTGCTCGGCGCTAATGTGCGCCCATTTGCCGACTGGGCCAGATTCGAAGGTGAATCCGTATAATTCTAATTCGTCTTGTATCTCAGGTAGGACGCTGGCATAGGTAGAATATTTTCCTCGTTTGGCGGCCTCAACAGCATGTGGGTTAATATCGATACCTGTTGCGCTAACAGCTCCAAGTTCAGGAACATTGTGCGTAAGATAGGCAAGTGCGCTGTCAACTTCGGCTCCAAAGCTACAACCAATAGACATAACATGAAAAGGTTCTGCTTGCGGACCTGCTTGGTATGATTCTAGACCAAATTTTAAAACAGTATCCAACGCAATTTCGTTACGAAATAGGTGACTAATAGTTGGAACTTTATACTCAGGAGGTTCTAAAACATGCAGATCAACTCCTGCCGGCTCAACTATAACCTCACCAATGGCTAACATAAAGCAAATAATATAACAAAAAGTAGGTTTTGTCTATGGTTGTGGTGCGGGTGGAGGGAGTCGAACCCTCGTCTCAGCCTTGGGAAGGCTACATAATAGCCGTTATACGACACCCGCAACTCTGTAAGCTGGAGCCGATAAGCGGGATCGAACCGCTGACCTACACGTTACGAATGTGTCGCTCTACCAACTGAGCTATATCGGCTTATCTCTGTTAGAACCGCCTTATTATAGCAAGGAGTTTATCGCCAAACTAACAGGTTTTTGAGCTGAGTTCGGTAAGGGTTCTCAATATTTTGGATGGTGTAGATCATCAACGGGACCCATCCGGTGTTAAGGACCTTTGATTTTGCGAAGTTATCTTGAACTTTTGGATCTGTTGATAACAGTTCGAAACTGTTTTTGAATGATTGAGTGTTTTCCATTGTTTTACCTTTGTTTTGAATATGTGGATCTAGAAGACTTCTTTAAGTTGGTCATTCCTCGGCTACCACGCTCATGTAGTACTCGTTGATGTATCTGTGCAGTAAGCTCTTGTGCTTCCTGATTTTTGGCTATCTGCTCAGCAACAGCTCGGCTTGCTGGTCGTTGATCTGCTAGCTCTGCTGCTTCAAGTGTACGAGCAATGGCTGCGCCAGCTTGTTCAAAGCGCGCGTCTAGTTTTTTATTTTCTTGAACGTTTAATCTGTCGACAAGGGCAGTAGTTACGTGATCTTGGCCTGTAATTGTTCTTGCTTCTTCAGATGGAGGAACTGCTTCACGCCAAGGGTTTGGACGAGGACCTGCATCTGGTGATATTTGTGTTTGCATAACACATATATATTAGCATAAGCTTGATGATTTGTAAATACGGTTGCTTAGTGTTATTGCTTTTTGCCCCTGTTCTTGGTATGATCGCACCTGTCTATTTGACAATGCGGGCCCGTGGTGTAGCTGGCCTAACACGCCTCCCTGTCACGGAGGAGATCGCCGG
>CAZPVO010000003.1:0-137927 GCA_964590205.1 uncultured Candidatus Saccharibacteria bacterium | reverse complement strand
GGTTGATAGGCGCAAGGTGAAAGTGCGGTAACGTATTGAGCCGAAGCGTACTAATAGAGGCATTGACTTTTTACGTTCCAGGAATTGCTCATTTTTTGAGTGGTTCCTGGAGATGTGCGTTGACTAGTTATTGGTGCTTATGAAGCACCCGTTTGTCTTAAAATTCAATCGTAGTTTTTGTGCTGGTATCCTTAGTAGGAGGGCCATACCCGTTCCCATTCCGAACACGGAAGTCAAGCCTCCTAACGGTTACAATACTTGGTTTTTAAGCCTGGGAAAATAGCAAGATGCCGGCACTAAGGCTACGAAATGTCTAAACACAAGAAGCCCCTCAGAAACGAGGGGCTCTTGCGTATTTATTGATGGAAGAGCTAGTACTGTTTGCTAGAAAGTGCTAGGGTCTAAATCAATCTGTTCGCCCATTTCATACGACTCCAGCACACGTTTACTAACTCCGTTAACCTCGTCACCATTAAACCCAAGCAATTTAAGAGTTTTGAGATTTGCTATCCAATGTCTTTTCTTTGTTCTGTCATCGCAAAGGTATACATGTGATGACCGTCCCACAACATTATCACTATCCTCTGAGTAACTATGAGCCAGTAGTTTGAAACTACTATTCAAATCCTCTTTAGGGTAACACTTTATTAACTTTCTCTTTGATTTTTCATACTTTCTTTTGTTTGCCCATTCACCCAAAACTTTTAAGGCCCCCAGGCCACCTAGTACTGCACCCAAACCAATACATAAACTCTGAAAAATATCCGCTGTTGTTTTTGCTTCCAGTAAAGTCATATAATTTCTCCAGTACCTATTTCTACAATAACCATAATGACTAGATTACTGCAACTTTACAATAGCCTGAGGTGATATACTTGGCTTATGAGTGAGGATATAGAAAAGGGACAGAATACAGATACGAATAGTCCACCAACAGTAATTCCAGAGGAGGACAGTAGTGCTCAAGATGATTGAAAAACTTACGAAGTTAAGGCAGGAAGACAAAAATAAATTTGAGGCAACCAAATTTGTTCAAGAAAGAATAGACTTATATTTTGACGAAAATTCTAAAAATATAGTCCGGATTGATGCTGAACATAATACAACTGGCAGACAATTATCAGGGAGCCTTATCACGTATTCAACAATTGTACTTGGCCTTACTTCGTTAGTTCTCGGGCAAGAGGCCATTCGCAGTAGACTAAATGGATATCAAAAATCATTTCTTTTCGCAGGGATCGTACTCTTATTCTTGTCTATTCTTAGCGGTGCTCTTGAACAATGGGACTCAATGCGAATGTACAGAAAACTCGCAGGGTTATATGCTCGTGCCAATAGTGAGGTTCCAATACTTGAGCTTGAGAGTTCCAAAAAGTTACATGGATTTAAAAACGAACTTTTTAAAGATGTAGATACTACCTCTAATAGTAGAGGACTCATTTTGCAAGTATCATTTTTGTCACTTGGCTCAGTACTCTTTCTAATACTTTTTGCCACCATTCTTTTTTAAGGCCAGGGGAATTGTGGGGTTATTTTTTGCGGGGGCGTTTTTTGGGAGGGTCTACGTAGCCGTGCTCATCTATAATTTGGTGCGCCATTGTTTTTTGTATCTCCCATCTCTCCAACTCTCTTTCTAGCCACTGTTCCTTGGTCAAACTTAAAGTTTCACGAGCGTCTGCCAGCAGTTCCAGAACATCTTTTAGACGCTCCACAGATACGGGTTTTTTCATATTGCCTTTGATATACAGCAGGGAGTGTCTGCAGGCTAGGCAGCCGACTACTTTGTTTGGATCATAATTCGAATCATAGAACGGACAGTTTTCAGGTATCTTCCTGTTCGTATATTCAACAGGCTCAATTTCCTCTAATAGTCTATCTCCTCTGGCAACTTTAGTAGGCATATTACAATCAATGCCCCCCAGATCAAGACCGCCTTTGTTGTAGCCAGGTTGAACCTTCATAGATTTCTACTATAGAGCTACGCTCAGCAGAAGCAAGCATAAGCGGAATTGAGGGTTGCGCTTATGGTTGGTTATTTTTAACCTTGGACGTAAGATAAACCAATAACAGGAGGTATCTATGGCAGAACCGGAGCAGGGTGGACCTTTAACGTTTGAGGCTGCGGCCGAGTTTTTCCCACCCGAGAAAAGGGCTGCAATAAAACAGAGAGTAGATAGTACCGCTGGTGCTGTTATAGAGGTATTAAGTGCCGTTACGCAAGCCGAAAAGTTGCCAGAAGGAGATATTCTTGCGAGTGGGTATACGGGCTTGGCTATGATACATCAAGCACAAGTTAATGTCGGGATTGCAACACTAGAGGAATATGAGTTCCCGAATCCTGAGCACACCTGGAAAGCAGTTGTTGATACGATGGCTATTCAATTCCTTGAAGATAACGTTCCGCAAAATCAAGCATAAGCCCAGATAGGCGCTTACCAGTTGCTGCTGAAGCCTTTGTTGCGCATACAAGTGTTGTAAGCGTCACCTTGCTCGGTAGCACAATCTTTGTGGGCTTGAGTTTGAGCGGCCTGATAACTTTGCTGATGACGGTAATTTAAGATGTTAGTTGTCGCTGCAACCAAACAAAGGCCAAGGACTGAGATTGCCATAATCCACATAGGGACTTTCTTGTCCATAACTTTAGTATATCACCACCAGTAGGCGCATATTGAAACGAAGGGTATGACTATTTAGCGCCAGTTATCGTGTAGAAGAGGGCAATTGCGCCAGCCCCTACACCTACGGCGGTAAGAGTTATCGCTTCGGCGGTGTTTGCAATGCTCTCGGCTACGTTGGGATCGGTAAATGGCGGGGAGTCAGTTCCCACATGGTAAAACATGTAAGGTGCACCAACGGCAGCAGTTAGACCGACAGTATAGCGTAGAGCTGTGGTTACCAATTTTCGTAATGGTCCAGGACCGTTTTTGCCAACCTTTATTTGCTCTGGTTTCTTATCTGCTTTTGCCTCAGTCTTAGCTGGTTCTGGTTGATCTTCAGCTACCTCTGGTTCCATCTCTGGTTTCTTCTCTGCATCTTCTGGCATGATAGCCCAGTATACAACAGAGATCCTCGCTGGAAAATAGCTATTTTTTCTTGGGGTCGGCGACCCAACCCTTATCTTTGAAAACTGCCCAGATGGCCATTGAATGTCCGTGGCCAAGATCAAATTCGTCCTTTAGGAACTTTACCAAATCTCCAGCTTTCATATCTGGGGAATAAATGCCGGCTTTCTCGGCTGCAGTCTTGAGTTGCTCAGGAGTTTTTCCTGTTTTCTGTTGAATGTTATCGATGTATGCTTGAAAACTCATGTTAATTTCTCCTTCAATAATTATACAACAGGTGAAGAAGGCTAGTTTTCAAGAGTAATTATGGTATAATATATGTAATTGTGAGTACAGAAACTGATGTTTTTCATATCGATATTTTAGATCGAGCTAAGCCCGAAGTAATTAGTGCCATTATTGGTCGTGAACCTGATGGCGTAGAGTGCCGTACTATGAGTTATGGTGCATATGTTCTGTCAAATATCGGAGATTTGCGAGAAGGCCTGCCAATTGTCTACAAGATATTAAATTCTGGCCGCACCGACAAACAGCTGGACGCATTTCACCCCATAACCTTACGGCATAATTCTAATTTGCCATCAACTCATGGCATGCTCTGGAAGATTACGCCTGAGGAAGACGAGCTCATTGCAAATTACGATATTGAAAATCCACCAGACGAGGACCTCGACCCAGATAATAAACCTCCTGAATCAGAAGGGCTGTGGGCAGACAGGCGCGAACTTCAAGTTATAGCAGGTGGGAAATTGCTTACAGCATCAGCGTATATTTTAAGGGGTCAAGGGTATATACCTGTTGACGACTACTACCGAGATCACTGTGGTGGTGAAGAGCCAGACTTTATTAACGATCTTGATCAACAGGTAGCTGTAGCTGCAGCCACTCGCGAGGAATTCCTTGCCGCTAAAACGAACAATTGACATAAGCTCTACATAGTGATATCATAAGCGGAATTCCGAAGAAGGAACAGAGGGTCATGCAATTATTGCGTGGCTCTTTTTCTATCTTCGAGACTAGAGTGGGCCAAACTAACTTAAGGGAGGTCAGAAATGGCTGGAACTAAGCAAGGCGGCAAAGCAGCTGCTTCAACTAACAAAAGTAAATATGGCTCTGATTTTTACGCAAAAATCGGTGCAATGGGCGGTAAAAAGGGTAAAACTGGTGGTTTTTACGCTAACCGTGAACTAGCTCGTGTAGCTGGTGCTAAGGGCGGACGAATTAGCCGTCGAACTAAGAAAACTGTTTAATAACAGATTAACTTAGACAAACGTCGCATTTGGAACTTTATCCGAAAGCGACGTTTTTGTTTGCTTAACTCTTCGGTACGGACGGCAAAAGCGCGACAGCGAAACCGTCCAGGTTGTACCACAGTTGTAACAGCTGTATTCTCGGCTGTTTTGCTGCAGACTGCGAGTGCTGCAGCGAGGGCAGGCACTTCTCTGATGCAGCCAGTCGCGGTAAGTATCTAGGCAATCTTCGATGTGGTTTTCATCTATCTTAACAGCGTAGTTTTGACCAATTTCTTGAGCTTTTTGCCAGGCGCCGGCCTCGAGCTGCAACAGCTCTAGATCAGACTCGTACGAGTGATGTTCTAAAATGGCATGACCAAGTTCGTGTAACAGTGACCACGGACCGGTCTGCGTCGTGAGAGCTTCGGAATTATAGAGAATCTCATCAGTTTTTGGTGACCAGCAGAACTGTTTGGATGCCTTAAAATTAAGCCCAGCGTAATCGTGCTTTAACTGCGTGAGCAAACTATCCATGGTTCTGCTTAATTAGATCAATACACCCATACAAAACTGCTTCTTCTGGATGTTTGGCAGGTACAATAGCTGGGAAAGGAGTAGGATCAAGAATAACCTGCAGCTCATCTTTTAGATATTCCCCGTAGCGATCAAACTGCTTGCCAGCTCCACCACCAATAACAACTGCTTCTGGCTCTCTTTCATCAATTAATTTCTTAAGGCCAAGCGCCCAAAGGTGAGCGATAAATTTCCAACTCTCTTCATCTGTTATATCTGTTGCTATTTTGCCAAAGCGTTTCTTTATAGCTCTTCCAGAAGCAATATCTTCCCATATAACATCTGATCTTCCTTCAAAGTTTACGAGCACAGCTCGGCCACCGCGATCACCATAAGTTGTATCAATAACGCCATTTTTGATATAAGCTACACCAATTCCTGTGCCAAATGGTATGTAAAGTACAGAATTATAACCATTACCGATAAGCTTAGCTTCGGATAGTCCACCGACTTTTGCGTCGTTTTCAACGAATACAGGGCAGTTTAAAACCTTTTCAAGATCAGCTTTAACAGGGGTGTTTTTCCAGCCCAGGTTTCCGTAAGAGATGCAAATGCCGTTTTCTCGATCCAGTCTTCCTGGCATACCGACACCGGCTGCCGAAAAATGCTCAACATCTAGTTCTGTAAGGTGTTTTGCTAGATCTTTCAAAAAATCTTCGTACTTCTCAGGAGTCGGGAACCGAACTTCTTTAACAGGAGTACCACCAGATTCTTCGAAACTGGCCAATAATGTTTTTGTGCCGCCAACATCTACCGCTAAATACATGTTTGTTCCCTCATAACTTATTGCTAGTTTAGCATATCTTTACTTCTCGAGGCATAACAGATATAATGGGCTTAATCTTGTGGGTTGCTCTCATGTCTTGTGCTAGAGCATCTGCTGGAAATACATTTGAAGGAGGCATGTAACTCATGTCAAAATCTAGCGTTACAATGGACGATTTGCTAGCGTCCACCACTATAAAACAACTAAAGGCCGGTGATGTCATCGAGGGGAAAGTGCTATCAATTAAGAAGCACGAAGCCTGGATTGATCTAGGATCTTACGGATTAGGAATTGTCCTGCGCCGTGAAATCAACGCCGCCAATTTAGAAGAGGGCAAACCAGTCACTGTAAGCGTGATTGATCCAGAGGTAGACGAAGGCTACGTACTACTCAGTATGCGCCGCGCTGCTAAGGATAAAGGTTGGGACGAACTGCAGAAACAGTTTGACGCGGGCGAAATTATCGAAGTTATTCCATATGACGCCAACAGAGGCGGATTGCTGATCGAAGCTGAAGGAATCCGTGGATTCTTACCTGTTTCACAACTATCAGCTGGTAACTATCCACGCGTATCTGGTGCCGATAAGGATGAAATTCTACAGAAGTTAAACTCATTGGTGAATAAATCACTGAAAGTACGCATTTTGGACGTCAGTAAGAAGGACAATAAACTGATCGTATCAGAGAAGGAAGCTCTCAAAGACGAGCTTCAAGACCGCTTCGCCAAGCTAAAAGTTGGTGACGAGGTTGAAGGTGTTATCACCGGTGTTATCGATTTCGGTGCTTTTGTAAACGTTGATAGCATTGAAGGTTTGATCCACATCTCTGAAATCTCTTGGGAACGCGTTGAAGATCCTAAAGATTACGTGAAGGTTGGCCAAACTGTTAAAGCCAAGATTATCGCTATCGATAAAGATCGTTTGAGCCTCAGCCTTAAACAGATGAGTGAAGACCCATGGCTACACGAAGTGAAAGCCTTCAAGAAGGGTGATACTGTTGAGGGTAAAATTACCCGAATTACACCGTTTGGGGCGTTCGTGCAACTTTCGCCCGCAGTTGAAGCTTTAGTTCATGTATCAGAGATGGGTGACGATGAAAGCATCGATCCAGAGAAGATCTTCCAATTGAACGAAAAGAAGAAATTTACAGTTCTCGATATTGACCTTGAGGGTCGCAAGATCGCCTTAAGTCTAAAGGACAAGAAGAAGTAACTCTTTTTCGGACGAGCTATGTAGTTTGAGTTAACAGGGAAAGGAGGCAAGAAATGGCACAAACAATAGAAATAGATGACATGATTACCGTCGGTGCGCTTGCCGAGAAACTGATGATCCCTGTTAGCAAGCTGATCAGCGAGCTCTTTAAGAATGGTGTGATGGTCACCGTTAATGAGCGTATTGACTTCGATACGGCTGAAATCATTGTTGGTGAACTGGGTCTCGAGGTAGAGCTAACCAAAAAAGCTGAAGAGCCAGTAGTTATTCCGCGTCGAGTAAAGCGTGAGGCGAGTGATAAGGATGTCTCTCGGCCACCTGTTGTCGCGGTAATGGGACACGTCGATCACGGCAAAACGTCGCTTCTGGACGCTATACGAAGCTCAGAGGTCACCAAGCAAGAAGCCGGTGGTATTACTCAGCACATCTCTGCCTATCAGGTAGAGCACAATAAGCGAAAGATTACATTTTTAGATACTCCAGGGCATGAAGCGTTTGCTGCTCTGCGCGAACATGGTGCCCAGCTAACAGATGTAGCTATTATTGTCATTGCCGCTGATGACGGTATAAAACCACAAACACTTGAAGCTATTCGTTTTGCTCAAAAAGCTGGCGTTAAGATGATTATCGCCATGAACAAAATCGATAAAGAAGGTGCTGACGAAAACCGCCTAAAACAGCAGTTATCAGAGAATAACTTGATGCCTGAAGACTGGGGTGGCGATACAGTGGTAGTGCCAGTATCTGCAAAGACAGGGCAAGGTATTCCTCAGCTGCTCGACATGGTGCTACTCGTGGCCGACATCGAGGAACTAAAGGCTGAAGTTGATGTTCCAGCGACAGGATTGGTTATTGAATCGCATATGGAGACAGGCCGTGGTCCTGTAGCTATCGCACTTGTTGAGAATGGTACGTTGAGAGCAGGTGATTTTATTGTTGCTGGTAGCACCTATGGAAAGGTAAAGAATCTGGAGGCAACAGGTGGAAATCCTATCAAAGAAGCTACTCCGTCCACCCCGGTTATTATTAGCGGCTTTCGGGAGCTCCCTGAATTTGGTGATACGTTCTCTGTTGCCGTATCCGATAAAGCTGCACGTGCAGCAGCCGAGGGCAAAGCTAAATCAGCTCAAGGCGGAGCCGGCAAACTGGACATTAACACCTCTAGCCAGCTAATGCATATGATTAACCGCAACATGCAACTCCAAGAACTGCCAGTTATCGTAAAGGCCGATGTCCAAGGCTCATTAACCTCTGTTATTGATAGCCTCAAAACTCTTGATAACGAAGAAGTAGCTATTCGAGTAATTGGTACAGGGGTAGGCGATGTGAATGCCAACGATCTTCATATGGCGCACAGCGGTAAAGCAATTATTTATGGCTTTAATGTCAGCATGCCTCAAAACGTTAAGCAACTGGCCTCAAGAGACAAAGTGCCCGTTCGTCTCTATAAAGTTATTTATGAATTGATTGATGATGCTAAACAAGAGCTAAGCACTATGTTAAGTCCAGAGGTGGTCGAGACTGATCTGGGCCGACTGATTGTGAAAGGTGTTTTCAAAACAACGAAAACAGAGGTAATCTGTGGTGGCGAAGTAACCAAAGGTAAACTGAGTGTGCCTTCACTCGCTCGTGTAACCAGGGGTGATCAGGAGTTAGGTATCTTTGAGGTAGAAGGACTGAAGCGTGGGCCACAAGAGACAAAAGAGGTGGTTGAGGGTGAAATGTGCGGTGTTCAGCTGAAGACGGAGAGCAAATTAGAGCTGCAAGAAGGCGATCGATTAGATCTCTTCTCAAGAGAGGTTGTTGCGAGAACTCTTTAAATCTTGTATAGTAGGTTTAATATGGACAAAGAATTTGGGAAACCCGATGGCAGTGACTTCAAGGCTGAATCTAATGATACGCCTGAGGAAGTTAAAGCCAATCAAGACGACGAAAAGGACAAACCCCTTAGCCTTTTTGAACTTATCCAAAAACATACCGGTGGTGAATCTAAAGATAGTGATGAAGAAGATGAACCAAAAGATTTAGGCGAAAACCTTGCCTCACTCTTTGAAACAGAGCCAGATGAAGCAGAAGACGAAGAAGCTGAGCCAGAAGACGAAGAATCACCCGAAACAGCTGAAACTGAAGAACCTGCACTTGATGAAGTCGAGGAAGAGGAGGAATTGGTGACACCTGAAGTTCCTGTGGCGGCAGTATCAGAGGAAGAATCGGCTGAAGCGGAAGAGCCGGTGCCCGAAGCAGTCCCGGCATTACCAGTATTGCCAGTTGCAGCCGTAGAAACGCCGGTAGCCGCAGAAGAACCGGGTGTTGAGACTGAGCCAATATCAGCAGAAGAACCTGATGAACTTGAGTCGGAGCTTCCACCATTAGAGGAAGCCGCTCCTGAAGTAGCTGCTGAGGCTGAACCTGAGCCAGAAGACGAAGAAGAAGTTCCAGCTCGAGCAGCGTCAACTAGGGGAACCGTACCTGGGGCGCCAGTAGTACCCGTAGTAGTACCACCAGTAGAAGCAGCAACCGGTGCAGCAGCCGCTAACAGAACTGGTAACGCTCTCGGTGTGGTAGGGGCTGTTGCCGGCTTGTACGGGGCTCATAAAGCCCGCCAAGCTCGCCGTGAAGTCGGAGCGGAGCAAAACGCACGTGAAGCAGCCGATAAAGAGTTATCTGAGCAGCAAGCCCAACAACAAGTTGAATTTAACCGCCAGCTAGCTGAAATCAAAGGCGCCCAAGATGCTGCCTTCGCGGCAGGTGCTGAACAAGCAGCTAAAGTTGCTCAAGAAAAAGAAAAGCTACAGAGTGAAAAATTAGCCGAAACGAACCAGGATAATGCAAAACCTGTTGAGACAGAACTAGTTAAGCGTGAAACAGGCGAACAAATGCCAATCAAGCCGGAACAAGAAGAGAAAAAAATGGCAACCGCAGAACAGGGCAACGATACGGAGCAGCAGGCAACTAAACAAACTGAAAAAGTTGAATCGATCGGCGACATTATTGCTGCTCAAAATAGAACAAACCGTGAAGTTGAATTAGAGGCCAAAGCTGCCACCATTCCGAATCTTTCAGAGAGATCAAACTCCTCGTATTTGGATGCACGGGAGATGATGAGAGCACAAGTTGGTGAAAAAGCCCCCGAGACTGAGCCACTTCTGAATCAAACAGAGTGGAACGCTGAGCATAAAGCTGCTCAAGAAAAGCAGTACGAGCTCCAACATGAAATTAAAGACAACGATCTACAGATGCCAGGAAGTCTTAGCAGTGGTCTTAGTGCGCCAATCTCTGCACAAGACTTATTTGCCAAGGATGCGACCACTCAACACGCTATCAACGGACAATATGTAAAAACAACGGCTGAGTTAACCAAAGAAGCCGAATTGAAAGACAAGACTTCACATACTTACAAGCGTGCTATGTACACGGGAGCTGTTGGAGCTGCCGCTGTATTGCTTGGCATAGCCCTGTGGGCTTTGCTCTAGCGAAATAAGCACGAGATGATAGAATAGAGGCATACAGAAAGGAAAACACATGTTTAAGCTGGACAACAATCTACTGGAAGAACTCGGACTTGGTTCTTTGCCACCTCAAGAAAAGAACCGAATGCTGCAGCACATTTACGAAACATTAGAAATGCGCGTAGGCATGCAATTAGCTTCACAAATGTCAGATCAGCAGCTGGATGATTTCGAAAAACTTATGCCAACAGAGACTGACACCGAAGAAGCACGAGCTCAAAAAGAGAAAGATGCGCTTACATGGCTTGAGAGTAATTTCCCAGACTACAAACAAGTTGTTGCGGACGAACTTGAGAAGCTAAAAGCTGAAATTAAAGGTAGCGCCTCACAAATTTTGGCCTCTGTTCAACAACCACCCCAACAGTAAATTAGATAAGTTTATCTTTATGACCGGCGACGAATTCCCAGCCGGTCATTTCTTTTTTGCCGGCAGGCTTGAGTTTGTCGATGATGAGCTTATCGCTAGCGCAAAATACGGCCAGTTGTTTGTTATCAAGTGACGCCTTACCTGGTTGCCCTGAACCAGATTCAACATGTGCTTCAGTAATTGTAACTTCTTTACCGGCTAGCGTAGTTTTACTACTTGGCCAGCCAATGAATGCTCTGACTTCTCGTTCCAGCTGCTCGGCGGGCTTTTGCCAATCAAGTTGACCATCTTCTTTAGTTAGTTTGCGCGAATAGGTCGGCTGAGCAGTTTCGTCCTGTTCACAAAGAACCAAGTTTCCTTCTAGGTAAACTGGCAAAACAGCTTCGAGCATGTGGTTGCTAAGGTCTACAAGCTGATCTGTAAGCTCAGGAGTTGTGACGTCCGGTTCAAGTTTAAGTTTACTTTGAGCCAACAGAGGTCCTTCATCGAGCTTCTCGACAATTAACATGAGGCTAACGCCAGTTTCTTGCTGTCCTGAGAGCACTGAAAAAGTAATTGGATCGGCGCCACGCCACTTAGGCAGCAGCGAAAAGTGTGAGTTTACAATGCCAAGTGGAAAGTAATCTATAACGGACTGCTCGACGATTATGCCAAAATCAACAATAATACCGACGCGGCTTTTAAATGGATTGCTGGCGATAAGTTCGCTGAGCTGACCCTTTGATGAAACGGTCTGAATTGGCACGCCAGGAGCAGCTTGGCTCATCTCCTGCTCGGTAATGGGCTTCGTCACGATTGCTTCCACAATAAAATGCTCATTAAGCGATTTTAGTGAGGCGGCAGCAACCGGCCCGCTACCAAAGAATACGACTGTTTCGGATGTCTTTTTCATAATCGAGTGACTCTAACTTACCATCTGATTTTAATCTATAAAATGCTTTGGGATCATCTTTGATGTAATCAATGAAAACTTTTCCTTTGGTATGATCAATCTCATGCTGAAAAACGCGGGCTAAAAAGCCTTCAGCGGTAATGCGAAACTCTTTGCCGTTGAGGCCAATCGCTTTAACTTTGACCTTATTGTAGCGGGGCACTTTGCCGTAGATATCTTTGATACTTAAACAGCCTTCATAATCCTCAACTATTTCACCTTCAAGTTTTACGACCTCAGGGTTAATGAACACCATGAAGTTGCGATTGTCTTTGTCGTCGATATTCTCACGGATAATGACAATACGCAGTTTTTTATCAATCTGAATTGCCGCCAGAGCAACCCCAACTTCGTGTTCGCGGCTATCCTCCCAGTCCAGGGTGGCTGATTGCATATCTTTGATGACTTGCTTAATTTCAGGAGTAATAAGCCCAACTTTTTGAGATGGTTCGCGTAAGTGGGCGTACGGCAGGGTAACAATATCTTTCTTTGTAGCGGACATTTACGCTCCAGTATAGCCTATCTGTTAGGTGAGTGCTACATCAGATTGGCTGGATCGATGTTGTACTGCCACCCGCTCGGCAGCTCCTCAATAATATTCAGGAGTTGGCTGCGCTGTTTAGATGAGACTACAATTTGCCAGTGATATTTGCCCCTAATCTTTTCGTGCATCCTTGGGCTTGGCCCACGAATTTTTACACTTTTATGACGGCTTAGAATTGCTTGTGTAAGATTTTGTCCAGCAGTTCGTGCAGAAACAGCTGTGGCGCGTGCGATGGTCAATTGCAATAGGTAACTGTAAGGTGGAAAACCAAATTGCTGACGTGTTTGCAGCTGACTTTTGTAAAAAGCTTGCCAATCACGGCTTGTGACCAACTTGAATAAAGGATTATCTGGATTGTAAGTTTGAATCACAATGCTGCTCTCAAGCTGATGTCGGCCAACCCGGCCGATAACCTGACTCAGCTGCTGATAAGTACGTTCCTCGCTTGTAAAGTCGGGAAAGTTTAGCCCAGTATCAGCGTTAATAATACCGACGACCCCTAACTTAGGTAAGTCCAAACCTTTGGTGACTAGTTGAGTGCCAATAATAATATCAATTTCACCACTGACAAGCGCGTCAAAATGACGTTCCAATTTTTCGCTCGCTACATTATCACTATCAAACCGTTGAACTTTTAATTCTGGGAAAAGTCTTCGAGCTTCTGCTTCGAGCGATTTAGTACCAGGGGTTTGGTATAAAATATCGCTGCTGGCGCAAACCGGGCAGGCAGTTTTAATAGGTTCAGTAATACCACAGGTGTGACAGCGCAGTAGATACTGATCACCGTGGTATGTCATTGGAATATCGCAATTAGGGCAAATGGCTTGCCAACCACAGTTTTGACAGAGTACCACTCGAGCGCTGCCCCGACGATTTAGAAACAGCAGTGCCTGTTGGCCCTGCTGTGTATGGTTTTTAATTGATTCAAGCAACACCCGCGAGACGATCGATGACTCATTACGCTGGGACGGATCTTTGAGGTCGGAAATCGTAATTGTTGGCGGAATAATTTTACCAGTAGCTGGTTGGTTAAGGTTTATTATTGGCAGTTTCTTCTCGCTAAATACAAAATAATCGCCAACTGACGGTGTTGCCGTGCCAAAAATACATAGGGCACCGTGAATGCGGGCTAGTTGAGAGGCAACTCTTGTCGCTTGATAGTAAGGCGCCTGTTCCTGCTTATAGGCAGGTTCGTGCGCTTCATCAACAACAACAAGACCAATTTCTTTTAGTGGGGCAAATAAAGCAGAACGAGGGCCAATAACGATAAGTGGCTTAGGGGCATTCGCAATCTTATACCAATTGTCTCTCAGCCGAGAACTGCTCAGATTTGAATGCATTACAATTACTTGTTCAGGAAAGACTTTCGAAAAATTATCAGCCATTTGGGGCGTCAATCCGATTTCGGGTGTAAGAATAACGACAGATTTATTTTGAGCGACGGCTTGCCGTGCGAGCTCAATGTACACTCTAGTTTTGCCAGTTCCTGTCGCACCATGGAGCAATATAGAACGAGCTCTTGAATCTTTTATTACCATCAGAGCTTTCTTTTGGTCATCTGTTAGTGAAGGTAGCGGAGCAATTTTATCCGGGGTAGCCTTTTCTTCCTTAGTACGTTCTAGTGGTAGGCTTGGTGGCAAGAACAGACTGTTTATGAGTCCACTTGCTGCCGGATAATAAGTTTGTAGCCAGTCGTGTAAACCTATTGTTGCGTGAGGTACAACAATATCGCTATGCCCGGCTATGGATTTAATACGATCAACTATATTAGTAAGGGGAGTGACTTCTGCTACAACATATCCCATAGCGAAGTTCTGCCTCACAGGCACACGCACAACTTCGCCAACTTTTAACTGTTCGGAACAACTATATGTCAGAGGTTCACTGGCGTGAACTTTGGCTGACCCTACCCAAATATCATAGAAGTACATACCTGTATTATAAGGTTTCATTTCAAAGTTGTTGAAAAAAATCTGGAGAACGGTATACTACCTGTAGTACGTTGTTCTAATAACAATAAAGCTTATGTTAGATGTATTTATAACTTCACGAGTTCGGAGAAAAATTATTGTCGTGTACGCCAAGTACCCGGACTTTAAAACGCACGTCCGAGGACTCGCTAAACTTATCAAAGAAGACGCTGGTAATATCCAACGCGAACTTAAGCGACTCGAGAAAGTTGGTTTTTTAATCTCAGAGCGTCAGGGAAATACTAAAATTTACTACACCAACAAGCACTTCCCAATATTCAAAGAACTCCAAAGCATAGTGTTGAAGTCACAACGAATGACCCAAAAAAGGCAAACGAACTAGGAACCAGTCGTTAATTTCTTGCCATAACTCCTCTGTTAATGTATAATCACAACCTATGATTCAAGTTACTCGTAAAGATTCCAAAGAACCGCTCGAAAATATGCTTCGTCGGTTTACCCGGAAAGTACAACAGTCAGGCGTAATGGCTGTATCAAAGCAATCCCAGTACTTTGAAAAACCGCTCAGTAAACGTGAGCGTCGTGAGCGTGCCATTGTGCGCAAAAATCGTAAAATACAAAAGATAAAAAAAGTAAAACTCTCATCTCGCTAAAACATGGCTACAATTAAACAACGCTTAGAAGAAGATCTAAAAAAAGCACTCCTAGCCGGCGATAAAGATCTTGTCACTCTTCTGCGTGGTTTAAAAAGTGCCATCCTGTATGAGGAGGTTGCTAAGAATAAACGTGAAGAAGGCTTGGCAGATTCTGAAGTTGTATCTGTATTTCAAAAGGAAGCCAAAAAACGCCAAGATAGCGCGGATTTATATGAAAAAGGCGGCAACAACGAGCGTCGCGACCTGGAGTTAAAAGAGAAAAGTATTATTCAGACATATTTGCCAGAAGAAATGAGTGACGAAGAGTTAAATGCTCTCATAGAAAAGGCAATTGCATCAAACGGTCCGTTAACACAGCAGACAATGGGTGTTATTATTGGTGAAGTGAAAAGGCGTGCTGATGGGCAAGCGGATGGTGGACGAATTGCAGCAGCCATAAAACAGAGGTTATCATGATCATATTTATGGGAGTGGCTGGCGCCGGAAAAAGTGTGCAAGGACGCCGATTAGCTGACGAGCTGGGGTTACCATGGTTGTCGACAGGTGATTTCTTGAGAATGCTCATTGTGGGTGAACGCCGTAAAGAAATGATCGCCGGAAAGCTCCTTAACGACAAGGAAATAATTTCACTCGTCCAAAAAATCTTTAGTGTTATCGATTCAAACCAGGAGTTTGTACTCGATGGTTTTCCACGAACACCAGCTCAAGCTGATTGGTTACTTGGACAAGTAAAACACGGGCAGCTAAAAGTTACAGCCGTAATCCACATTAAAGCAACGGAAAAGGAAGTGCTGAAGCGACTTCTAAAGCGAGGCCGGCCTGATGACACGGCAAAGGCAATTCAAGAGCGGTTTTTAGAGTACCAGCAAACTACTGTTCCAATCCTCGATGATTTTAAAAAAGCGGGTATCCCTGTTTACCAGATTGATGGCCAGCAACCACCTGATAAAGTCCATAAAGTGATAATAAAGGCCGTCAAAAAAGGTCTATAGTAGATTGGTATGCTAACAACGAGTAAGTCGCCTTCTGAAATTGAGGCCATGCGCGACGGTGGTCGCATGCTGGCAACTGTGTTGCAGCTTATGAAAGAGAAATGCCGCGCAGGCTTAACACCTAAGGATATGTCTAAAATGGCACGAGAGGAGCTCCAAAGGCTCGGTGGTGAGCCGGCGTTTCTTGGTTTTCATGGCTACCCAGATGTTATTTGTATATCTGTTAATGAACAGGTACAACACTCGATTCCTAATGACCGGCCATTCGAAGCGGGAGATATTGTTAACTTTGATTTCGGTGTTCGCTATAAAGGTTTTATTACAGATGCAGGCATAACAGTTTGTGTGGACGATAAATACACCGAAGAAACGAAACGCCTGGTTGTTGGCACGCAAAAGGCATTGGAGACTGGCATAAAAAAGATTCGCCACGGTGTTTATACAGGAGATGTTTCGGCGGCAATTGAACAAGTACTTAGAAAATACAAACTTGGCATTGTCCGCGAACTTGTTGGTCATGGTGTTGGGCATGAACTTCATGAGGAGCCTGAAATACCAAATTATGGTCGAGCTGGGCAAGGAACTGTTCTTAAAGCAGGAATGACGATTGCCATTGAACCAATTACGACACTTGGCAGCCCGATCATTCGTGAATTGCCTGATGGCTGGACGCTTGTGACTGCTGATCATAGTTGGGCGGCACAATTTGAACATACAGTGGTGGTTACAGCAAACGGTGCTGATATTCTTACAACGCTTTGAGCAAATTTTGTAGACAGTCTTGCCAGAGGTAAAGAATAAGCGTTATACTGCTTTCATGCAACAATCGTCCATGCCTCATTTTGTAGGCTTAGACATAGGAACAAGCCGAGTAAGATGTGTAGTCGGTAGTCTTGATCCCGAGGATCCCACTCATGCTTCAGTGATTGGCCACGGTCAATCAGTTAATAAGGGTATGCGTAAAGGGGTTATTGCTCATCTTGATGATGTGGTGGAAGCGGTTGGCCAAGCTCTTGGCGAAGCAGAGCGTGTATCTGGTATGCAATTCAGGCAGGTGACAGTAAATGTAAATGGTGCACATGTGGCTGGCATCAATTCTAAAGGTGTGATTGCAATCAGTAGTGCAAACCGTGAGATAAGCCCAGATGATCGTATGCGTGCCGAGGAAGCCGCAACTATTGTGCAACTGCCACCAAATCGGGAAATTATCCAAGTGTTTGCCAAGAACTACTCAGTAGATGGTCAGGATAATATTAAAGATCCAGTGGGCATGCAAGGAGTCCGTCTGGAAGTCGATACTCACATTGTTACGGCCGCCACACCTAATGTTCGCTCAATTGAACAAGTATTAGAAAAACTGCAGCTGCATGCAGCTCATAAGACTGTATCTGGACTCGCAGCTGCTGAGGCTGTACTGACACGTCAACAAAAAGAGGCGGGGACACTACTGCTTGATATTGGTGCCGGCTCAACAAATATGGCGATTATAGAAGATGGTGAAGTGCAATACGTAGGTGTGTTGCCAATCGGTAGCGTGCATATTACAAATGATCTGGCAATTGGATTGAAAACTGATCTAGATATCGCTGAAAAAGTAAAAATTGAACACGCTGCTATAGCTGGTACTACTAATAAAAAACTCATGACTGTTAAAATTGGCAAAAAGCAGTTTAGTTTTGACGGTGAAGAAGTTGTTATGATAACAGAGGCACGTGTAGAAGAGCTGTTGGAGTACGTCGATAAAGAGCTAAAACGTATCCATAAGTCGCGCAAATTACCAGGTGGTGTAGTGATTGTCGGAGGCGGCGCAAAGCTACCGGGAATTACAGAATTTACAAGAGAGAAACTACAGTTAGCAGCTCGACTTGGTAAGCTGCAGCCAGTGGGTGGTCTGATTGATACTGTGAACGATCCGACATATGCTACGGCAACAGGGCTAATGCTCCTTGATATGCTGTTACTCCCACCTCAATCTGCCGGAGATATGGGCGGAAGCGGTGATAAATTCTTTAATGCAGTGGATGGAATCTGGAAAAAATTCCGTCGAAAATCTCATTGAGCACAATTTGTGAACTCTCTCATTTTGCAGAATTAAAAAGCATACATTGATGTTGTTCACGGCCCCATGTATACTTGTTCATGTACAGTGTAAAGGGAGAGGATAAAGATAAAATGCCACAAGTTGCTCCAGCTATTGAAACATTTGCATCCATTAAGGTTGTTGGTGTGGGGGGAGCCGGCGGTGCAGCTATCAATCGGATGGTTGAAGCCGGTGTTCGTGATGTTGAATTTATAGCCATTAATACGGATGCTCAAGCCTTACATCACTCGAAAGCCGATCAAAAGATACATATTGGTAAAGAAGCCACGAGGGGACTTGGCTCTGGGTCTGACCCAACTATGGGTCAAAAAGCGGCTGAGGAGTCCATGGATGATATTAAGAAGTCATTAGAAGGTTCCGATATGGTCTTTGTGACGATTGGTGCTGGAGGTGGAACTGGAAGTGGTGCTGGTCATATTGTTGCGAAGTTAGCTAAGGATATGAATGCTCTTGTGGTTGGCTTTGCGACCAAGCCATTTGCGTTTGAAGGTGAAAAGCGTCGTAAAAATGCTGAAACAGCAATTGCTAATTTGCGAGAGTCAGTCGATACACTTATTACTATTCCAAACGACCGCCTGCTGCAAACAATTGATCGACAGACACCACTTTTAGAGGCATTTAAAGTTGCTGATGATGTTTTGCGCCAAGGAGTCCAAGGCATTGCTGACCTTATCACCGTTCATGGCCTTATTAATCTTGACTTTGCTGATGTTAAATCAGTCATGAGCAACGCTGGCTCTGCACTTATGGGCATTGGCCGAGCAAGTGGGGAAGATCGAGCTGTTAAAGCTGCTCAACAAGCTATTGAGTCACCACTTTTGGAAGTCTCAATCGATGGCGCACGAGGCATTCTATTTAATGTCATCGGCGGCAATGATATGACCATGCATGAGATAAATTCTGCTGCTGAAACGATTACAAACGCTGCAGACCCGGATGCTAACATCATATTTGGTGCATCTATTAACACAGACCTAGAAGGCGAGATTATCATTACAGTTGTTGCAACTGGTTTTGATGCGGCTTACTTTACGAAGCAAACCACTGCAACTCAGGCACCAGACGATGACGATGATAAGAAAGATGATAAAGAATCTACTAAAGAAGAATCTCCTTTAGCCGGGATTGATACGAAAGATATTAAAGATCTTGATATGCAACTTGATGATGGTGCTGACCATATTGCTGGTGCTACTGACTTTCATAGCGATAGCCCTATGCCTAATATCTGGACGCTTGATAATAATGATGAAGTCACCTCTGATAGTGACCCTAAAGATCAAGACAGCAGTCAGACAGTTGTTAGTAATCACGACGAAGATGAATTAGAAAAACCTTCATTTTTACGTCGATTTAAGAGTCGTCGCAAAGATAAGAAGGATGAAGAGTCCTCAGAATCAGACGAATCACCTCAAGAAAAAGACGAAAAAGCAGACTAAAACGTATTAAATAATACACCATAATTTTACTTGCAAAGCGCTATGAGTAGGGCTATGATCATATGCATAGGCGCTATATGTAGGGATAAAATATAGTGATCGCACATTTAGATTGAGTACAAAAATGTATCATTCGCTTCTTGCTCAATTAAATGTAGGTAGGAAACGGAGAACATTAAGTAAGGAGGTGTGCTAAGAATGAAGTGTAGCCAATGCCATCATGACGATACGAAAGTAATCGAGTCACGTGATGTAAACGACGGCGAAGCTATACGGCGCCGACGTGCCTGCACTGCCTGTAAATATCGTTTTACTACCTATGAGCGTTTAGAACGGCCTCAGCTGATTGTCATTAAGCATAATGGCACAAGAGAGTTATATAGCCGGGAAAAGCTTTTAGGCGGACTGTACCATGCTTGTGAGAAAACGACATTAACGGGGTTGCAATTAGAACGTTTAGTAGCTGATATAGAGCAACAGCTTTACGCCTGCGGAGACTCAGAAGTTTCATCCGCAAAGATCGGCGAGCTGGTAATGGAAGGGCTAGCACCCCTAAATGAAGTGGCATATGTACGATTTGCTAGCGTGTATCGACGTTTCAAAGACATCGCAAGCTTTGAACGCGAACTGTCGCAAATTCGCCATATGAAAACAACAGAAACAAAGGCCAAATCATAAAACTATAAAGATTTGGCCGCTACCCAGGGGGTTTAAACCCTACTTGAGGTTCCTGGGGAGCTCAGCGGTAAAGAGAGACGACCGCGAACTCTAAACAAAAAATAAAACCAATTTAAGCGAGGGTAACTATGGGACATACAGCCAAATTAACGGTTGGGAGGTTATTCACCCAACCCAAAACCAAAGCCTACGATCAACTGACGTGGGTTTCAAGAGATTCACTTATCATGAATCCAATGACTAATAAGCCGGTTTTCGAACAAAATGATATTGAATTCCCGGATTTTTGGTCGTTGAATGCAATTAACATCGTTGCCCAAAAATATTTCACCGGTACACCTGGTACCGACGAGCGAGAGGATTCGCTCCAAAAACTTATCGATCGAGTAGCTGATACCATCACTCGCCATGGTCAAAAAGAAGGTTACTTTGAATCTGATACCGAAGCAGAATCATTTAGAGAAGAACTAAAATACATCCTCGCAACCCAACGAGCTGCATTTAACTCACCAGTGTGGTTTAACATTGGTGCACCAGCTCGCTCTCAACAGGCAAGTGCTTGTTTCATTCTTGGCATCGAGGATACCATGCCAGCAATTCTTAACTGGTACCGCGAAGAAGGAATGATCTTTAAGGGTGGCTCTGGTTCGGGAATCAACCTAAGTGTGCTTCGTTCGTCTCATGAAACACTCGGTAAGAGCGCTGGCACTGCATCTGGCCCACTGAGCTTCATGCGTGGCGCCGACAGCTCTGCTGGTGCTATCAAGAGCGGTGGTAAAACTCGCCGAGCAGCCAAGATGGTTATTTTGAATGTTGCCCACCCTGATGTTGAAGAGTTTATCTGGTGTAAGGCGATTGAAGAGCGCAAAGCGCGCGTGCTTCAGGAAGCTGGCTTTGACATGAACCTCGATGGTAAGGATTCCTTCTCTGTTCAGTATCAAAACGCCAATAACTCAGTTCGTGTTACCGATGACTTTATGAATGCAGTTATCAACGATGAAGACTGGGACTTAACGGCGGTCAAGACTAACAAACCAGTTAAAACAGTTAAGGCTCGAAACATCTTTCGCCAGATTGCTGAAGCTGCCTGGGAGTGTGCTGATCCTGGTATGCAATTCGACACTATCATCAACAAGTGGCATACTGCGCCAAATGCTGGCCGCATTAACGCCAGCAACCCCTGTAGCGAGTATATGCACTTGGACAATTCAGCCTGTAACCTAGCTTCAATTAACCTGTTGAAGTACCTTCGAGATGATCAGACATTCGACATTGAAGCTTTCAAGCATACAGTGAAGATTATGTTTACAGCGCAGGAAATTCTAGTTGGCTATTCTGAATATCCGACAGAGGGAATTGCTAAGAATGCTCGAGCTTATCGAGAGCTTGGTCTTGGCTACGCTAACCTTGGCGCGTTATTGATGGCTCTTGGCTTACCGTATGATTCAGACGAAGGTCGTGCACTTGCTGCCGCTGTTACAGCGTTAATGACAGGTCACGCCTACGCTACCAGTGCGCGTATTGCTGAGCGGGTTGGACCATTTGCTGGTTTTCATAAGGACCGCGAAGGAATGCTAAACGTACTGAAAATGCATAGAGGGGAAGTCTCAAAGATTGATGCTAGTTTAGTATCAGAGGAACTTTTGAGTGCTGCAGCTGCCTCTTGGGATGATGCAGTTGAACTGGGTGAAATGCACGGTGTTCGCAACTCGCAGGCCAGTGTACTGGCTCCAACTGGAACCATTGGTCTGATGATGGATTGTGATACCACTGGTATTGAGCCAGATCTTGGTCTTGTTAAGGTGAAGAAACTTGTCGGTGGTGGAACAATGCATATTGTTAACCAAACGGTGCCACGGGCTCTGAAGACACTTGGTTACAGTAAGGACCAAATTGACGACATCATCAACTATATCGATGTAGAGAAAACTATCACCGGTGCGCCACATCTTAAAGAAGAGCACAAGGCGGTATTTTCTTGCTCAATGGGCGATAACCCTATTCACTATATGGGTCACGTTAAGATGATGGGTGCTGTGCAGCCATTTATCTCTGGTGCGATCAGTAAAACAGTGAATATGCCGGAAGAAGTTACTGTTGAAGATGTTGAACAATTACACATCGAAGCCTGGAAACTTGGTCTGAAAGCCGTGGCAATTTACCGGGACAACTGTAAAGTTGCGCAACCACTGTCAATGGCTAAGAAAGAAGGCGACAAAAAAGAAGAGCCAGCTAGTGCTGAATCTATTAACGACAAGATCATCGTTAAGGGTGCTATGCGCCGTCCACTACCAAAAGTACGTAACGCCAAAACATTTGCCTTCACTGTTGGTGGTAGCAAAGGTTTCGTAACAGTGGGTGAGTACGAAGATGGTACCCCTGGTGAAGTCTTCATGCAAATTGCCAAGCAGGGTTCAACCTTGGCTGGCATCATGGATTCGCTGGCTATCTCTGTGAGCTACGGTTTGCAGTACGGTGTACCTCTAAAGAGTTACGTGTATGGCTTAACAAACATGGCCTTTGCGCCAGCTGGTGTAACAGATGACAAAGAGATTCGTACTGCCAGTTCACTCGTTGACTATGTCTTCCGTCGATTAGGTAAAACCTATCTGTCGTTCGATGATCAGTTGGAGCTTGGCCTGGCCTCTATCGATGACATGCCAGATGTGCAAACCAGTTTACTCGAAGAAAAAGTTGAAGTTCCTGAGGTTAAGGTTGAGAAAGAAGAACAGCCAAAGCTCGTAGAAGTTCCAAGAGTACAAACAAGCAAGCCGGCTAAGAAAGAAACAAGCCGTCAGGATGATGCCGCACCGATGTGCTACAACTGTGGTAATCAGACCCAAAAAGCAGGCAGCTGCTATGTCTGTACCTCATGTGGCTCTACAACTGGCTGCTCCTGAGAAAAGTGCACCGCAGTAGCTAAATTGTCAGCAAAGCTGCAACTTTGCTACTGCTCTTGGCGTACTACGGTGTCAGAAACTGCGCGTTTCACCTCAGCGTATTACAGATACGCTTCGTTCCAATGCTCATTTCTTCCTTGTATTATGCTCAAGTGCAAATTTCTCAGGGATACATACTGACCAAAGCTTATGTTAAACTTGAAGAATGAAAGCAATTATTCTCTACCGGCCAGATTCTGAGTTTGCGCGAGCCGTGGAAGAGTTTGCCCATGATTTTGAGCGCCACAGCTCTTATGAATGTGAACTTATCGATGTTGATTCACCAGCGGGGTCAGAGATGGCTAAGCTGTACGACGTGATGCAATATCCAACAGTTCTAGCGGTTCGTGATGATGGGCAATTGGCTCGAAGCTGGATCGGTACGCCGCTACCAGTAGTTAATGATGTCGTTGGTTTTCTGGCCGCTTGAGTATTGCTCTATCCTTAGCTTTAGCGTATATTTAGCTGTAAATCCGTTATCAGTGGCTATCAACCACGAGGAGTAGGAAGAACAGTTTATTAAAGCTCAGTAGAACCTAACCGGTAGGGCCCGTAATCGTCCCGCAATTAAGTCCCAAAGTAGGATGGTACCGTCAGCTTGCTGGCTCCTACAAGATCAGGGGCTTTTTATTTTTTAAGAGGTAAGAAACGTGAAGTTCAAACAGGGAAGTCGTCGCAAAGCAATCGAATACGAAAAAGATCTTGTCACTCACTGGAAAGACAACAAGACCTTTGAGAAGTCTGTCGAAAATCGACCCCAATCTAATAGTTATGTTTTTTATGATGGCCCGCCGTTTATAACAGGGGTGCCGCATCATGGAACATTATTGAGCTCCATCGTTAAAGATGCTGTACCACGCTATTGGACCATGAAAGGCAAGCGTGTTGAACGTGTCTGGGGTTGGGATTGTCACGGCCTTCCAGCTGAAGTATTTACAGAGAAAAAGCTCGGAATTGTTGATAAGCGTGACATCGGCACAAAGGTTAGCCTGGAAGAGTACATCACCACATGTCGCGATAATATGGTGCAGACTGGATCTCTTTGGGAAGATACTATTGATCGGATTGGCCGCTGGGTTGATTTTAAGGGTGCCTACAAAACCATGGACAAAGATTACATGGAATCCGTCTGGTGGGCTTTTAAGAAGCTGTATGAGCGTGGCAAAATCTATGAGGGCGAAAAGGTGCTTATGTATTGTATTCGCGATGCTACACCCATCAGCAAGGCTGAGGTGGCCATGGATAACTCATACCAGGATGTTACCGACCCTTCACTATATGCCAAATTTAAATTGAAAGACAGCGATACTTATCTGTTAGTATGGACAACTGTTCCATGGACGCTACTGGCTAATACTGGTCTGGCTGTCGATAAGGATGCTACTTACGCAGAAGTTGAAGTCGGTAAAGACAAGTACATCTTGGCAAAGGATTTAGTCACAGAAGTCCTTCAAGATGAAAAACATCAGCCCCTGGAGTACAAGACAGTGAGGGAACTAAAGGGTAAAGAGCTAGTCGGCAGATCTTACGAACCTTACTACAAAGATTGGGGTGAGGGTGCCCATAAGATTTACGATGCCTGGTTTGTCAGCATGGAGGAAGGCACAGGTATAGTTTCTCAAGCGCCGGCTTATGGTGAAGAAGATTATCAGCTGTCACAAGAAAAGAAATTTCCAGTGGTAGCAGTTATTGATGATAATGGCTTTCTAACAGAGAGTGACTGGAAGGGTAAACAGGTTTGGGATGTTGACAAAGAGATTGCTAAAAACTTCTTGAGCCAGGGAAAAGCCCTCCGAATTTACTACTATACCCACAGCTATCCGCACTGTCACCGCTGTCATTCAAAGTTGATATACCGGGCTCACCCGAGTTGGTTCTTGGATATTCAGGGGCAGAAAGAGAAGATGCTTGAGGATAATAGCCCGATCCATTGGTTTCCAGAGCACGTTAAGCAAGGGCGGTTTGCTAAGACAGTTGAGAGTGCACCGGATTGGAACTTAAGCCGTGACCGTTTTTGGGCAACAGCCATGCCTGTTTGGAAAGGGAAAGATAAAAGTGGTAAAGAACACATCAAAGTTGTTGGCAGCTACGCTGAACTCAAGGAGTTAAGCGGTATTGAGTTAGATGACTACCATCGTCCGTGGATAGATGATGTTACATTTACAATAGATGGCGTCAAATACACTCGAATAGACAAAGTTTTGGACTGCTGGTTTGAATCTGGAAGCATGCCGTTTGCACAATTTCATTATCCATTTGAAAATGTTGAGAAGTTTGAACAAAGCTACCCGGCTGACTTTATCGCCGAGTATGTTGGTCAGGTGCGAGCCTGGTTTTATTACTTACACGCTGTTGGCGTAGGTCTGTTTGATAAAAACGCTTTTAGCAATGTCATCGTAACGGGGACGTTAGCAGGTAATGATGGCCGCAAAATGAGTAAGCAATTTGGTAACTACACCGATCCGAATGAGCTGATGGATATGTATTCAGCTGATGCTTTGCGATTTTTACTACTCAGTTCAACTCTGTTGAACGGTGAAGATTTCTCGCTGCAGGACAAAGATGTGGCGGATGTGCAGCGTAAATTGGCTATGATCTGGAACATGTACGACTTCTTTACGATGTACGCCGATGTTGATGGTTGGGAATGGGACGGTAAGCTTGAAGATCCATCGGGAGAACTTAAAAACCCTCTTGATCAGTGGGTAGTTTCCAGGGTACATCAGTTGACTAAAGAAGTAGACGGGCATATGCAGCGCTATGATATTCCAAATGCCATGAAACCGATGCTAGAATTTGTTGATGATGCCAGTAACTGGTATGTTCGCCGAAGTCGTAAACGCTTCTGGAAGAGCGATAATGACACCGATAAGAACGATGCATACAAGACTTTGCACTATGTCTTGACTCAAGTTGCAATAATTTTTGCGCCATTTACACCGTTCTTGAGCGAAGAACTATACCGTAACCTCACTGGTGAGGAATCAGTTCATTTGCTGGACTGGCCAGAGGTCGGCCACATCAACGAACTTTTAATAGATGAAATGCAAAAGTTACGTGACGCAATTACTGATGGACTCGCCAAGCGAGCCGAAGCTAAACTCAAAGTTCGCCAACCTTTAACTGAGGCAGTTTTAGTAAACGTATTTGATACCGTAGATGCGAAGGAATACTATGATCAGTTTGCTGAAATTGCCAAGGAAGAGCTAAATGTTAAGAAAGTTACAAGTAAAACGGCTAGTGAAGTCGGAGGTGGTCCTAACCCATCTGTTGTACTGGATACAAGATTAACTCCAGTTCTAAAACGAGAAGGGTTAATGCGCGAAGTTATCCGAAATATTCAGAGTGCACGCAAGCAAGCCGGTTTGAATGTCGATGACCGCATAACGGTGTCGTTACTAACAGATGACAAAGAGTTGGCAAAGGCCATAGAAGAGCACGAAGATACCATAAAACAAGAAGTTTTGGCCAAAAGTTTAGTCAAAACTCCGCCTAAACAGTTTGAAACTTCGGTAAAAGTTGAGGGAGCTGAACTAGCCATCGCTTTAGCAAAAGCCTAGACAAACAGATGCTTATCTGTTAATCTCTATTGGTATTATGAAAAAAGCTGTAATCACTACTGGTGGCAAACAATATCTCGTATCTGAAGGTGAGACTCTTGAGATTGAGCTCCTGAAGACTGCCGATAAAAAAGTCGATTTTAAACCTCTGTTAACCATTGATGGTGATAAAGTTGAGATTGGTACTCCTGAGCTCGCTGGTAAAGTTACAGCTGATATCTTGGAACAAGAAGTAAAAGACGATAAAGTGACCGCAATCCGTTACAAAGCTAAAAAACGCGTAAAAAAAGTACACGGTCATCGACAGCGTCACACTACGATCAAAATTTCTAAAATCGCCTAAGCTTTCTTCTCAATCAATAGTAAACTGACGCGCTATGCGCTAGAATAGTCATTATGCTAACGCTTGAGGGCGAATAAGAATGGCCAAGAATTTGTCATCTGTTAAATGGTATCTACGACTGTCTGCAGCCGTAGCTTGCTTATTGGTTTTACTACCGGCTGCATCTGCGCTCGCTGTTAGCATTTCAAAAGGCTACAGCACTACAGATACGAGTCTGAAGATAAATATGATTGCTTCACAAACAAAAAATAGTTCAGATGGCAACGAACTTGTTGAGCGAGCAAACAATGGTAACAAGGGTAAAGTTGTTGGAATTGTCACAACGATTGATTCCAGTTTGATAACTTTGAGTAATTCTAATGCTCAAGTTTACGTTACGACCTCGGGTGATGCTGACGTGTATGTATCAGATCTGAATGGCGACATCAAACAGGGTGACTATATTGTGGTTTCACCCCTGACTGGAATAGGCATGAAGGCAGCTGACAGTGATACCCAAGTAGTAGGGGCAGCATTAGAAGATTTTAACAAAGATAAAGCGATTACGCAGAAGGTCAGCACAAAAGAAGGTAGTGAACGAACAGTTCTAATCAACAAAGTTAAGATCAATGTCGATCCGCACGACCGAAGTCTTGACGCTGCCGAGCAAAAACCTTATTTGGTACTTTTCGGGCAGTCCATAACCGGAAAAACCGTTACCCAAGCTCAAGTAATCGTAGCTTTAGTGATCTTTTTCTTGCTGCTTATTGTGGAAGGATCGATTATTTATGGAGCTATTCATAGCTCGATTATCTCTGTTGGACGTAATCCATTGGCTCGAACAGCATTGTTCAAGCAGTTGTTTCAAGTATCGTGGCTGGCGTTTATTGTTTTACTCTTTGGGCTAGGTTCGATTTATATCATTTTGTGGATTTAGGAAGTTTTGCACACATTTTGTGTGCAAAATCCTTTGGTTTTAACTCCTGATGCCGTACAATTTATATGGGGTAACCATAAGCTCAAAGCTTAGGTTCAAACACAAATGCAAAACGAAGATAAAAATACCCCAGTTGCGAACACAGTTTTTACTCCTACCCAGCAGGGGGAAGGGGCCTCGTATCAAGGTGCCTCAACTCCAACTGCTGCTGCATCCGTTAGTACACAATCAGTTTCTCAACCAGTAACACCACCTCCATCTCAAACAGCAACAAACAGCTATGAACCGCCAATTGTTCCGGATGCTAACTCTTTAGAATCAGCCCCAAGTGAATCTGTTGTCACATCCAACCCGGTAGCATCACCTCCGTTAGGTGACCCTAATTCGGGAGCATCTACTGCTACGCAGCCGGCTCAGACTCCAGCTGCAGAACCCAAAACACCGTTATTCCCACGAAGACTTGGCCGCAATAAAGCTGTTTACATCATAACCGGTGTGGCGATGCTGATTGTAATTGCGTTAGTCGGTGTCACAGGGTTTATATCGCGCCGCAACATCGGTCAGCTTAAATCACCATCTAGCTCGGTGAATGAACAAAGTTTGACTCTAGGTGAAGATACAGGGAACGTTTTATCAGTTCTACAGTCTAAAGGCGGCAAAAATAAATTAATTGTGAATGGTGACGTTGTTGCACGGGGCTCGCTGTTTATTGGTACAGCCAATGGCACCGTATTTGGACAGTTTGACGCCAGTGCGTTAACATCTGATCAAGTCTATACTTTGCCAAATAGCTCGGGCGAAATATGTTTAAGTTCAGACAATTGTGCATCAAGCAACTCAGTACCGATCCAAAGCCAAGTTGCTACAAGTACAACACAAGAAGATAGCGTTAGTTCTATTAACGGCCAAGTAGGCGATGTATCTCTGACATTTGGTACAGGTGATAACTCCCAAGTTATTAAATTGCTACAAGGAACAGGTATTACTCTTACCACCAATCAAAGTGGTAATACTGTCAACATTCAAATTTCGACAACGGCTTTTCTACAAGGCGGTAACAAATACGGTGCAACGGCAGTTCTAGGAACAAATGACAGTAATCCGTTGCAGATTCGAACCAATGGACAAACAGCGGCTACTTTTGCAGTTGGTGGCGCAGTAACTTTTAAGAATGCAGCCAACTCAAACCAGGCATTTGCTGTTCAAAATGCAGCAGGAGTAAATTTACTAACCGTAAATACAACTACGGGTACGGTTAATACAGCTTCGCTAGTGCCTCTGACAGCAGGGAACCTTACCACCACTTTTTACAATACTACGCTATCTGCAGTTCGTGACGGTCAGCACGACACAATATTGCTTGACAGTAGTGGCTTGGCCAGGATTATAAGCTTCAAACCGACAGCGGCAGATCTTGGCTTTACCAAGTGTAACGACACACTTTGTTCAAGTATTACACAACGGACACTTCAATCGACAGGCAGTATTGGTTCGCATGCCTCAGCAGCACTTGATAGTAGCAATAACATCCACATTGTTTACTACGATTCGCTGAATGATCAGTTTAAGTTTTTACGTTGTAATTCCGACTGTAGCACTACTACTACACCAGTAGTAGTTATGAGCGGGGCAAATAATCTAACTCAACGTTCGGCAAGAATTGCCGTTGGCACGGATGGAATGGCACGGATGTTTCTATTTAACGGCGCAAACACTTCATTTACGTTTGTTCGATGTACAGCAACTGATTGTTCCACGTCGGTTTCTACCGTTATTAATAATAGCGGTGGTAATAATACAGGTGCACCAGGGATAGCTTTAGCTTCTGATAATACAGCAAGACTAACCTATCATTTGCAACCAGGAGGGCTTCAGTATGTACAATGTACGAATGCTAACTGTACCACAAGCAATACAACTACGGTTGATGCGGCGAGCGGGTCTGGCGACTGGAACACAATTGTTCTTGATAACGCCAACTTGGCACACATTGCTTATCAGAGTTCTGGCGTAGGCCGCCTAACCTACATTAACTGTCTTAATGCGGCTTGCTCATCCAAGACGACCCAAACGGTTGATAACACTTCCGATGCTCAAGCCACAAGTATTGTGCTGAATGCCAAAGGTGTGCCACAAATCGCATATTATGATACTACTCCTAACACTCTAAAATTTGCTTCTTGTGATGACAAAACCTGTGCCAACCCAACTATTTCAACAGTCGACAGTTCGGCGAATGTTGGTCAGTATGTTTCTGCTGCAATAGGCCCTGATGGTTACGCCCAGTTGGCTTACTACGATGCATCCAACCAAAGACTACGCTTTGCTAACCTTGGTTCGGCTTCTGACACCGTAACTGGTTCTAATATCGGTTCGCCAACAGCCTATTACGGCACCGAGTATGTTCGAGATATCATAACTGACCGCTTCACATTGGCGCCAACAACCAATAGTAGTACAGCCTTTCAGGTTAAAAATACTGCTGGGTCTAATGTTCTGACTGTCGATACAACTGATAAAAGGGTAATTATTGGTGCGGGGACTCCTTCAGCAACGCTTACAGTTAATAGTTCATCACCAAATGACTCGGGATCTGACGGGACAGATGCCGATCCAGTTCTTAATGTACTGGGGGCTAAAGGTGGCAATACAGTTGGAGGAACCGGGCAAATCGGTGGTGCGGGTTCGTCTATCAGCTTGCAGGCCGGGAATGGCGGTGACGCACCAAATGGCTCAACCAATGGTGCTGGGGGCAATATTACGTTCCAGGCTGGTACGGCGGGCAGTGGAATAGGTGGTCTCACTGGAACAGACGGAAACATTTACTTTAAGTTAGCTGATGGGGCAGGTGGAACAACAACATACAAATTTGCGACGGCAGCAGGTTCTGGTACGTATGATATTTGCACAACCGCCAATAACTGTAATGGTAGTGGCGGTAGCGGTGACATCAACAATGGTGGTAACGCTTTTGGCTCAGCTATTACTATCGGTACAAACGATAACTATGATTTAAATTTCGAGACTCATAACATCACAAGACTGACTGTGACTTCATCGGGTGATGTAAATGTTAATAATGACCTTACGGTTGGCAGTCAGCTTGCAGTCGGTGGCAATGCCTCTATTAGTCCTAATGTGTTGGTGCAAACCAAGGAAAGCTATTCAAATACTAGTGGTGCGGTAACAGGTATCCAAGATTGGATTACGCTAAGCCCTCCTTCTGATTCGACGGTTTTTTCGACAGCTTTGGATGGTAGTTTAGGTTTGACCGGATCAGGAATCAACTACTCAGGGGTATATACCTCAACTGCTGGAACAACTAATGTGAGCACGACGGGGGCGGTCAGTACAGTTATTGGTACGTCAGGTTGGGCAAGAAATAACGGCGCTGGCTCTGTTACTTCTGAATTTGGAATGCTTGCTCTGAGTGATAACAATGCTAGTGGTACTGTAACAAGCGCAATAGGTCTTGGCACACTTGTTAGTAATACCTCATCAGGTACGATCACCAATGCCGCTGGTCAACTCGTATTATCTGCAGTTAATAGTGGCGGCGGCACCATTGGCACTAACTTTGGTATTAATGTACAGCCGCAAACGGCTGGAACGGTCGACTACGGTATAGCAGTCGGTACTGCTGATACTCAGACCCTTTGGCTCTCGAGTGATGCTGATAATACGACGGCTGCGGCTGGCATAGGATTCGGACTTTCTCGTGATACAAACTTATATCGTTCAGCAGCAGCCACGCTAAAAACAGATGGCAACTTTATAGTTGGTAGTACGTTGACAGTGCCAACGGGCACTGCAGTATTAGGTACTGCAAGTTCTACATCGGGTAGTTTGTTGTTATACAATGCCGCGGGTGCTGGCTCAATAACCCTCAATGCTGCAAATCCAGGGCCGACTGCATATACGATTACACTACCTGCCGAAAATGGAACTGTTTGTACAACTGGTTCAGTTTGTAGTGGCTACCAAGCAAGCGGCAATTACTTTACTCAAAATGGAAATGCGTTTAGTGCAACTGCCAAGCTCGGAACAACAGATGCAAACAGTCTACAATTTATTACAGGGAATAATACACAAGTCACCATCGCAAATGGGGGAGCTACAACCTTCCAGAATAGCACTAACTCATCGGCCGGCTTCAGGATCCTCACGTCGCTCGGTGATAACATTCTGACTGCCAATACCTCTAATGGCTCAGTTTTACTTGGCCAAGCATCTTCTAGCTCTGGTACGCTTGTTTTCAATAATAGCTCAAACTCTAATACGACAACGCTAAGCGTGGTAGCTGCAACCGGTGCACGAACAATTAATCTGCCTGACGAAAGCGGCACAATTTGTATACAAAACTCAACCAATTGTGGTTTTGCATCGTCGAGCGGCTCTGGTAATTACATTAATAACTCGACAACTGTTCAGAGCAATGCAAACTTTGCAGTTCAAAGCTCTGCCACTGGCAGCATCACTGGTCTTATAAAAGCTAAATCAAGCCAGACGGCTGATTTGTTGCAATTCCAAGACAGTAGCGGCAATGCAGTCTCTGGTGTTACGGCAAGTGGAAACTTCTATTTTGGACGAGCCTCAGGTGCAACCGGCAGCTTAACATTCTATAACTCAGGCGGCTCAGGTTCGATTAGTCTATCGGCATCTAACCCAGGCTCAAGCACGTATGCTATTTCTTTGCCAAATGCTTCGGGTACGGTTTGTTTGACCAGTGGTAACTGTGCCGGAATTGGTGGGACAGGCGACATTCTTAATAACGGTAATAGCTTCGGTTCAGATGTAATTCTTGGTACTAACGACAGCAACAACTTCAAGTTTGAAACTAACAATGTAACCCAAGCAACCATTGCAGTTGGCGGTGCGACCACTTTCCAAAACAGTGTCGACTCTGCTTCAGCGTTTGCTGTTAAACGGTCTGATGGAGCTTCTCTTCTCACTATTGTTACGAGCGGGATAGTACCTGGTGTAGCACTTGGCAACGATACGACACCAATTAAAGGGATTTTGGCTTTTCACGATAGTACAGCTGGCAATGGCTTTATTGGATCGATACTCGGTGCCAATACTTTTACGGCAAGCAGAACATTTACGCTACCAGATGAAAGCGGCACAATTTGTACGACTGGTTCGGTCTGCTCAGGCTACCAGGCAAGTGGTACTTACTGGGCGCAAGGTGGCAATACGCTTGGGGCAAGTACGCCGGGAGTACTCGGTACGCTCGATAACAATACGCTGGCAATTAAAACAAATAATATAACCCGGCTGGTTTTTGATACCAGTAATACTGCGTACTTTGGTCTGGCAACAGCTGGTGCACTTAATCCATCTTCGTTTACGCTTACAGGCGAAGGTAGTAACACTGCCGGTAGAGCAGGTACTGCTATTCAGTTGCAAGCCGGTAGCTCAACAACTGGTACAAGCAACACAGCAGGAGGTGACTTAATATTGGCCGGTGGCCAGAGTACAGGTAATGTTGCGGGTGGTAACATTATCTTTCAATACTCTGCGGCAGGTACATCAGGCACCTCGGTAAACAGTTTGGCAACAGCTTGTACGATTAGTGGAACTAATGGAAGCCTAAGCTGTCCTGGTGCAGGTAGTAGCAGTGAACGCTTTGGTTCAGGCGCCACAGCAGCCGGTAACAACACTGTAGTAATTGGAAATAGTGCCACTTCACCAAGTGGCAACGCAGTCGTAATTGGTACTAGCGCAACCGGCAGTTCTTCGGCGGGTAACGTCATTATTGGCACAAGTGCTAGTGGTGGCAACTGTGCAACCTGCGTCATCCTCGGGTCCAGTGCGGCAGCCAGTGGTACGGTAAATAGAAACGTTATTTTGGGGGGTAGTGCTTCGTCTGCCTTTAGCGACACCGTAGTACTCGGTGCATCAGCAGCCTCGACAGCTGCTAACCAGTTAGTTGTCCAGCTAGGACAAGCTGCTTCCAGTACTGCAACATCGGGTTACTTTGGTAACGGTGTTACATCAGCAACACCAGCTGCCTTTACGCTAAATGCAACTGGCAGTTCGAGTGCAGGCGTTACAGCTGCAGCGCTTAGCGTACAAGGAGGCAATGCAGCCAGTGGTCTTTCTAATACAACTGGCGGTGCACTGAATCTAAATGGCGGGGTTGGCACGGGTACCGGTAATGGTGGCGATGTGAATATTAAGATTGCAGCGGCTGGCTCTACTGGTAGTACGCAGAACGCCCAGAGTACGGTAGTGACCATCAGCGGCAATAACGGTTCGGCCTTGTTCCAAAACGCTGCAAATTCAACTTCAGCTTTCAGGGTAGATAATGCTTCTGGAGCAGACATCTTGAAGATAAATACGCTGACGAGTGGCCTGAACCTGTTTGGAAACCCGAACTTTGAACAAAATACTTCACTTGTTACCGCCAAGGGTAGCGCTACCATTACCGATGACGACAGCTTATCCAACTTCGGGAGTCGATCTCTTAAGATTGCCACCACCGCAGCAGCCAACGATGGAGCCACCTTTAACCTGGCCTTTCCAGCCGGTGGCACCTACAGCGTAAGCTTCTATGCTCGTGTCGACAGCGGCAGCATGACAACGGCACAGATAGGCCTCACTAGCAATGGATCTGACATTAACTGTCTTACCGGCCAAACCCTTAACACAACCTGGACGCTGTTCACATGTTCTACTCTTGTTGCTGGCGCTAATGGTACGACGGTAGCAGGTGCATATATTAAGCAAAGCGACGCTACTGCTCGAAACATTTTTGTTGATGGGGTAACGATTGTCTCAGGAGCGACAGGGCTTACGTACACAGCTCCCGCTCAAAACCTACAAGTAGGTGCTTTCCAGAACCATATTACACTCAATAACCAGAATACCGGTGAAACTGGCCCATGGGAAAAGAACAACAACAGCTTGCCAGCCAGCGTTTATGGTAATGGCTCAGTTGTCTACAATGGCTATGTCTATTCAGTAGGCGGATTCACTGCAACTGCTAATGGCTCAGCCGCAACAACCGCTGTGTACTATGCAAAAATTAATGCTGATGGCTCAACTGGCTCATGGACAACTGCTTCCCAGTCACTGCCAGCAGCGCGAGGAGAGTTCGGCAATCCAGTTGTGGTTAACGGTTTTATGTATGTCGTCAGTGGTCATGCTGCAAATAACGGATCGAACCAAACGACTGTTTATTATGCAAAAATTAACTCTGATGGTTCGACAGGTGCCTGGCAAAGCGGCAACACTAGTGGTTTGACTGCCAAGTCTGGCCATGTTGTCTTTACGGCTAATGGCTATATTTATTCTGCATCGGGAGGTGCCGGTGCCCTATTTTACGCAAAGGTTAACTCTGACGGTAGTCTTGGTGGCAATGGTTCAAGTGCTACGGCGTGGAATACTGGTACGACAGTTGGCGGACGCGCTAATGCCACAGTAGTTGTAGCCAATAACACGGCCTACATTATTGGTGGTGGGGCAAACAATACCATTATTACTACGACACTTGATCCATTAACTGGTGCTAACAGTAACGTCCAAACCCTAAGCACACCAACACTTCCTGCTAACCGTCAGTACCATTCGGGCGCCTTTGTTAATGGGTATGTATATGTTATTGGCGGTAGTACCACTGGTTCAACTAACACAAATAACACTATCTACTACGCCAAACTTAACGGTGATGGAACCCTGGGAACTTTCCAGACGTCCAGCTATACATTACCTCAGTCATTGCTTGGTCAGGCAAGTGTAGCCGACAACGGCTATATCTATAGTCTTGGCGGTGCGTCTGCTAACGCATCATCGGGCACTGTATATAGTAATATTTATTACGCGAGCACAGCCCGTGTACTGGTTGGTGGTTCGCTTGATCTGGTTGGCCTGAGCAATCAAGCTTTGTCGGATGCTTCGGGTTCTGATCCTTCCGGCAGTATTGGAGGCAGTCTTACCGCCGGCAACACGCATATTGTTGGGTCACTTGATGTGCAAGGTAGCGCAAACTTCGATAGAAATGTGAATATTGATGGTGATCTGCATGTCAGTACTGGCGCAACATTTAAGAATAGCTTTGCGGCAGCCCCGCAGCAAATTGGTTCGGTTGCATTCGCGAGTACTATTGATACATGGGTTCAAGGTAATTATGCCTATTCGATAACGAGTGCCTTTTTGGTCCCACAAGATATTTCTGACCCAGCTAATCCGGTTAATTTGGGTTCTACTGCGCTAACTGGGACTGCCACATCGATTCAAGTGGTAGGTAAGTATGCCTATGTAGCCACCTCTACAAGCCTACAGATCATTGATATTAGTAATCCGAAGTCGCCAAGTATTGTATCGACAACGGCTCATGGGGGTGCAACATCAAACGGCATATGGGTTCAAGGGCACTATGCCTATATAAGTACGGGTAGTGGCGTTGTAAGAATAATGGATGTTTCGAATCCAATATCTCCATCTGTTACGAGCACCTGGACACCTGTAGCATCCGGTAATGGTGAAATATTTGGCCAAGGTAAATATATATATTACACCTCTACAACTACTAACCTATACATCGCAGATATCTCTAATCCTTACTCTGTTACTACGACCGGGTTCATCAATTCTTCAGGTACCAATGGCACAACCGGCACTGGTATCGGCGCAGCCGTGAATGCAATATTCGTAAAAGGAAGCTATGCGTACCTTGGTGAGAGCAGTGGTAAATTCGAAATTATAAATGTTAGTGACCCGACAGCGCCAACCTTAACTAAGAGCGTCACAACCGGTAGTGCAACAAACCAGGCCATATGGGTCCAAGGTAACTATGCCTATCTTGGCGGCAACACGGCTGCTACAAGCTTCTCGGTTTATGATGTTACCGTACCGAGCAATGCCTTTTCGGTGCTTTCAAACGCAAACGTCGGCAATGCTATTCAGACCATACAAGTTGCTGGACGCTATGCGTATATGAACGCAAATGGTAACTTGCGCATCTACGATATGGGGGGAGCATATATCCAACAGCTATCGGCCGGTGGTATTGCTGCCTCTCAACTTTATACCGAAGGTACCATTACTGATGCCGGTGATCTGAGTGTGCAGGGTGCTGCATCGTTTGGACAAGGTCTATCAGCGCAAGGTAGTTCATCTTTTGGAGGTGATGGTAATAAGTCTGGCTTAGCACCGTTGAACGTGACTCAGAGTAGTGCAAGTGCTACTGCCGGATCGCTGCAAGGACAAGTGACTACTGTAAACAATACTGGTGTAACGACAAGCGGTACAGATACAACGTTTGGTCAAGTGATAAATGTTACGCGTACAGGTGCTACTGGTGGCACCGCAAATACGTATGGTGTCTATTCGAACGTTTCAGCTGACAATGCTGGTGCGGGCACAAGCAACGCTTATAATTATTATGCTGCAATGTCACTTACCACTGCCGACAACGCCTATGGCTATGGTGTCGGAGGCAGTATTGGGGGCAGTGGCACGATGGCTTCATATACAGGATTTAGCAATAATGTATCTAACCTCGGTATAAGTGGTAGCACCACAACCAATATGTATGGCTTCCATAATACAGTTTCTCTCAGCGGTAGTGGTGGATGTAGTGGCTTATGCTCGGGTCTGACAGTGTCTAACATATATGGTATTCAGCTCGACGCCCCTACTATTGATGGCGCACCCGTGGTTACCAACAACTACGGCATTAACATTGATGGCCTAACCTCAGGCGCGACTAATTATGGAATAAAGGTTGGAGCGTCTAACAGTGGTAGCGGAACAAACTATGGTATTGCAATTGGCACGGCTCGGACTCAAACTCTTTGGGTTGGTAGTGACGCAGATAATACAAGTGCCGCTGCTGGTCTGGCATTTGGTTCATCACGAGATACCAACCTATATCGCAGTGCAGCTGATACTCTTAAAACCGATGATGCCTTTGCGGTCGGTACTGACTTTTCTATCAGTAGTGCCGGAAATATTACGACAAATGCTAGCGGCATTTCCTCAACTGGCGGGGCGTGGGTCGCAGGGGTATACTTAGGGGTAGGGAGTAGTCGTGCTGATGCAGGCGCAGTGCGACTTCAAAATAATAACAACATCGCCTGGCGAAATGCTGCTAATAACGGCAATGTTACCTTGGGTGTTAATGCTTCAAATGTCTTTGCCTTTACCAATGCAGCTACCAGTGGTAGTGCTGTAGCGCAATTTAATAACGCCGGTGCCGAGACTTGTACTATTAGCCCAGGCGCCGGTACTCAGTTCGCCTGTTCATCTGACGCTCGGCTCAAGGGTAATGTAGTAACTATCGCCAATGGCCTCGATGTTATTAAGCAGCTTCGAGGTGTGAACTTTACCTGGAATGATGATCCAACACAGAAGAACCAAGAAGGCTTCATCGCCCAAGAGCTTATGCAAATACTCCCTCAAGCTGTTTCCCAAGACAGTAACGGCTACTATGTCGCCAACTACCAGGCAATCATCCCTTATCTGGTTGGTGCCGCTCAGACGCAAGACCTGCAAATAACTGGCTTACAGCAGGGGCAAACAACTTCAAATAACAGTGTTAGTAACCTTACTGGACAGATAAGTGATTTGAGCCAACGTGTGAGTGCGCTTGAGAATAACCAAGGCAACACCAACTTCGCGAGCCTTAATGTCTCAGGTACTGCGACAGTACACAACCTGACTGTGACTGGAGCGGCCACAATAGCTCAACTAACAGTTACTGGTAACGCCACCTTCGCCGGCAACATTACCATCCAGGGACATTTGCTTGGCAATACCGATACTAGGGGAACGCTGACAATCCCAGCTGGTCAGACGCAGCTCAAGTTTACCTTCGTGAAACCATACGACCTGGGTAGTGAACCAGTTGTCATACTAACGCCTAAGGATACGTTTGCGCCTCGCTACCGTGTCGATAGCACTGATAAAGACTTCACGATCTACTTTGAAACACCAGCCTCAACAGATGTGATCATGAACTACCAAGTTCAACAATAGAACAGAGGTTACTCTGGGCCGCCAAAGTAACCAAAGCTCCTGGATACTCTCATTCCTAGAGGTAGTTGCTGTTGTAATAAGGCTTGCTGCGGAACTCCTTGTAAAACTTGCCACTGGCAACTTTTACTCGTCGATCAGTCCTCGCACCCAAGGTCGCCTTATTCTCACAACAACTATATCTATTCAGTCGAGAAATCCAGACATACCTATGGGCCAATACAGGGACTTTATTCGTGTCGTAAAATAATCAAAAAAGTAATCTTCACATGTGGGCAGTAAGGATACAAGAGGGGAAAACTTGGTAGCCGGATAATGCTAGTACGATTAGGAGCCATATAATGCTAGTTGAACATGTATATTTCACGTTGCCGTGAAAGTAGGGAAGTGCTAAGCTTATGTTTAGAAAAGCGAAGAGGGAAGCGTGACACAAACAATTGCCATACTAAATCAAAAAGGTGGGGTAGGGAAAACTACCAGTGCTATTAATTTGGCGGCTTATCTACAAAGGCAGGGCAAAAATGTGTTGGTTGTTGATCTTGATCCCCAAGGTAATGCCACAAGCGGGTTCGGCATTCCGAAAGCCCAGCAAGAAGTTACAACGTATGATTTATTAGTTAACGGTGTTGAGAGGCCCAAAGCGGTGTTAGAAATTGATGAAAATCTTCATATCATTCCAGCCAACGCCACACTTGCGGCTGCCGAAGTTGAACTGGTATCAGCTCAACACCGTGAGAGTAAACTCAAACAGGTATTAACTGGGCTTTCTTATGACATAGTGCTCATTGATTGTCCGCCATCTCTTGGGCTCCTGAGTATTAATGCTTTAACAGCGGCGAACTGGGTGCTGATTCCTGTTCAGGCTGAATATTATGCACTCGAAGGACTTAGCCAACTACTTGATGTAGTGCAACGTGTCAGAGGTGGTTTGAATCCTGGGCTAGAGTTACTGGGTGTTGTGGTCACGATGTTCGATAGTCGCACAACGTTGTCTGATAATGTTTATAACGAACTGAAGAAACACTTCGACAATAAGCTGTTTGAAACAGTAGTACCTCGTAATATTCGTTTGGCGGAAGCGCCCAGTTTTGGCAAAAGTATTGCCGAGCATGACAAGTGGTCAAAAGGCGCACGTGCTTATAAGCAACTAGCTAAAGAAGTAAGTAAACGGGTGGGAGAAGGATAAAATATGGCTACCAAAGCAGCCAATAAGGGGTTGGGCAAAGGGTTCGATGCCTTAATCCCGCAGGATTTAGATGCCTCACTCTTAACTGAGCAGGGTGAACGAGTACAACAACTGCCAGTAGATCAAGTTAGGCCGAATCCAGATCAGCCACGAAAACACTTCGATGAGCAAGCGCTCAGTGAATTATCGGAGTCGATAAAAAATTACGGCATTGTTCAGCCATTAGTAGTCACAAAACGAGGCGGCAGTTACGAGATTATTGCAGGTGAACGTCGGTGGCGTGCCGCACAGCTGGCGGGGCATAAACATGTGCCAGTCATTGTGCGCTCGACAGAGGAACTGGAACAACTCGAGATCGCCTTGGTTGAAAACGTCCAACGTGTCGATCTTTCACCGCTGGAGCAAGCTCAATCAATCGAGCGCTTGCATGATCAGTTTAGTATGAGTTACGGTGACATCGCTAAGCGTTTAAGCAAAGCAACGACCACTGTTAATAATATCGTTCGTTTGCTGCAACTGCCTGAACCTGCTAAGCAAGCTTTACGGGAACAAAAGATTAGCGAGGGGCATGCTCGAGCAATCTTAGCGCTGAAAGATTTACCTGAAAAGCAAACCGAGCTTTTGGACTCTATAGAAAAATATGGTTGGTCGGTACGCCAGGCCGAACAGTTTGTGGTGTCAACCAAACAGGGAGCCACAACCACTAAAGCCGTCCGTTCTAAAATGGCCAAAACCACGCCGCAAACCCAAAGTTTAAGCGATAAGATCAAGGCGCCAGTCACCATTAAGCGTACTGCCAAAGGCGGTCGCCTCGAAATTCACTTTGTCAGCGATAAAGAACTCGCCAAAATAATCGATCAGCTACTAAGTTAGAATTCTTTGGTATTCGGCCAAAGTCGAAATACTAATTCGCCAACCAAATCGTTTGATGGAACAGGCCCAAAAAAGCGTGAATCCAAAGAGTTCGTGCGGTTGTCGCCCATGACAAAGACATTGCCCTCAGGTACAACAGTATCAACTTCTCCGTTAGTGATGGCAATATTGGCAGTATTGGCCCAGGCTTGGCCAGCGTCAGGATCAAATCCGTTAGGATGCTCTTGGTTATACACTAGAACTTTACCGTCTTTCACGACGACTCGTTCGCCTGGCAGACCAATTACTCTTTTAATAAGTTGCTTTGAACCACTTTGACCAGGCTCACTACCAAGATCCGACTTATTAAATATGACAATTTCGCCGCGTTTGGGAATAAATGGATGATGAGTGACTCGCATAACTGTTCGCGGCAGCTTATAAACAATTAAGCGATCCTGGTTATACAGAGTGTTTTGCATACTTGGGCCGTCCACTTCATAAGATTGAAAGACGAACAAAGTGAGAATAACAGCAATAATTGGTGCCGCCACGAGTAAAACAATCGTGCCTATAATACTCCATAAACCTTCGTAATTATGCTTTACGGGTGGTTCTGGTTGCTCAACCGGTTGAGACGCTGGGATTTTACTGTTCTCACTGCTCATATTCAGACTCTGACTATACTCTTTTTTGAGATGATTCAAAACTCTAATTCCTGAGAAATTCTAAGCAAAAGAACCTTTTTTATGGGGCTATAAACCGCTATACTAAGAGTCTAATTACTTATGGATAATTATCGTCGACCAAAACACTCAAGGCAGAAACCAAAATTTATTGACGGTTTTGTTAACCCATCGAGTTCAAGCGATTCGCTTAACCAAGATGGTTCAAATTTGCGCCGCAGTCGGTCGTTGAGTACCAGCCAAAAAAACCTCGATGATTTTAAAAGCCAACCAGAAGGCTTTCATCCCAGGAAGACTGGGGGCAACATTGTGCCTGACGGCAGTGCCATTGGCCGAAAACCATCTTATAAAAAAGGAGAAGACATCGATTTATCTGACGACGTTCAAGAAAAGCCAAAGAAAAAACGCCTTGGTCTCAAAGTAGTTTTAAAGACCTTCAGCATCTTACTTATAATAAGTGTCTTATTGGCCGGTTACTTCTTTGGCAAAGGATATCTAAAAGCTCGACAGGTGTTCGCAGGTGGTGGAAGTGCCGCTGCGCTGAGCGATGACATCGATCCTTCAAAACTAAAAGGTGAGGGTGATGGCCGCATTAATGTGCTACTTTTAGCGCGAGGTGGCGCTGGGCATGATGGTGCTGATTTAACTGATACAATCCTGATCGCCAGCATCGATCCAATTAATAAAGAAGCCGGACTTGTTAGTATTCCAAGAGATTTATGGGTTAAAAACGACGGTGGAGGATCTTCAAAAATTAATGCCGTCTTTGCTAATGCCAAAGATAGTGCACTGGCTAAAGGAAAAACAAATGCCGATGCCGAAAAGGCCGGTTTTGCGGCCATTCAGAAAAAAGTGACCGAAGTGGCTGGTGTGCCAATCAATTATTATGCGATTGTTGATTTTGTTGGTTTTCGTGAAGCAATCGACACAGTCGGCGGCGTTGATATAAATGTGCAACAACAGGTGTATGACACGGTGCTGGCTAATGAAAATCATGGTAATCCGTTGATTGCCAAGGTTGGCCCTCAACACATGAACGGTAAACAGGCTTTGCTTTATGCTCAATCGAGATATGGCAGCCCAAGAGGTGACTTTGATCGTAACCAACGGCAGCGTGAAGTAGCCGTGGCTCTCAAAGACAAGGTCTTTACGCTTGGAACCTTCGGCAACCCGATAAAAGTTTCGCAGCTGATGGACACTTTTGGTAATCACATCGCCACAAACTTTAATATTAATGAAATCATGCAGCTTTATAATCTTGGTAAGCAGATTAACAGTAGTCAGATTAAGTCGGCTGGATTAGCAGATCCACCACAAGAGCTAGTAACGACCGGAAATATTGGTGGTCAATCAGTTGTCGTGCCAAAAGCCGGCACGTATGCCTATGCTGACATCCAAAGCTTTGTTCGGAATACGCTCAAAGACGGTTTCATAAAGAAAGAAGACCCAAAGATTATTGTGATAAATGGGACAACTCGCTCAGGGCTAGCGACTGCTAGAGCTAATGAACTGAAATCATATGGCTACAACGTCACTAAAGTAGAAGATGCTCCAATCAAGGATTACACTAATAATGTGTTGGTTGATATGCGCGGCGGCGCCAAAAAATATACCAAACACTATCTAGAACTGCGTTTTAAAACCTCTGCAACTTCTAAACTGCCAGATGGGATTAACCCAGAAGACGCCGACTTTGTTATAATAGTGGGACAAAATGGAACGTCTGAAAACTAGAATTCGTCCAGCAAGCGGATTTTCTCACTTCATTCATATCGCCCTAACAATTTTGCTACCGGTGGTGATCTTTATTTTGGTACGCATAAATTTTGCTGAACTGGCGATTGCGGTGCTACTTTTGAGTAAATGGCGAATGTTTGCAGTCCGGCCACGCCACTGGTTGGCTAATATTCGGGCTAACGGTGTTGATATTGTCGTTGGCTTAGCAGTTATCGTCTTTATGGTTCATACCGATAGTCAGCTTGTGCAAGCGATTTGGGCTACTGTTTATGCATTGTGGCTACTGCTTATTAAGCCAAGCGCCACGCTGTTTGGCATATCAATTCAGGCACTCGTTGCCCAGATTTTTGGGCTGATGGCGATATTCTGGGCATGGCCAGATGCGCCGCTGTACTCGTTAATTATTGCGACTTGGGTGGTTTGTTACGCTTGTGCAAGGCACTTCTTTACCAGTTTTGATGAACCGTACACCCGGTTTCTGACAGATGTGTGGGCCTATTTTGGCGCCTCGCTAGTGTGGATCTTGGGGCACTGGTTGCTGTTTTATGGTTTTGTAGCTCAGCCAACATTGCTACTGACAGTACTTGGTTTTGGCTTGGCGACAATCTATTACTTAGATAGAACTGATAGACTCTCAGTTTTGCTGAGACGCCAGTTTATATTCATTATGATTGCGATTATAATAGTAGTATTAGTCTTTTCGGACTGGGGCGACAAGGCTATTTAGATTTAAATAGTTTTTGATTTAGGAGGGAAGATGAATAACGAACCCGCTTCAACCAAGGAAGCGCCAGTTTCAGCGCCGAAAAGTAATAAAAAGGCTAAAAGTAATAAGATGGCATCCAGTTTAAGTACTGGCATGCTTGTCACTCTAGGCGCTAGTTTAATTGTTGGCTTCTTCGGTGGCTTTATAGGCAGCCGAGTCAGTCACAACAACACCAATACAAATGCTAGTAATGCGCAGGCTAAACAAGTTGTGGCCAGTGAAAGTCAGCTGATCAGCACGATTGCCAAAGATCTGAACCCGAGCGTGGTCTCAATAAATGTAACAAGCCAAGCACCACAAGCTGATTATTTTGGCAACATACGCAATACCCAAGAACAAAGTGCAGGTACAGGTTTTATTATCAGTGATAAAGGTGATATCTTGACCAATCGACATGTGGTGCCGAGCGGTGCAACGACCGTGAGCGTAACGCTATCCGATGGGACGACACTTGATAATGTTGATGTAATTGGTCGCACAAGTGACTCAGATCCGCTGGACGTTGCATTTTTGCGTATCAAGGACAGCAAAGGCAAAAAGCTAACTCCAGTAAAATTGGGTGATTCAAGTAAAGTTCAGGTTGGTGACATGGTTGTAGCCATCGGTAATGCACTTGGTCAGTTCCAAAACACTGTTACGTCGGGTATTATTTCGGGCTTTGGCCGAAGTGTACAGGCTGGAGGTGGTAATGGCGAAACACCCGAGAATTTAAACGATCTATTTCAGACTGATGCTGCCATTAACCAAGGTAATTCGGGTGGTCCACTTGTGAACTCAAATAGTGAGGTTATTGGCATCAACACAGCAGTTGCCGGTGATGGGGCTACAAATATTGGTTTTGCTATTCCAATCAATGATGTTCAAGGGCTCATTAAGAGTGTGCTTGAAAAGGGAAAACTCGAGCGACCATATCTTGGCGTACGCTACGTCTCCCTAACCGATGACTACGCTGCACAACAAAATTTAAGTACGAAGCGCGGAGCTTACCTAGCACCAGGTAATGGCGATCAAGCACCGGTGCTTCCTAACTCACCAGCAGCCACAGCCGGTTTGCAATCAGGTGACATCATCACCAAGGTAGATAACAAAGATATTAATGAGACTAATAATCTCACTTCAGTGCTCGGCCAATATAGCTCTGGCGACAAAGTTACACTGACTGTCATTCGTGATGGCAAAACTATCACGATACCAGTAACACTTGGTGTAGCACCCCAAAGCTAGGTAAGCACGAAAACAGAGATAAAATTGTTGGTTCTAAGCAGCTTGTAGCTCGCTTGTTTTGCGATTTTGTTCAGGGCCTTGTGCTGCATGGGTAATGATTCGGTCAGCACATGGCCTGGTTTGCGCGGGAGTGCACTTATTTGTTCAAATAATTGACGGTATAAGTCGAGACCATCATCGCCACCAAATAGTGCGACAGGCGGTTCCTTGCGTGCAGCTTCATTGATAGTGTAGTCATTGGGCACGTACGGCAAGTTAGCCAGTACGATGTCGAGCTTTTTGTCAGCAAGTGGTGCCAGCAAATCACCATGTTCAAAAACAACTGTTGTTTTTAAGACCCGACTATTTCTTTCAGAAATCCCCAAACAATTTTTATCAATGTCTGTCAAATAGACTTTTGAGTCTGGAATTTCCAGTTTAGCGGTTATGCCAATTGCGCCTGAGCCACAGCCAACATCAGTCAAAACGAGCTGTTCAGATTTTGAAGCGAGCAGTTTCAATTCTTCGATCATTGTCTCTGTTTCAGGGCGTGGAACAAGAACATTCTTATCGACTATAAAATTTCGACCGTAAAACTCTACATAACCGCGAATATAGGCGAGTGGCTCGTGTTTGATTCTTCGACCCAAACGCTCATTCAAAATGAGGAGTTGTTTTTTAGTCAACACATTTTCGAGGTGAGTTAAAATAAAAGCTTTTTCTTGACCTAAAACGTCCTGCAGTAAAACGAGGCAGTCAAGCTCAGCAGTTTCAATCCCAGCGTGACCTAATTTGTGCTTAGATTGGGTCAGCCAATCACTTATTTTCATTGATGAGTTGGCGCTCATAGTTCTGTAATTGCTCAATTAAGTCGTCGATATTGCCGTCCAACGCCCCCGGAATGTTACTGCGAGAATAGCCAATTCGATGGTCAGTGATGCGATCTTGCGGGAAATTATAGGTCCGAATTTTTTCGCTTCGGTCGCCTGAACCAATTAATTGTTTACGTGCATCAGAAAGCTGTTTTTGCTCCTGCTCTATCTTATTTTGCAGTAACCGAGATCTTAAAACGCCCATCGCTTTCTCTTTATTTTTGATCTGCGATTTTTCGTCCTGGCAGGTCACGACAATGCCGGTGGGTAAATGAGTTATTCGCACAGCAGAGTCAGTTGTGTTCACACTTTGGCCGCCATGACCACTCGATCGATACACGTCAATTCGAAGGTCAGCTTGGTTGATTTCAACATCACTTTCCTCGGCTTCGGGTAATACGGCTACAGTGACTGTGCTGGTGTGAATGCGGCCTTGAGATTCGGTCGTCGGAACACGCTGCACGCGGTGTACACCGGCTTCGAACTTTAAATTCTTATACGCTTCAGCTCCACGAACGGCAAAGATCACTTCTTTATAGCCGCCTACTTCATTGGCATTATGGTCAATAAGCTCAACTTTAAAATTGTGCGCTTCAGCCCAGCGCGTGTACATACGGAATAAATCGCCAGCAAATAAACTGGCTTCATCACCACCGGCGGCCGCACGAATTTCGATAATTGCATCGCGTTCATCGTTTGGATCTTTCGGTACCAAAGCTTCAGTAAGACGCGCTTCGTTAATAGCTAAAGCTGACTCTGTGCTTTGGAGTTCTTCTTGAACAAGCGCTGCCATATCGGCATCATCACTATTAACCAGTTCGGTGGCATCGCGGTGAGCTTTTTCGAGCTGATTCTTTTCATCAAACAGGGCGATAACAGACTCCAGCTCGCTTTGTCGTTTGGCCAGTTTAGGGTAACTTGAATCACTATAAATAGCCGGATCCTGCAATTTAGCTTGCAGATCTTCGAGCTCTTTCCGTAATTCTTGTTCTTTCTGGTCCATACTGTTCCTTTTTAGTATATAAAAACCACCTCCAAATAAACAGGGAGGTGGCGTGTGTTATCTAAAGTTATTTATCAGCTGTCGCTGGTGATTCAGTTTCTTGCTTTTCGGCTTTCTTGGCTTCGACGTGCGCTTTGTGCGTCGTTTTCTTCTTAGCAGCAGCCTTGCGAGCCTCGAGAGCTTTCTCGGCAGCTTCAGCTCGAGCCTTGAACTTATCAACGCGACCTTCAATGTCGATCATTTTTTCCTGACCAGTAAAAAACGGGTGAGAAGCACTGCTAATGTGCACTTTAACCAAAGGATATTCGTTGCCATCTTCCCACTTAGTGGTTTCCTCGGCAGTAACTGTTGAGCGTGTCAAAAAACGAGTACCATCATTGAGGTCCTCGAAGACTACGACTCGGTAATTATCTGGGTGCAAATCCTTTTTCATAACCAGATCAGTATACACATCTGTTAGCCAAGAGTCAATAAGGGGTTGCGGAATTCTCACACCTCTGTTAAGATAAGTCGGTAACAAATTAAGCAGTGTGAGACACAATCCTCCGTTTTGAAACCTGTGTAGGGACAATGCGGCACTCACATGAAGAGGAAGGACAAAACCTATGGCTACAGTTGATGTAGACATCAAGCAATTATTAGAAGCTGGCGCGCATTTTGGTCACAAGACCAGTCGTTGGCACCCAAAAATGGCGCAATACATTCACAGCAAGCGTGAAGGCAGCCACATTATTGATTTAACCAAAACCGTTGCTGAGCTCGAAAATGCTCTGGAATTTATCCAAAAAACAGCTTCTGAGGGCAAACAAGTACTGATTGTTGGCACCAAGCGCCAAGCTCGCGAGATTGCTCAAAAATTGGCGGCAGATACCAAGATGCCGTTCGTAACAGAGCGATGGGTTGGGGGCATGCTGACTAACCAAAAGACTATTTCTGGTCGCATCAAACACCTGAAAGATCTAGAGAGCAAAATGGAATCTGGCCAACTTGAGGCTAAATATAACAAGCTCGAAGTACAGCGATTCCAGGAAGAAATTGACCACATGAATCACTTGTACGGTGGCATTAAAGACATGGCCGCTAAACCAGGTGTGGTATTCGTGTTCGACATGGTTCACGATGTTAATGCTGTTCGCGAAGCGACCAAACTTGGCGTACCAGTAGTGGCTTTGGCAGATAGTAACGCCGATCCAAGCACAGTAAAATATCCAATTCCTTGCAACGACGATGCAATTAAAGCGCTGCAGCTGATTGCAGACTATGTAAAGAAGGCAATCGAAGCCGGACAGTCCAAGCAGCAAACAAAATCTGCCGATAAAGATGAAGAAAAAGCCGAAAAAGTTGAGGAGAAAAAATAATGGGTGTGAATATTGAAGATGTAAAACGACTCAAGAATTTAACAGGCGTTGGTTTAACTGACGCTAAAGCTGCACTCGAGGAAGTTAATGGTGACTTTGATAAAGCACTGGAAGCCATGCGCAAGAAAGGTCTAACCAAGGCTGACAAGCGTGGTGAACGCGAAGCGCGTGCCGGACTTGTCGGCACTTACAATCACGACGGCCGCATCGGTGTTTTAGTAGAAGTAAACTGCGAAACCGATTTTGTAGCTCGCAATGAAATCTTTACAGATCTTGTTAAAGATCTTGCTATGCACATTGCGGCAGCAGCTCCTGAATATGTCTCGAAAGAAGATGTGCCAAAAGACGTTCACGACGAAAAAATGAAAGAATTCAAAGATAAAGTAAAATCTGAGGGCAAGCCTGAAAACATGCACGATCAAATCGCTGGTGGCATGGTTCACAAACACTTTGCTGAGCAAATCTTGCTCGAACAACCATTTGTTAAGAATCCAGACATCACCGTTGGTGAATACGTTAAAGAACACAATGCAAAACTTGGTGAGAACATTGTGGTGCGCCGATTCAGCCGCATGGCTCTCGGTGAAGTAAGCGAGTAGCTATGGCTTTAGTTTTACCCACTGGGGTGGAAATCGGGACACTCACAGAGTACAGCCCTGAAATTGCTGCCGAAATGGGAAATTTACGGGCTGAAGCGTTTGAGCATAATGATAATCAACCAGCTCGCGAAGCACTCCTGCGCAGAATTATTGATTCTCCTGAACGCGAGGTATTCCTTGCTCAACTCGGAGGCCGACTTGTTGGTTCGGCAACAATGAACATCATTATTCATGGATGGAAAATCAAAGGCTTCCTGGACTTTTTCATGGTCAGCAAGTCAATGGAAGGTCAAGGCATCGGGCAAACGTTACTTGATATCGGTAACGATTGGTGTCGCGATCAGGAAGCTGAGCAAGTTAATTGGACATCTGATTACTCTCGGGAGCGAGCTCATAAATTTTACAAAAGGTATGGTGCAAGAATACGTCCGACGGCTTTCTTTGATTTAGCTCTCGAACCAGGCGAATTTTTATAAGCGCTCTATGCTACAATAAAGTAGTTCTAAGGAGAGAAAACATATGACCGATGGACTTACGCCGGAACACGAACGAGCGCTTCTTAACGATCAGATCAGACGCGTAGTATGCACTAAATATGAGGATCTGCCTGAAGATGTAAGAGAAGGTATTGCCGAGCGATCCAACAGCCTACGACTTTCACTCGCTGGTGGTGTTGTCGATGCTAGTGGTACTCTGCGTGAAGTTGAATTTATTGAAGTGCAACCAGGAGAATAATTGGTGGATTCAAATCAAATACTCAGTGAAGTAAAAGGTAAATTCGATAAAGCTGTCGAACATTTTCAAGACGAATTAAAGAAAGTTCGAACAGGTCGGGCTACACCAGCAATGCTGGATGGCATTACAGTTGAGGCTTACGGTTCACCAATGCCACTGATTCAGGTCGCGACGATTACGGCTCCGGAAGCAACATTATTACAAGTAAGCCCATTTGACCCTAATAATCTGCAAGCAATCGCGCAGGCGATCCGTGATAATCAAACATTGGGACTGAATCCAACCGATGATGGGCGTGTAATTCGTGTGCCAGTACCACCACTAACTACTGAAAGACGTGCCGAAATCGCCAAACAACTAGGTATAAAAGTAGAAGATTGTATGATTAAACTCCGAAACGCTCGTCATGACGCTATCAAACAAGCCGATCAAGCTAAAAAAGACAAACAGCTTGGTGAAGACGATTGGTCTCGACTGGAAAAGCAGATCGATGATGCTATGCAAGCCTGCAAAAACAATGTCGAAAAGCTTGCTAAGGACAAAGAAGCCGAGATAATGACAATTTAGGGAATGATCAATAACGAACAACATATGTATTCAAAACTAACAGAGGTAGAGGGTAAATAAGTGGGATTATTTTTGCTAATTTTGGGGCTAATTTTATTTGTTGGCTTAGTGGTTGTCCACGAACTTGGCCATGCCATTGCCGCGAGACGTAATAATGTAGAAGTAGAAGAATTTGGAATCGGCTTTCCACCCAGAATTATTAAGAAAAAATTAAAAAGTAAGACGCTTTTTACGATTAATCTTCTACCATTGGGCGGTTTTGTAAAGCTCAAGGGCGAACATGATGCAGATACTGAACCCGGTAGTTATGGTGCGGCCAGTTTGTGGGGCAAAACTAAAATAATTTCGGCTGGAATAGTTATGAATTTACTGGTTGCATGGCTGCTTTTTACTTTGGTAGCACTTATCGGCATGCCAAAACTATTCGATAACCAATTTACAATCCCGAGTGACACAAAAATAAGCTCACAGAAGGTTTTGATTGGCTACGTCGAACCAAAATCGCCAGCTGAAAAGATTAATCTGCAGTCACAAGATCAGTTACTGAGCATTACAGGTTCAGATAACCAGGTTCACGAAGTAAAAGACGTAGATTCCTTGCCGCCAATTACCAGTCAGCTGGCCAATCAAGAAGTTACCATCACCTATGTACACGATGGCACAGTCAAAACAGCAAAAACAACACTGCGCAGTACAGATGAAGTTAATGCCAGCAAAAACACTGATAATCCAAAGGGTTATTTGGGTGTAAGCCCGGCTGACTACGAACTACGCCGCTCGACTTGGTCTGCACCAGTAACAGGTGCGGGAGTGGCTGTGCAGTTTAGTATTTTGACATACAAGGGGATCGGTACGGCAGTTGCAAGTTTGTTTCATGGTGACACCACAACAGCCAGCTCACAGGTTTCCGGACCAGTTGGCGTGTTTGTAATTCTTAAGGACGGTAGCAGCCTTGGTTTGCAGTTTATGCTGATGATTATTGGGGTTATATCACTCACGTTGGCAATTATTAACATCTTGCCAATTCCCGCACTGGATGGCGGCCGTTTGTTCGTAACCTATCTATATCGGATTCGGCGAAAACCACTGACAGCTAAAAAAGAAGAGTTGATCCACGGGCTTGGCTTTGTAGTGCTCATGATCTTGTTTGTTGTGATTACAGTTGTTGATATCAGGCGGTTCTTCTAGTGGAAATTACTGATCACTCCGATTCAATTGTGGCGGGGGGACCAGAGCCAAAAGCTAAACCTGTCAAAAAAATGTGGGGACCTGTTAGCGCAGTAGTTCTGACAATTTTTATTTACTTGGCAACACAAATTGTCACCGAAGTCATAATACTGCTCTACACAAATTCAAAAGGCTGGAGCACAAGCACCGCCCAGGCATGGCTCACAAGCTCAGTTTTGGCACAATTCTTCATGATATTTTTAATCGAAGCACTTGTTGTTTTGGCGGTTTACGGGGTTTTGAAACTCCGCCGACTGAGCATGAAAGCCATTGGTCTGGTTAAGCCGCACGCCAAAGAAGCTCTCTATGCACTGATTGGCTTCGGTATCTATTTTTTGGCCTATATAGCCATATTTTTCGTAGTCCAAAAACTGGTTCCACAGATTAACTTAGATCAAAAGCAGGAAATTGGCTTTGAAACTGCCAAGTCGACAAAAGATATGATTTTTGTCTTTTTGAGCCTGGTTATATTACCGCCAATTGCTGAGGAAATCCTAGTTCGTGGTTTTCTATACACTGGCCTCAGGACAAAGCTAAAGTTTATCCCAGCCGCCATTATTACCAGTATTTTGTTTGCGATGGCTCATCTGCAATTTGGTAGTGGTGCACCACTTTTGTGGGCTGCTGCCATAGATACCTTTACATTATCGATGGTGCTTGTTTACTTGCGCGAAACACGAAATTCACTGACAGCGTCTATTATCTTGCACATGCTCAAAAATGGTATGGCTTTTATGCTGCTCTTTGTCTTTAAGGCTGGCATGTAGTCATAACGTAAGTTCTAGGGTACAATAACCCTTGATTATGTGTGATCTAAAAAGTCAAAATCCAAAGCTTCCGGCCACAGGCCGTCTATAATTTTGCTTTATAATTTTTACTTTTTAAGATGAACAAGGATAAACATGAGATCATCACAACTATTTACAAAAACTCGAAAAGAAGTACCAGCTGACGAAACGTCGCATAACGCGAAGCTTTTAATTCAAGCTGGCTATATTCATAAAGAGATGGCTGGCGTGTATGCATACTTGCCGCTAGGATTACGGGTGCTTGAAAATATTAAGCAAATTGTCCGAGAGGAAATGAACGCCATTGGTGGACAAGAAATCATCATGACAAGTTTACAGAGCAAAGAACTCTGGGAGCGAACGAGCAGGTGGGATGATGAAGTTGTCGATGTTTGGTTTAAATCACAGCTCAAAAACGGCACCGAGGTTGGTTTTGGCTGGTCTCACGAAGAGCCAATCACGGAAATGATGAAAAACTACGTTGCAAGTTACCGCGATTTTCCAGTAGTGGTTCACCAATTCCAGACCAAGCTTCGCAACGAATTGCGTTCAAAGAGTGGCATTATGCGTGGCCGCGAATTTGTCATGAATGACATGTATGACTATCACATTGATGAAAAAGCCCACCTTGATTTTTACGAGAGAGCAAAAGAAGCTTACATGAAAGTTTATGATCGAGTAGGACTTGGCGATATTACCTATATTACTTTCGCGGCCGGTGGAGCATTTACAAAGTACAGCCATGAATTCCAGACGATTACTGAGGCCGGCGAAGATGTTATCTATCTTGATCGTAAGAAGAACGTAGCTATCAACGAAGAGGTTCTAGACGAAGAGTCACTCAAAAAACTAGGTCTTAAACGTGAAGATTTAGAAGAAGTAAAAGCGGCTGAGGTTGGTAATATCTTTAACTTTGGAACACAGAAGTGTGATGACATGGGCTTATATGTAACTGACGAAAAGGGAAATAAGGCATCAGTTTACTTGGGCTCATATGGAATAGGTGTAACACGTCTGATGGGCGTAATCGCAGAACACTTTTCCGATGACAAGGGCTTGGTGTGGCCAGAGAATATTGCGCCGTTCAGGGTCTACTTAGTTCGACTCGGCGAAGATAAAGATGTAATAAAAGCCACAGATGATTTGTATGAAGATTTACAGAAATCTGGCATCGAAGTGTTATATGATGATCGTGAGGTGCGAGCTGGCGAGAAGTTTGCGGATGCCGATTTACTTGGAATTCCGCATCGTATTGTAGTAAGCGAAAAAACGCTAAAGGCTAAAAAATTTGAATACAAAAAACGGACAAAAACAGATAGCGAATTGCTCGATAACGAACAATTAAAAAAAGTGTTGGCAGCATAGACCTCACTTGCTATACTACGGTAACTCCCTAAACTAACATAAGCAATATAAGGAGTACTGCCATGAAAAAGCAGTTTCATCTGACCAAAGAGGGTGTGGACGAATTAAAACAAGAGTGCGAAGAACTCATTTCCCAGCGACCCGTTATTGCTGAAAGAATCAAGACTGCCCGCGAATTTGGTGATCTAGCTGAAAATGCTGAGTATACTTCTGCCCGCCAGGAACAAGAGCGTGTAGAAGGTCGTATCGCAGAAATCGAGCACATTCTTCTAAACGTAGAAGTTATTAAAAAGCCACGTGGTGATAGTAAAGTTCAGCTTGGCTCCAAAGTTACGCTTAAAGGCGACAGCGGCAAACAAAAAGAGTTCCAAGTTGTTGGAACAGTTGAAGCTGATCCAATGAATGGCAAAATCTCAGACGAATCCCCAATTGGTAAAGCGTTGCTCAACAAAAAAGTTGGCGACTCCGTTGAAATTAAAACACCTGCCGAGACTGCCAGTTACAAAGTTGTAGTAATAGCTTAGGCTCGTTCCGGCTCGTCTTGTATAATTTGTAGATATGTTCTGGCTAAATAAAGTTGTTGATGAGTTGGAAAAACGTCATCCAGAGGGTGAGATAATAGTCAGTTCAGGTGTTTCACCATCCGGCACCTATCATTTAGGTACGCTGCGAGAAGTGCTAACCGCCGAAGCGATTGCCCGAGAAGTTCGACGTCGAGGTCGAACAGCTCATCATATCCATGTGGTTGATGATTTGGATATTTTTCGCAAAGTTCCAGCCGGTATTGATGAAAAATGGGAGCAATATTTGGGCATGCCGCTTTGTGATGTACCAGCCCCAGATGGGTCAGAGCGTTCATATGCAGATTTTTACTTCGCAGACATGCTTGAAGCTGCTGATGCTCTCAAGCTGCAGCTGGATGTCATGCGTTCGCACGAAAAGTATCGCAGCGGATTCTTTGTACCAGCAATTGAAAAAGCCCTCACGCACACTGACGACATCAAGAAAGTACTTGAAGATGTGTCCGGACGTAAACTCGAAGATTCCTGGACACCAATTCAGGTGCTCGAAGATGGCCGACTCAAAAATCGACAGTTTGTAAAAATTGATACTGACAAGAATCAGGTGGCATATATTGATAAAGATAATAAAGAGCAGGTAGTTTCTTACGATAAGGGCGAGGTAAAACTAGCCTGGCGTATCGATTGGGCTGCGCGTTGGTGGCTACTTAAAGTAGAAGCTGAACCATTTGGGCGGGATCACGCCACCAAAGGCGGCAGTTATGAAACAGGTACGCACATTGTCAAAAAAGTCTACGGTGTTGAGGCACCTTTCCCAATTCCCTATAATTTTATCAATCGTACTGGTGACACTAAGAAGATGAGTAAAAGCGCTGGCGATACAATTACCGCCACAGAATTACTTCGCATGTTGCCAGCTGAAGTCGTGTGGTATTTTGTTATCCGCTATAGCCCGGACAAATTGCTTTTTTTTGATCAAGGGCCAACACTCATGCGTTTGATTGATGAGTTTAGTGAGCTGCTTGCCATGGAGAATAAAACAGATGAACAGCAGCAATTAATTGATATTTGTACCGATGGACTGGAAGAAAAAACAATCAGCCACATTCCATTTACGTTACTAGTTGCGAGCTACCAGGCGGCACTCAAAGATCCGGTTAAAACACTCGATATTATTAAACGTAGTGAGTACAAAAAGACGGCTGAGTCACAAGAAGAGATTATTAAGGCAGAATTAGCATTTATTAATGAATGGCTCGCCAAAGCTGCGCCAGAAGACGTTAAATTTGAGCTGAGCGAACAAGTTGACGCTAGTAAGTTCGATGATAAGCAAAAAGACTTCATGAGCAAACTGGCGGATAAAATTGAAAACGCACCTGAAGATGCTGATGGCGAGTGGTTCCATAAAGCTATTTATGAATTTAAAGATGAGCTTGGTGTTGAGCCAAAAGAATTATTTAGCACACTGTATCAAGCCATTATTAATAAGAGTGCCGGCCCACGTGCTGGTTGGTTTTTAAGCTTATTGCCACGTGACTGGTTGATCAAAAGACTAAGGTTGGAATCATAAATGGCTAAAATAATTACAATTTGTGCCAGTTCAGCTTTTTATAAACATGTAAACGAGATCGCCGATAAGCTCGAGGAACAGGGTTACAAGACTATCGTGCCGCACAATGCAGCAATTATGCGTAAGACTAAAAACTACGACGTTAAGCCGCTCAAAACCTGGTATGACAATCCAGAAGATTTCACCAGCAAACAGCAATTTATGGATATGCATTTTAAAGAAGTTGAAAAGGCCGATGCAATACTTGTCATTAATGATGACAAACCAGGCAAACCAGATTACATTGGTCCAAATGGGCTCATGGAAATGGCCTTGGCATATTACCTAAAAAAACTAATCTATGTGCTAAACGCAGTTAAAAAAGACAATCTTGTATTTGAGGAAGTATATGGGATGGGTTGCACAATCTTAGATGGTGATGTGAGCAAAATTAAACTCTAAATATGCAAGTTCCAACCGACGACGAATTCGACAAAATTATTAGTAAGGCACTCGATAGCTTGCCTAAAAAATATACGTCGCGGTTGAATAACATCGCCATCATTTACGCCGATGTACCGAGCTTGGAACAGCGGCAAAAACTACAACTGGCTGATAATCAGTCCTTATATGGTTTATACGAGGGTATACCACTGCCTGCGCGCGGTGGCACGCAACCAATCTTGCCCGATAAAATCACCATCTTTAAAATTCCGCTTTTTGCTTCAAGTAGAAACGAAGAAGAATTACTGGAAAACGTGCGACACACTCTGTGGCACGAAATGGCACATTATTTTGGCCTCAATCATCGCCAGATTCATGAGAGGGAGTAAAATAAAAGTATGGAAACAGCCGTATTAGGTGGAGGATGTTTTTGGTGCCTGGAAGCAAGCTATCAGTTAATTCGTGGCGTCAGTAAAGTCGTGCCTGGCTACGCAGGGGGGCACCTTAAAGATCCACATTACGAAGACTTACACTACTCTGATAGTGGCCATGCGGAAGTTGTGAAGATTACTTTTGACCCTGAGATTATTAGCTATACTGATATTTTGGATATTTTTTGGGCAATTCACGATCCTACAACCAAGGATCGACAAGGGAATGATGAAGGGCCAGAATATCGATCAATTATTTTATACGAAAATGACAAACAAAAAACTGAGGCCGAAGCTTCGATCGCGCAAACGCAGAAACTATGGGGTAATCCTATCGTAACTGAGCTACAGCCTCTTGCAAAGTTCTATGAAGCGGAAGCAGAGCATCACAATTTCTTTAAAAATCACCCAGAGCAAGCCTACTGCCAAGTGATCATCAATCCAAAACTTGATAAATTGCGAACGAAATTCGCTGAGCGCTTGAAATAACTCCCCGTTATGGTATCCGATGTGCTAGAATGTCTCTTAAGATGGCAAACGCTAAAAAGACGTACTTAAAAGATATACGTACGCTGCAAATTGTTCGCGCAATATTGTGTGGTGTCGGCGCGGTTGCACTCATTGCCATGATTCGCAGCAACACTGTGCCGATTAACATCTTGTTTATTACCAAAGAAGCACTTACCAGCCAAGCCCAAACGGTTTTTGTACCGGGAATGAGAAACTGGTTTGATGCGCCAATTGCATACATGGCTGCGATTGCATTGCTCATTTCAGGCGGGATTGCTATTTACCGTATTACCAGAGGCGAGCTGGCCTACCATCAAGAACTTAAAAAAGCTCAGAGCCCACTGCGTTGGATTGATTTAGGTATCAGTTCGGCAATCACAATTGAAATCGTGGCGCTGTTAGCTGGAATCAGTGATCCGGTAACAGTCAAGTTGTGTGCGGGTGCGATTGTCCTGACGTGTGCACTAAGTTGGCTGGCTGATAAACAAAATACTCAAGCAAAAACTCCGGATTACAGTGCATTTGGTATTGGTGTTGTCAGTGGTATTTTGCCATGGTTGGCAATTTTAGGGTCATTGCTCTTTACGGCGATCTACGGCATGATTCGCTTGCCATGGTATAGCTATGCTTTAGTGTTCGCAGTTCTGGTTGGTTTTTGTTTGATTGGCTTGAACCAGTTGCAGGGAATTAGAAAAGTTAAAAACTGGAAAAGTTATAATTTTGTTGAACGAAATTACCTGGTTATCGACATTGGAATAAAAGTGGCGTTGGTGGGTATCTTATTGGCTGGACTACGAGGCTAAGCAAAAATGGCGGAGCTTGATAGCCCCAAACAAGACAAATCTTTAAATATTATCTTTGATTTTGACGGTACCATTGCCAATACATTACCAATCTTGATTGAGGTTGCTGAACAGTGGTCTGTGACAAATATGAAGTTAACCGTTGAACTCGTTGAGGAACTACGTGGCTTACCAGCTCAGCAAGCACTTAAGCGAGTTGGAATCCCATTACGACGTGTACCAACACTTGTCACACGGGGCCGCAAGGAACTTATTGGTAGGTTAGTTGACGCCAAGCCATTTGACGGCATCATCGATGTAATTGAACAACTCTCGCGCAGCAATAATTTATATGTCATGAGTAGCAACAGTGATCAGAACATTAAAAAATTCCTTAAGACATATCAGCTTAACCAGTATTTTAAAGCAATCTATGGCAATGTTTCGGTATTTGGTAAAACCAAGAGTCTGCGAAAAATTCTAAAAAAAGAGCGAATAGCCAAGACTGACTCAATATATGTTGGCGATGAAACCCGTGATGTCGAAGCCGCCCACAAGGTTGGCTTAAAAGTTGCATCTGTTACATGGGGCTACAACAACAAAAAAATCCTCAGTACATATCGGCCTGATTTTTTGATTGAAAAGCCCGAAGATTTATTGAAAATTACAAGTTATTATGCGATTACATAGATTTTATATTGATCCCAAAATCCATAGGCTAAAAAATAAATTCTGGCTGCAAGATAGAGATATTGTAAGCCAATGGCAACGAGTGTTGCGCTACAAAGTTGGCCAGAAAGTGGTTTTATTCGACGGCGAACAGCACGAACGGCTTTATAAAATTACCAAGTTTGAGCCTGAGGCAGTCGATCTTGAACTGGTGACCGAAATGACTCGAAAACTGCCGAGCAAAGACATTTATTTAGCCTGGGCGTTGCTCAAAAAAGACAAAAACGAGTGGGTGGTTCAAAAATGTACAGAGTTGGGCGTAAATCACTTTATTCCAATTATGGCTGATAGGTCCGAGAAAACCGGGTTTAATGAAGAACGTGCAAACAAGATTGCCATCGAAGCAGCTGAACAATGCGGGCGAGGTAATATTCCTAAAATCCGCGAGCCTATTACTCTGGAAACGTTAATCGATGAATTTAGTGGCAAAGTACAGCTGTTAGTCTGTGAACAAGAAGGCCAAAAAATTGACACAAATCTAGCTGACAGGCTCGTAGTTATGGTTGGGCCAGAAGGTGGCTGGTCCGACGATGAGCTGCAACTTTTTAAAGATAAAAATGTAGCTCAGGTTAATATTGGCGACTTTACTCATCGCGCCGAAACGGCGTCAGTCGCGGCCATCAGCAAGCTGTTATAATACTGAGCACCATGGCATATCGGAGAAGTGAACCCTACCAGCCAGGGCAACTGAGTCCCTACAAACTGAGTCGAACGCGTATTGATAATTTTATGTGGTGTCAGCGCTGTTTTTGGCTGGAAGAACGGCTTAAAATTAAACGACCAAGCTCACCGCCGTTTCGAATAAACTCGGCAATTGATGAACTACTCAAAAAAGAATTTGACACCTACCGAGTCAAAAAAGAAGCGCATCCAATGATGATTGAATTTGGGCTCGATGCTACGCCGTTTTCGCACGATGATTTAGATAAATGGCGCCAAAACTTTATTGGCGTTCAGGCGCTCCACGAACCAACAAATTTACTCATTTTTGGTGCAGTCGACGATATATGGGTTAAGCCTGATGGGGAAATCATCGTTGTTGACTACAAAGCAACTGCTAAAGATGCCGAGGTGAGCATCGATTCTGACTGGCAAATTATGTACAAACGTCAGATGGAAGTTTATCAATGGTTACTGCGTCAAAACGGCTTCACAGTAAGTGATACAGGTTACTTTGTGTATGCCAACGGACGCATGGATTTAGAGGGCTTCTTTGACAAAGTCGAATTCCATACCAAGATTATTCCATATACCGGTGATGACAGCTGGATTGAGCCAACGCTCACAAAAATTAAAAAATGCCTTGAGGGCGACATGCCACCAGTCGGCAAAGCGGTCATGGGTGGTGAATGCGACTTCTGTGGCTATGCAAAAAAACGAACAGAGCTTACACTTAAAGCAATACAGTCTAAAAAACGAACATGAAACTGCAAGATATAAAATATGACGCGCTGAGTGCCGAGAAAGCTAATAATGCTTGGCCAGCAGTGTTTAAGCAGCAGCTGAAAAGTCCGGCTGCTATACTTTTTGCGGCCATCATTATTATAATTCTTGAGGTGTCCGTGGCAGAAAGGGACCCTTTTGCGCTCCTACCTTTTGGCTTCACCCTGTTTATTATTGTCCTTATTTATTTGCGACGGAAAGTTAGTGCCTATCGAGATAAAATTTGGGCCGATTTTGCGACGGCTAATGGCTGGCAGTCTACAGAAGGCTCAAGTGCAACAATTGCTCAAATCCCCCCAGCGATTTTTGATATTGGTAGTAACCAAAAACTTGGGACAGTTGTCCATGCTGACATCGCTGGGCATAAATGCGATGTATATATGTATCACTTCACGACTGGCAGTGGACGCTCGCAGCAGGAACATAACTACACGATTGCCCGAGTTGAGCTGAGTAAAGCTTTTCCTCATATGATTCTAGACAGTAAGCAAAGCGCGGCAATTTATGGTTATAACATTAGTTTTAGGGCCAACATACCTCAAGAAAAAATCAAACTGGAAGGCAACTTTAATAAGTACTTCTCCCTGTATTGTGAAAAGGGTGAAAACATTGATGCGCTGAGCATTATTACACCAGACGTTATGCAAACGCTGATTAATTCAAATTTGGCGCAGGACATTGAGATCGCCGGTCCTTACATTTATTTTATGACCAGTCACGATGAACGCTCGGCTAACGCACTATCAAAACTCTTTGAATCAGTCGAAGCATTGTCCGATGAGCTTGATCATCGAGCTACAAGTTTGCAGTACGTCGCCAAGCCTGCAGCGATTGACATGACTCAAACGACGAATGCATATTTTAACAATGTTATAAAGCGCAGGACGCGTATCCTTACAATCATTGTTTGGGCATTATTAGCCCTATTCATCGTATTTGTAATATTCGGCAGCCAAGCCAGCCGATAGACTGCTATAATAGTTACCATGTTAGATATTCAGTTTATTCGTGATAATGCTGAGTTAGTTGAGAAAAAGTCCAAACAAAAAGGCTACACAGTCGACACCAAAGGGCTTTTAGAAGTTGATGAACAGCGCCGGGATGTGTTGGCTAAGCTCGAGAATTTGCGCCAAAAACGCAACGAGCACGCCGCCGGCTTAAAGCAGGGTAAGCCAAGTGAAGCGCAACTAGCGGAAGGCAAAAAATTAAAAACTGATATTGCGGAGCTTGAAAAAAAGCTCGAACCACTTGAGGAAAAATTTCACACTGAGCTTAAACAAGTTCCAAATATGCCGCTTGAAACAGTGCCAGTCGGTAAATCAGAAGATGAAAATGTCGTGGCCAAAACAGTGGGTGAAAAGACGAAGTTTGATTTTAAACCTAAAAATCACTGGGAAATTGCCCAGGCGAAGGGCTGGATTGATAAGGAACGTGCAGCCAAAGTTGCCGGTGCACGATTTGTGTATTTGAAAGGTGACATTGTGTTGTTTGAGATGGCACTCTGGCAGTTTGGCATGAATGTAGTGAGCGATGAGAAAACGTTGCAAAAAATTATCGATGAGAACCATTTGAAAGTTAGTGCAAAGCCCTTTATTCCCGTTATTCCACCAGCTGTCGCTAAAAAGTCTGTTTTTGAAGCAACAGGTCGACTTAATAAAGAAGAGCAAACCTACAAAATTGAGGATGAAGATTTATGGTTGAATGCGAGTGCTGAACATACGATGGCGCCAATGTATTTGAATGAAACCTTGGACGCCAAAGACCTTCCGCTAAGGTTTGCTGGTTACACCACAGCCTTTCGCCGTGAAGCTGGGACGTACGGTAAAGACATGGAGGGCATTTTGCGGCTCCATCAGTTTAATAAACTTGAAATGGAAAGTTTCACCACTCCTGAAACGTCGCTAGATGAGCATTTATTCCAGGTTGCTATTCAAGAATATTTGATGCAGCAGCTAGAACTGCCATACCAAGTGCTTGAAAAGTGTACAGCTGATATTGGTTTTCCAAATGCCAAAGGTGTAGATATCGAGGTTTGGCTGCCTGGCCAAAATAAATACCGTGAAACGCACACTGCTGATTACATCACCGATTATCAAGCTCGCAGTATGCATACAAAAGTTCGGCTCGAGAACGGTAAAAGCGAGCCGGCACACACCAATGATGCCACAGTTTTTTCGGAGCGTCCGCTGATTGCGATTATTGAGAACTTCCAGGATAAAGACGGTAATGTAAAAATTCCAAAAGTACTTCAAAAATATATGGGTGGGAGGGAAGAGATATGATCGCAAAAATGGAAATCAGTGGTGTTCATACCACTGTCAGTGATGAACTCAAAAAATATGTCACTAAAAAAATTGGCCACATGGACCGTTATTTGCCAAAAAAGGCACGAGCTTCGGCACATGTCGAGGTACAGCTCAAAGAATCCAAAATAAAAAATAAGAAAGAATGTACCTGCGAAGTTATTCTGCACTTACCGCACGAAAATTTAATGGTCAAAGAAACGACACTGAATATGTTCGCCGCTGTCGACATTGTTGAGACTAAGCTAAAGAATCAAATCAGGCGTTATAAAGATAAAAATGGCATGTCACGTGTGCCAAGGCGTTTGTTGCTTAAAATACGCTCGCGCAAAGTAGTTTAACAGGTTACAATAGAACGCGACCTGTGATTAATGTTTGGAGTTTACGACTAACTATTTGAATTATGAAAAAAGTATTTAAGAAGTTATTGGGAGATCCCCAAGCCCGAACAGTTAAAAGTATGCAGAAGCGAGTTAAAGATATTAACGCGCTGTCTGATAAGTATAAAAAAATGTCCGATAAGAAGCTCAAGGAGCAGACCGGTGAGCTAAAAAAACGGCTTGAAAAAGGGGAGTCGCTCGATAAAATTTTGCCTGATGCCTTTGCGCTGGTGCGTGAAGCAGCCGATCGAACAATCAAAATGCGACATTTTGATGTGCAGCTTGTTGGTGGAATGGCGCTGCATGAAGGTAACGTGAGTGAGATGAAAACCGGTGAAGGTAAAACTTTGGTTGCTACACTACCACTGTCTTTAAATGCATTAACTGGCAAAGGCGCTCATTTGGTCACTGTTAATGACTACCTGGCACAGCGTGATGCTGGCTGGATGGCACCAGTCTATGACTTCTTAGGTTTAAGTGTCGGTGTGATTATTCCAGATGAATCATTTATTTATGACACGAAGTTTGAGAACAAAAAACATGACGATCCACGGCTTAAACACCTCAGACCGGCAACTCGTCAGGAAGCTTACAACGCAGATATTACTTACGGTACAAATAATGAATTCGGTTTTGATTATCTGCGTGATAACATGGTCCGCGAAGAAGACCAGCTGCGTCAGAGAGAGCTGCATTATGCCATTGTCGACGAAGTTGACTCGATTCTCATTGACGAAGCTCGCACACCGCTGATTATTTCGGCACCAGCCGCAGCCAGTGCGACTGCCTATGAACAATTTTCCAAAGTTGCAAGGCGACTCAATGGCGAGAAACACTATGAGATTGATGAAAAACGTCGAGCCGTTGTGCTGACTGATGAAGGCGTGGAGGCGGTCGAAAAAGCCCTTGGTATTGAGAGTTTGTATGCCACTGAAAACATCCGAAACATTTATCACTTAGAGCAATCTCTAAAAGCTGAGGCATTATTTAAGCGCGATAAAGATTATGTGGTTACTAAAGACGGCGAAGTGGTGATTGTCGATGAGTTTACTGGACGTTTGCTCCGCGGCCGACGCTATAACGAAGGTCTGCACCAGGCAATCGAGGCTAAAGAAGGTGTGCCAGTACAAGAAGAATCAATGACACTTGCCACGATTTCTTTCCAGAACTACTTCCGTTTGTACGAAAAACTGGCGGGTATGACCGGTACGGCCGAAACCGAGAGCGAAGAGTTTCACCAAATTTATAAATTGGACGTTTTACAAATTCCATCGAACAAAAAGGTTGTTCGTGACGACCGAGCTGATCGTATTTACAAGACCGAAGCCGGCAAATTCAAAGCGATCGTTAAAGAATTAAAGATGTTACACCGCAAGGGTCAGCCGGTTTTGATTGGTACCGTTTCGATTGAAAAGAACGAGCTGTTGAGCAACATGCTCAAAAAAGCTGGCGTGCCGCACCAGGTTTTGAACGCAAAAAACAATGAAAAAGAAGCAAGTATTGTGGCCAAGGCCGGCCAAAAAGGTGCCGTGACGTTGGCTACCAACATTGCTGGTCGTGGAACTGACATTGTACTCGATAAAGAAGCCAAAAAACTTGGCGGCTTGTTTATTTTAGGAAGTGAACGACACGAGTCACGCCGAATTGACAACCAGCTACGAGGTCGTGCTGGCCGACAAGGTGATCCAGGCGTTAGTCAGTTCTTTGTATCTTGTGAAGATGATTTGATGCGTATTTTTGGTGGTGATCGAATTTCATCAATGATGGATCGCATGAAAGTGGACGATGAAACGCCAATCGAAAATCGTATTATTTCGCGCAGTCTTGAGGCAGCCCAGAAGAAGGTTGAAGGCTTTAACTTCGATCAACGAAAGAACGTTGTGCAGTATGACGATGTCATGAACCGCCATCGCAAAGCCATTTATGCTGTTCGACGCAAGATTTTAACAGAAGCAGATATTCAATCTCGTATCAAAGCATTGGTTGATGAAGAAGCAAATGTGCTCGCCCATTCTCCAAAAATTCACTCTGATGACTTCGAAAATATGGTGACACATGTTTTTCCATTTAGTGATAAAGAGCTCGACAAACTGTTCGATGCCGATGCAGATAAGTTCGGTGCTCGTCTTAAAAAAGATGCTGGCAAATTATACGCCAAGCAAGAACAAGCTTTCGGAACCGACATTATGCGCAAAATTGAGCGGGATGTTTACCTGCAGGCACTCGATAATTTGTGGATGCAACACCTTGAAAATATGGATCATTTGCGTGAAGGAATTCACTGGATTAGCGTTGGTCAGCGTGATCCGTTAGTGGAGTATCGTCGTCAAAGCCAGATTTTGTTCGATGACATGCAAGCGACTCTGCGACACGAAGTAGTTAAAGCTTTGTTCAATGCTCGTCCAGTAAGTGAGAGCGAGCTGGATCAGCCCGCTGAAACTGAATTAACTCGAGCAGCCCGCGGTTCAGTTGATAACGCAGATCGTATTATCGAAGCTGACGAATTCGAAGAAACTGACTTTACGCCAGCGACACAAAACAGCGCTGGCCAGAACATTTTAAATACTCCGTCAGCAACTAAGAAGGTGACTTCAACGCAGCAGCGCAAGAAAGCTCGAAAAGCCGAGCGTAAACGGCGCGCAAAAGGACGTAAATAGGTCAACTAAAATATGCGACACACAGTATTTGAATTGGATCTAAAAAATGGTGCCAAAGGCCTACTGATTCACATACCTGGTGCCAGTGTTATGACTTTTGATCTTAATTTTCGTGCTGGCGAGTACTTAGTTAAGCGCGACAAATGGGAGACACCGCATCTGATGGAGCATATTTTGCTTGGTGCCAATGAGCTCTATCCAAAGGCACGAGATTTTATTGCCGAAGTTGAAAAAAATGGTGCTTATGCCAATGCTTCAACCGGAACTTACGACATTACTTATGAAGCTGAATGTGCTGATTTTGAATGGGATCGGATTTTAGGATTGTTGTTTGTTGCCATTACGCAACCACTATTCTTACCAGAAGAATTCAAGGCCGAGTTCGGTAATGTGCGTGAAGAACTGACGGCACGATCAAATAATCATTTCCGAACACTGAGTCTCAATTTGCGTGAAAGATATGGCTTCAAAGTTATGACCGACCAAGAACGACTCCAAAAAATGGAGAATGTTACAGTTGAAGACGTCCAGACGCATTATAAATCAACGCACACCAGTGATAATTTGCGCTTTGTGATCGGCGGCAATTTGAACGCTGCTCGACGAAATGCAATAAAAAAATTGCTCGAGAATTTAAACTTGCCGAAGGCAGGCGGTCGCCGACCTTTGCCAGATGAAAAACTCAAAAGCTTGAAAAAACCATTGTACATTCAGAACGACACCATTGAGAATTTGTATTTTTATGCCGACACATTTATGAATCGCCGTATGCGTGATACAGAGGTTGATGCCTTGAGCTTGGCCAATATTTTACTCACAGAAACAATGCATTCCAAAATTTTTGGCACAGCGCGTGAGAAGGGACTGGTTTATGGAATGAGCTCAAATTATGGGCAGGCAGCTGCCAGTAGTAACTGGTGGTTCGGCGCTCAAGTTATGCCAAAAAATGTTCGACCACTACTTGACATTATGATTAAAGAAATTAAAACCTTGAGCCAAGGCGGACTGGGCACGGGTGATTTTGAGGCCGCCAAGCAGTATGCGCTGGGCCGTTATCAACGCAGTGCTCAAACAGTCGGCGGAACAGCTGGGGGCTATGCCGGACGCTTTTTCTTTGACGAAGTAATCGAAGATTATTATAAAGTTCCGGAGCGTATCGAAACTGTCAGCAAGCAAGAGGTGATCGATATCACCAATGAAATGTTTGATGAAAACTTGGGCGGTTTTGGTGTGCTTGGTAGTTGTGGTGAAGAATTTACGCGTGAAGCCGATAAACAGCTCTCACAGCTCTGGCAGGAATAACTTTCCTGGGGAGTTGCCAAAAGCATAAGAGGGGTAGTACACTTAAGTGAAAGAATTTCAGGAGGGATAATCATTTAATGGACCCAATGCAGCCACAAAATCAACCGCCTGTGCCACCAGCGCCAGAGCCGTTGCCGTCGAATCCAATGCCACCAGCAATTCCACCAATGCCTGATCCATTGCCATCACAACCTGCACCATCACCGCTACCACCCAATCCAGCTTTTCCAGCTCAAAGTCCGCCAGTAGACACGCTTGGTGGTGATCCAATGTTGGCAGGGGCTCAGCAACCGCCAATGCCACAGCAACCAATGCCGCAAATGCCGCCAGCTTCTGCATTTCCAGACCAGCAACCACCTGCGCCTATGCCAAATATGGATACTCAATCGCAGCCATTACCACCTAATTCTGGCATGTCACCAACGCCAGCTACTGGGGCAAATCCCCTAGAAACACCATCACTTGCTAATATTCCTGATGCTTCACAGCATTCTGGCGGAGGTGGCGGTCATAAAAAACTGATTGGCATAATTTTTGTTGCCTTCGGTGTGTTAGCTCTGCTTGCGATCATTGTAATCGTCATCAAAGCACTTGCTAAGTAGTTCACTTACTGCGTGTATAATCTAAAGACATGGTTGAGCTTGATAAAAAGGTGAATCTACTCGTAGAAGCAGTCGATGCTGCTTGTAAGCAAATTGGCATTGCTAAATTGCAGGCTGAAGCCGACAAACTCGGCGCCTCAATGAACGCACCGGACTTTTGGAATGATAATCAGACGGCCGCCAAGACCACTAAACAGCTGGCCGACTTGCAAGCACGCATTAAGCCATGGCATGAGCTGCAAAAAAGCATCGCTGATCTGCAGGAACTCACAGAACTTGGTGACCTGGAACTGCATGAGGATTTGAACAAACAACTTACTCAGCTTGAGAAGGATTTTGACAACTTGAAAACTGAATTGCAGTTCAGTGGTCAGTACGATGACCACAATGTCATTTTACAGATACATGCCGGGGCTGGTGGCACTGACGCACAGGACTGGACACAGATGCTCATGCGCATGTATGTGCGTTGGGCTGAAGCGCACAATGTGAATAGCCAAGTTATCGAGCAATCGAGCGGTGAAGAAGCTGGTATTAAAAGTGCCACGTTAGAGCTTGAAGGTCCATTTGTGTACGGCAAGTTGAAAGGTGAGCATGGTGTTCACAGGCTCGTTCGACTCAGTCCGTTTAATGCTGATAATTTGCGCCAAACCAGTTTTGCCAAGGTTGAAGTTTTGCCAGTTATTGATAAACCGGATGAGTTGGAGCTAGATGACAAGGATCTAAAAGTTGATGTATTCCGCAGCGGCGGTCACGGCGGGCAATCAGTTAATACAACGGATTCAGCAGTGCGCATTACACATTTGCCAACAAATATTACAGTGACAATTCAGAACGAGAGATCGCAACTGCAGAATAAAGAAACAGCCATGACTATTTTACGTTCTCGATTGGCGCAGCTGCAGTTGGAGCAACATAAAGAAAAACTTGCTGAAATTAAAGGCCCAAACCAATCGGCGGAGTGGGGAAATCAAATTCGCTCATATGTGCTTCATCCGTATAAGCAAGTAAAAGATTTGCGTACAAAACATGAATCAAAAGATCCGGATAAAGTACTCGACGGCGATTTAGACGGTTTTATAAAGGCGTATTTAGAGCATACAATCGGACAAGAATAAAACGCTTATGGTAAAGTAGGGGCATGCCTCCGAATACTCAACCACCGGTTCCGGCACCAAATCCAATACCATCTCCGCCATCATCAGCAGTACCTCAAAACCCGGTACCACCCGCGCCGGCACCCCAGCCAGTTCCACCACCAGTTGCACCTCAACCCGTCCCAGGTTCAGGGCCGGTTCCGCAACCGCCTGTGCCACCTCAACCAGTAATGCCACCAGGACAGCCGATCCCACCATTACAGCCACCAATTGCTTCTCCTGCTAAAAAGAAAACCTGGCTTTGGATTACACTTGGTGTCGTAGGATTCGTCTTACTGATAGTTATCATTGCGACTGTCGCAGTTGTTGGCAAAAAACCTAAACAATACTCCGGTAACTACACTCGTTTTGGAACCTACAAACCAGACAAACCACCGGCGGCAGGCAACTTTAGCTTTAAGTATCCGGTCAATATGGTACAAGTGCAAAATGACCCTGATACAGTTATATTCCGGCAAAATGCAAAACCAGGGCAGGCCTTAAAAACTAAAGACGGCTGGGAGAGCAGCGTGACTTTTACGGCCAGTACATGCGATTGTTACTCTTTTCTTGCCTCAGATAGCAACAAAGATATAACTGACTATTTTGGGCAAATAAATAAGAAAGCCCTCGAAAAAGACAACGCAACAGATGTACAGACCCAAACCCGAGAAGACCTAAGCAGCAAAGATCAAGGTGGCAAATTAGTTTTTGATTTTCAATATAAGAACAAAGACGGTATCACGATAAAAGGACGCCGAATATCTTATATTAATAAAAAAGCTTTGGAGTCGCTAGGGATATACGCAATCGATAAAGTTTGGGATGAAAATACGCCAGCTTGGGATGCTATGACCAATAATTTTGAGGTACAGCTCAACAACTAAAACGCTTGTGCTTGAGAAGCTTCTTTATTACACTTAAGCCTAAGAGTTAATAAACAATGGACCCAAATACACCTCAAAATAATCCTGCGCCGGTGCCTAATCAGCCAGTTCAGCCAGCAGTTACCACGCAGCCAACGGTCGTCCCACCACAAATGCAACCTGCAGCTAGTCAGGCGCCAATGCAGCCAGTTCAACCAGTTGCACAGCAACCGATGGCTCAGCCACAGACGGCTGCCCCCCAGCAACCACAACCTATGCAGCCAGCCATGGCAATGCCCCAGCAGCCTGTTGCTCAACAAATGCCGATGGCACAACCAATGGCTCCAGCTCAGGTGATGCCCCAGCAACCGATGGCACCTCAGTCACCAATGCCAGGACAGCCAGTCCCACCAGCACCAGTGGGTGGTCCTGCTGCTGCGCCAGCGTATGGGCAGCACCCGCGAAGTAAAGGTCTCAAAATTGCGACAATTGTTTTAACGGTAATCGCGATTTTGGTCTGCAGCTACGGTGCGTTTCATGTCTTTCAAGTTAGGAAAGCAAAATACGGTTTTGCAGCTAATCAGGATAAAGCACGGAAAGAGCAAATAAAAAAGGCAGTTGAAGCCAGTAAGCCGGAAACCGAAAAACGTACCGATGGTAAGCTAAACCTGAGTAAACTCTTTGATAACGAGAAAAGCCCACATGACCAAGATATTAATGCCGGGCTTAACGAGCAAGTTAATATGGCCGATGGTTTTAGCTTCATGGTCACAGGCGTTGAACATAACTACGTGCGACCGCTAGATTACGAAACACAAGCTGCACCAGGAAAAGAATATATTAAAGTCGCCATTGTTATCGGTAATCGTGCGGAGCAGGGAACGATTAGTTTCTATAGTATTAATCTATCACTATTGAATAGCAAAGGTGGCAAACAGGACCCAGTCGCAATTAGTGATAAAGACATCCCGAACAACGGCCTTAGTGATTACTCACAAAATATCAACTTAAATCCTGCCGATCAACGTAGTGGTTGGATTGTTTACGAAGTTGATAAAGGCGAAACGCCAATAAGTATTCACTACGAGCAAAAAGGCTATGCTTGTGCATCGAACAATGACAAAGATTGTCTTATGAAAGGGACGGTAAAAATACAATGATACATCTCCTGACTAATTTGGCTACCGACTTACGCACAACCTATGATGTACCACTCGATGACCAGTATATTTACTTGATTGCTTACATTGCGCCGCTTGTTGTTGGCTCGATGTTACGTCGTTTTGTTGGTGGCAAATTAGCTTGGATTCTCGGTGGCCTATTCGCTGTTTCCTTTGCAGCGTACTGGGTGCTCGTTATGATTGACCAGCCACTAAACCGTATTATTATTCCAGTGATTATTCTGGTGGGAATTGCTTCAGGCTTATCGTCAGGTATTCGATTTATCCTAAAGAAGATCAAAAACCTCGGCGACGACGATAAGTGGATAGGCTAGTATAGCCTAATCTACTGATCCAAACCAAGATTAAAATGACTAGTTTGCCATATAAGCAGTAGCGTTTGATATAATAGACTCGTGATTCTACTCGACCGAGTTACCAAAATTTATAACCGAACAAATGTTGCCCTTGATCGCGTCAGCCTGCACGTTGAGCCAAAAGAATTTGTGATTATTGTTGGCCCAAGTGGCGCTGGAAAGTCAACGTTTCTCAAGTTACTAACAAGGGAAGAGCGACCTAACAGTGGCAAAATTATTGTCGGCGGCATTGATTACGATCACCTGAAAGATCGTGATATTCCGCTGCTGCGCCGCAAAATTGGCGTAGTTTTTCAGGATTTTAAATTGCTCCCAAACAAAACCGCATACGAGAATGTCGCTTTTGCGCTAGAAATTGTTGGTATGGGTAACGGCGAAATTAAACACACAGTGCCGCGAGTGCTTAGCATCGTCGGGCTAACAGGCAAAGAGTTAAATTATCCTTCAGAACTATCCGGTGGTGAACGTCAACGTGTGGCAATTGCGCGCTCAATTGCTCGCCAGCCAAAAATTCTAATTGCTGATGAGCCAACTGGAAACCTGGATCCAAAGCATGCCTGGGATGTTATTAAAGTACTAGAGAAAATTAACAAATATGGCACAACTGTTATTTTGACGACACATAACCAAGATATCGTGAACAAGCTCAAGCGGCGAGTCATCACCGTTAAAGACGGTAAAATTGTCAGTGACCGAGCCCAAGGGGAGTACAAGGCCTGATGAAACGTCGACTTATAATGTTTGGCCGAATTATTAAAGCAGGAATGGTTAATTTTATTCGCAATGCCTGGCTGTCAATTGCTGCCATTGCGGTAATGGTAATTACGCTAACAATTGTGTTGTTCTCTGTAATTGCCAACGCAACGTTTGCGGAAACAATCCGCCAGATTACCGACAAAATTGATGTCTCGGTGTATTTAAAAGACGAAGTAAACCAAAAACAGACCGATCAGTTAATTGATCAAGTTAAACATGTCGATAATGTTAAATCTGTTGAATACATTTCAAAAGACGAAGCTCTTAAGCGTTATGTCGATCAAAACAAGGACAACTTACAGTTGCAGCTGGCGATTTCAGAAACCGATAATCCATTGCCAGCCAGTCTGGACATCAAACCAAAAGATCCTAATAATATGACGCCGATTAAGAACTTCTTGGAAAAGCCGGAAATTCAAAAATTACAATCCGAGCCGACGTCGTACTCTGGTGATCGCAAAGAGGCAATTGATAAAATCACACAAGCCACTCAATTCTTTAGGCGGGCAGGTTTTGTCGGTGTGCTGGTTTTTGCCATCATCTCAATGTTGATTATCTTTAATACGATTCGGATGGCCATTTTTAATCGCCGTGATGAGTTGGCCATTATGCGTCTGTTGGGCGCCAGTACGTCGTATATTCGTGGACCATTCGTGGTCGAAACAATTATTTATGGAATTGTGGCGGCTATTGTTTCGGTGACAATCTGTAATGTGCTGTTTAGCTTAAGTAGTTCGACCTTTGGGGCAAGTAGTCTAGGACTACTGGACATTGGTTACGCAAATGATTATTTTGCTAGAAATTTCTGGACAATCTTGCTAATCCAAATGGGTATTGGTATATTTATCGGAGCGACCTCGTCGATGATTGCAACCCGGCGATACCTTAAATTCAAAACCGGTCGCTCCCGAAAACTTGCTAAGAAAAAAGCTTGAAACACAACAATTACCAATTAATTGCAAAACGCTGGAGGGTATGGTATTATTCTTATGTTTATTACTAAGCGTAACGACGCCAAAATGAACAAAAATACTAAAACAAAACTTTCCAACTTCGTTTCAAGGGTGCCAAAGGCACTTACTGCTATTTTATTGATTGCAGTTTTATCACTGGCAAGTATTGGGCGAGTGGCGCAAGTGCGAGCCGACCAATTTGATGAGCAGATCAGACAATTAAATGCCGATAACAGTAATAAGCAGGCTGCTGTAGCTCAGCTTGGCTCACAAGCTTCAAGTTTTCAGGATGCGATTAATAAGCTGCAGCAGCAAATTACAGCGATGCAAAATGACATTGCTGCTAATCAAAAGAGAGTTGGTGAATTGCAGCAGCAAATTGCTGATGCCGAAGCTGAACTAGCTAAACAAAAAAGCTTACTCGGGCAGGATATCCGAGCCATGTACGTTGAAGATGATATTTCAACACTTGAGATGTTAGCCTCAAGTAAGGACTTAAGCGACTTTGTTGACAAGCAACAGTACCGAAACAGCGTTCAGGATAAAATCACTACGACGCTTAATAAGATTACAGATCTTAAACACCAATTGAGTGGTGAAAAAGAAACGCTCGACCAAACTATTAAAGATCAGCAAAACATTGAAGCACAATTAGCCGCTCAGCAGGGTCAGCAAAATCAATTGCTCTCGCTCAACCAACAACAGCAGTCAGATCTTACTGGTCAAATGCAGCTTAATAACGCCAAAGTTTCTCAGCTTCGTAAACAACAAGCTGCTATCAATGCTCAAATATTCGGTGGTAGTGTTCCGGTAGGTATCCCTGGTGGCGGTGGTTATCCAGGCGCTTGGGCTTTTGCACCACAGGATTCAATTGTTGATACGTGGGGTATGTATAACCGCGAGTGTGTCAGTTACACAGCTTGGAAGGTCTGGAGCACCGGCCGTTATATGCCATATGGCTTCGGTAATGCTAACCAGTGGGATGACAACGCACGAGCACGCGGATTTCCAGTAGATACCAACCCGCGTGAAGGCGATGTTGCAATCAAGAATGCTGGATTTTATGGGCACGCCATGTACGTTGAACATGTTTACGGTGACGGCACAATTTACATCAGCCAATATAACGCAGGACTGGATGGCTACTATAGTGAAGCGCGGATCAGTACTTCGGGATTAGTCTTTATCCACTTTTAAACGAACTTTCTTTTGATATTCTCATGACATTCTCAGCTGTGATCAGTATAATAGGCGCATATGCTTAAAGTTTGTGTCTGGGGTAAAGGGTAATGCCTGAGCTGCCAGTGCCTGAAAAACCACCTGAGAAAAATGCAAAAAAATGGCCAAAGCGACTGGGAAAAGGCCTACTTTTAGCTGCCGCAGCTATTGCTCTACTATTTATTGGCTGGGCGTGGGGACAGGGCAAGCTGAGCTCGCACGGTTATAACTCCAGCAAATCCTCGGCCAGTCTCGATTACAGCTCACTTAATCAGGTTTATCAGATTCTTCAAAAGGATTACGATGGCAAGCTCGATAATGCCAAAATCCTTGATGGCCTTAAAAAAGGCATGGCGGAAGCAACAGGCGATCCGTACACGGAGTATTTTAACCCTGAAGAGGCCAAAAGTTTCAACGAAGGTTTATCGGGTTCATTTACTGGTATTGGCGCTGAACTGGGCAAGCAAGATGACCAGATCGTTATTATTGCGCCAATCAGTGGTTTTCCGGCCGAGAAAGCTGGCCTGAAGCCAAAAGATGCCATTATCGAGATTGATGGCCAAACCACAACCAACATGAGCCTCACCGATGCGGTCAAGAAAATACGTGGGCCAAAAGACACCAAAGTTACTCTAAAGGTTGTACGCGATGGCAAGCCGCTTGATTTTACGATTACAAGAGATAACATTACGATTCCAAGCGTAAAGACCGAAATATTGCCGGGCAATATTGGCTACATGCAAATTACTCGTTTTGCCGAAGATACGGGTGACTTGGCTAAACAAGGTGCACAGCAGTTTAAGAACGCTAATGTGAAAGGTGTCATTTTAGATGTTCGTGGTGATCCAGGCGGTCTTTTGGACTCAGCTGTTGATGTGAGCAGTTTGTGGCTCAAGCCTGGTCAGACAGTTCTGCAGGAAAAGCGTGGCGGTGCAGTCATTAAAACATATACAGCAAACGGCGAAGATACACTGCAGGGAATACCAACTGTTGTGTTGATCGACGATGGGAGTGCCAGCGCCAGCGAAATTGTCTCAGGTGCGCTCAAAGATAACCACGCAGCGACGCTGATTGGTGTGAAGTCATACGGCAAGGGTAGTGTGCAACAAATTGAACAACTGCCAGGTGGTGCGATGATTAAAATTACTATCGCACGTTGGTACACCCCGGCTGGAGTGAACATCGATAAACAGGGTATTCAACCCGACCAAAACGTTAAGCTCAGCAATGAAGACGCTGATGCCAAGCGCGATCCACAAAAAGACGCTGCTATCCAATATTTACAAACTCATTAATAAAAAGGTTTGCAACTTATCTCCCTTATGGTAGTATCTATACGTTAACTAATAGAGGGAGATGGCGAGCGAAGTGGCCAAGCAGCCAACTAAATATGTGTTTGTAACCGGGGGTGTGTTATCTGGCCTCGGAAAAGGAATCACCGCCGCCTCTATTGGAAACCTCTTAAAAGCCCGAAAACTCAAAGTTAATATTCAAAAGTGCGACCCGTATCTTAATGTTGATGCGGGCCTTTTAAATCCACGCGAACATGGTGAGTGTTTTGTTACCTATGATGGTGCCGAAACAGATCTTGACCTTGGCCATTACGAGCGCTTTTTGGATCAAGAATTAAACGGCAAAAGTTCACTGATGAGTGGCCGAGTATTGCAAAAAGTGATTGCTGATGAGCGAGCTGGCAAATACGAAGGCGATGACGTCCAAATTATTCCGCATTTCACTATGGCTATCCAAAAGTTTATCCAGGATGCAGCCGACGGCTACGACGTACACATTGTCGAAATTGGGGGAACAGTTGGTGACTACGAAAGTCTGAGTTTTCTTGAGGCAATTCGTGAGCTGGGTATCAGAGTTGGCCTAGAAAATTGCTTGTATGTACACGTGGTTTACCTGCCATTTTTGGGTGCGAGCCAGGAAACTAAGACAAAGCCAGCTCAAAACTCTGTTCGAGATTTACGTGGGCTGGGGATTAGCCCTGACATTTTGGTGGCACGCAGCGAGAAACCACCATTAAATAACGTGAAAGAAAAACTAAGTCTCTTCTCTGGTGTCGATAAAGGCTCGATTGCATTATTACCAAACGCGGCCAGTATTTATGAGGTGCCGCTGACACTTGAGGATACCGGCATTGCCGATGTTATTTGCGAGCGATTAAACGTGAAAGCCAAGAAGCCAGACCTTAAAGAGTGGCGAGGTGTGGTTAAAAGGGCTGTAGCTACTCAGAAGAAAAAGGTGACTGTTGGTGTGGTTGCAAAATACATGGACAACACCGATACCTATATGTCGGTTTTTGAAGCACTCTACGCAGCTGGAATGTGGAATGATTGCAAAGTAAAAATTAAGTGGATCGACGCCGAGAGAATCAAAAAAGACAAAGATATTGAGAAAACTATCAAAGATGTTGATGGTCTGGTGGTCCCAGGTGGTTTTGGTACGCGCGGACTCGAGGGCAAGATAATTGCTGCGCAATATGCGCTGAAGCATAACATCCCATATCTTGGCCTTTGCCTCGGCTTACAGATGGCAGTTATCGCAGCTGCTCGCAATGCAGGCATTAAAAAAGCTACCACTCTGGAGCTTGACCCAGAAAGTAGCACCAAAGTCATTGATATTATGGACGGCCAAGCCGGCAAGCAGCAAACTGGTGGTACCATGCGCCTCGGTAATTACCCATGTGTACTGGCTAAGGACAGTAAAGCTGCGCAATTATATGGTGCTACGGACATTGTTGAGCGTCATCGTCACCGCTGTGAATGTAGCAATGCATACCGTGAGCAATACGAATCGTGGGGCATAAAAGCGGTTGGAACCTCGCCTGATGGCAAATTAGTTGAAGTTATTGAAGCGATTGATCACCCATTCTTTGTTGCCAGCCAATTCCACCCTGAATTTACCAGTCGACCGAATCGACCGCATCCATTATTTAATGGCTTTATTGCCACACTAGCAAAGAGATAGGAGGCATGCTTCAGGCTTGCAAAACGAGCTTAAATCCTCTAGCATGAGCAACATGGATCCACAAAATCAAAACCTCAAGGGAAAAAAGATTCTACTCGTCGAAGATGACGACGGATTGGCAAATGTATACCAAACTCGTCTCGAGGCCGAAGGCTTTACAGTTCGTCGTGTGCCAAATGGTGAAGATGCACTCGCGGCAGCTATTGAATTCAAGCCAAGCCTCATTTTGCTCGATGTTATGATGCCTAAAGTGAGCGGTTTTGACGTACTTGATATCTTACGCAACACTCCTGAAACGGCCAATGTAAAAGTTGTGATGCTTACGGCACTCAGCCAAGACACTGATAAAGAAAAGGCCACCCAACTCGGGGCCGATGATTACTTGGTCAAATCACAAGTGGTGATTGCAGATGTCGTAGAACGTATTAAGCACCATCTTAGCGCAAATTAGTTACATCTAGAGCACCAGATTGACTTTTTATAAAGTTTATGCTATTATTATATCTGTTAAACGCAGAAATAAAAATGCCAGCCGAAACAGATCCAGGATTAACATCACCTCCTGCTACAACTGACCCAGCCTTGCAAGCTGAAACTGTAGTTATGTTCGATCCTGAGCGAGGAGTTGATGCTGTGGCAAGCGGTGTACAGACACCGCCAGTTACCGAAAGTACACCAATTCGCTTGGCAAGTTTTGAAGATCCTGAAGTTGAGGCAATCCTAAATTCAACAGAACCTGGAAGCCCTACACCAGAACATGCTGAGCCTGAATCGACAACCCCTAATCGCCTTGTAGGAACTATGGGCGATAAGCGTTTGATCGGCACTCTTGGCACAGTAGGCATCTCTAAAGAAGTTGAAGCGACTGCCGAAACTAAAACCCCTAGTCGCATGGAAAAAATATTCGCTCCCGTTAAACCACAAGGTGCTAAAGAGGCTGATTACGACTTTTTAATCAGTGATGATTATGATCCTTCAAAAGTAGATGTTGAGGATGCAGCTGTTCGGCTAGAAGGTCGCGAGAAAATTGATGATTACACCCGAAACGCAGCTAAACACACGCTCGATAGTTTGCTGAATCGAGATGGTTTTATTAAGGATGTAATTGGTGAGTTCGCAGCTCGTGATCAAATTAATCCAAAAGATACACTTGGACTCGTTGATTATATACGAGAAAACGTCGATGTTCGCATGGAGCTTGGCAGGGCATTTTTACGCCGAATTGAAGTTCTAGCAGAAGATGGCCAACTGGGGGACAGAATCACTAAGAAGCAAAAAGTATCTGATTATCCGGGATACCCTAGAGACATTACTATGAGCTCACAGGAATACAGCGCTTTACTGGCATTATCATTAATTGATGGAACCTTCGACAATCGCAATGAGACTAACGACACAACATATGATCAAAACGGTAAAATTATACGTGGTCAACACCGTGATGCGGCATTTAAAGCTCTATTTGGATAATTGACTTTTTAAAGTATTTATTCTAGTATATGAGAAGATAATATTGAACAAAAAGGAAAAAAATGCCAGGCGAAACATCAGATCCAAATGCACAGCCCAATAAACCGGCCGACGCGCCAGATTATCAGATGGATAGCGGCCCCATAAATATGCCACCACTGAAAGGACCTGGAAGACCACGGGTATCTGCTTATCAATCGCAACGAAATGCAGAAGCAGCAAGTGCTAATAACATTGTTGTAAAGCCAGGCACGTTTGAACCTATCGATGCCTCAGGTTTAGTGCCACCATTTTTAACCCCACCAGAGACAAAGCCACCAGTTATTGCAGATAATCCAAACAACGAATGGCACGTAGAAAAACCTACTGATCAAGGCCAAACTCCTCAACAGCCAAAATAATTAAGAGAACTCACTGCGAAAAAGAAAAGCCCCTGATAGGGGGCTTTTTAGATTATCAGTTTTATTAATTACTCGACTGATACTTCAGTGCGTGGAACTGTTTTGCCCGTAAAAAGGCGGACCTTGCGCTGCGTAAACTTAACAGTGCCGTCTTTTGCGGCGTGAATAGTAAAGTTACGTGACATCTTAGTGCCAGCTCCTGCACGCTTGCTCATACCAATTTGTCGAACAATAACCTGGCCAGTCTTAACACTCTGACCACCATATAACTTAACGCCCAGTCGCTGTCCGGGACTGTCATGAACGTTTTTACTTGAACCACCAGCTTTAACTTTACTCATTGCTACTTCCTTTGTAGTACGACTAATTCTCGGCCAACAATTTGACCCTCACGGTGATAGATAAGATCTTTATCTTCAGCGTGTGTAAAACTCAAACGAGTATACCCCATATCTGTTAAATGGTCAAGAACACTCATATGCTTAACCTGATTGCCAATAAACCACGCTGGCACGGCTAAACACAGCTGAAATCCCGGTTCGGTTTGCTGGGCTACATTTTCAAGAAACTTTTTGTGAATTGTATTTACATCGCTTATAACTTGCTTGAGGGTTGCTTCGTCTGGAGCAACCGAGAAGGGGCGGCCCAAGTAAGTTTCGGTCGCAATAACGTCAAAAGGTTCACTCCAGTTAAAACTCGTTGCATCCCCAACCTCTAGCGGGTATTTAGTAGGGCCAACAAGCCACCTAAGGTTTTCAGTTGTGTATTCGATCATTCGTGGTTCTAGATCTGTACCATACACGTAAAAGCCTGCCAATAAAGCTTCCTGCAAAATAACGCCAGTTCCACAAAAAGGATCGAGTACTGTCTCACCGGCGCCAGGACGAGCCAGGTTTAAGATGATTTGAGCCAATTTAGGCGGCAGCATTCCCACACGAGCATCGCGTTTTGGTCGGGCTTGGTCGCGGGCCGAATAGGCATCGATATTTTGGATCCCAACAGTTTGCGCCAGCCAAACAGAGTTACCATCACGAACAAAGATAAGTTCCATACCAAGTGGCTGTTCAAACATTTTGTTATGTAACACCTGAGCGCTGGAAAGTTCGTTGCCTTTGGTTGGCACAACTCGCACCGGGCGGCCATCATTCGTGCGCACAGCTTTTTTGACTGACAAGGCAGTGCGTTCGATATCTTTTTCGCTTACTTTTAGTCCGTATGTGCTAATACCAAAGATCAGTTTGCCTGGCCCAATACAACAGGTATGCTTTGGCACGTGCTCAATCAAATAGTTAGTCAATCTTCGCCAATCAGTAAAATCAAGTTTTGTCAGCGCTTTAGCAAGCTTAATTGTGCCACCCAGGCGATTAATATCGACATTGGCGGGATCCGTATCAATTAAAACGGTCTGCATACCAATTGGCTGCACGTTTTTGCCGCTGTACAGACTTTCAAGCTCCGCCAAACCAAGTGCAGGTTGGCGGCCCAAAATAGCAATCGTTTGAGACATATAGCTAGTGTACCGTATAATAGGGCTATTCTTGTTATGTCTGATGAAAAACGTCGAAGCACCTGGAAACTGATTCTAACTATTGCTACATTCGTGGCATTGGCTGCGCTTTGCTTTTTTGCACGCGAACAAATCACTGAGACAATTGATAACTTTGGTAAGATCAACAACTACGCACTACTGCTGATGATTGTCGGCCAGGGGCTTAACTACTATGCCAACAGCAATCTATATATTCACTTATTTGATATTCTGCACGAAAAAATATCCCTGAAAAAAATGATCCCAATTGTTCTCGAGGTAAACTTTGTAAACAATATTTTTCCGAGTGGTGGAGTTTCTAGTTTTTCATATTTTGGTTTGCGTATGAAAGCCGAGGGAGTCACGTCAGGCAAGGCCACACTCGTGCACATGATGAAATTTATTCTGACCTTTATTTCGTTTCAAGTTTTGTTATTTGTTGGGCTACTTTGTCTGGCGCTCGGCGGTAGCGTTAACAGACTAGCATTGCTGGTGGCTGGCTCGCTGGCCACACTACTGTTTGTGGGCACAATTATTACTGCCTATATCGTGGGCAGCCAAAAACGTATTAACGCTTTCTTTGGCTATATCACTAAATTTGTTAATAAAGCTATTCATCTTGTCAGACGAAAACACCCTGAAACAATCAACATAGCGCGTGTCGAGCGTATGTTCACCGAACTGCATGAAAATTACATGCAGATTAAAAGTAACCCAAGAGTGCTCAAAAAACCGCTATGGGATTCATTGTGGGCGAATGTTGGTGAGATTATCACGGTGTATGTGGTGTTTATAGCCTTCGGTGAGTGGGTGAACCCAGGGGCTGTAATTATTGCGTACGCAGTGGCCAACTTTGCTGGGCTTATCTCGGTACTACCGGGTGGAGTGGGAATTTACGAAGCCTTAATGACTGGTGTTTTGGCTGCGGCTGGCGTCCCAGCAGGTACAAGCTTGCCAGTGATCATTATGTACCGAATCCTTAATATGTTGATTCAAATGCCTCCGGGATATTATTACTATCACAAGAGTATTAAAGAAGACAAAGTTAACGTTTAGTTATGCAAGAGGTGACATTTGGAGTAAGCGACTTTGTCGCAGTTTTTAATCAGACTATTACAAATGCCTATCCACAGGTAACAATTGTTGGCGAGTTGGCAAATTTTAAAATCAGCAAAAATCGCTGGATTTACTTTGATCTGAAAGATGAGATGTCCAGCGTGCGTTTTTTTGGCACGGTGTATCATTTGCAAACACCGCTGGAGGAAGGCATGGTTCTGACAGTGAGCGGTGTGCCTCAGCTGCATCCTCAGTTTGGGTTTAGCATCAACGTTCGCAGTATTCAGTTGAGCGGCGAAGGGACCATAAAGCGAGCGGCACAACTGCTAGAAGCAAAACTTCGCAAAGAAGGGTTGTTTGACGAGGCCCGTAAGCAATTATTACCGTATCCACCGTCGACAATCGGGCTGATTACATCAAGCGAATCAGCTGCCTATGCGGATTTTATGAAAATTCTAGATGAAAGGTGGGGCGGTGTTGGTATTCAGCTGTTTGACGTGCAAGTTCAAGGCGAGGCAGCACCAGATCAAATCGTCGAAGCCATTGAATATTTCAACAAGCAAATCAATCCGCCTGATGTTTTGGTGATAACACGCGGTGGTGGCAGCCCAGATGACCTGCAGGCTTTCAGTGCTGAAAATGTTGTGCGAGCAGTGAGCGCGAGTCATATCCCAACCATGGTGGCGATTGGACACGAAATCGACATTAGTCTTGCAGAACTTGCTGCTGATATGCGTGCAAGTACACCAAGTAACGCTGCTCAATTACTTGTACCAAGTCGGCACGACATCCAGCAACAATTATTAGCCGGCACTAAAGAACTGCAGGCAAATTTGTTAAAACTTTTTGGCGATGAACAGTTTGAGATCAAAGAAAAATTGCTGGCTATCACACACGCAACAACCAGTCTGCTGCAAGCTCAGCAGCAATATGTGAAAAATGCAGTGCAACTACTGCAACTGTTACATCCAGAAGCGATTTTAAAGCGTGGCTATGCGATCGTTCGTGTTAATGGTAAGGTTGTGCGATCAGTCAAAAAAATTGCGCCAAATAGTGATCTAACAATTCAACTAGCCGACGGAACAATTAAAGCAAAAGGTAAGGTACAATAACGCTATGGCTAAAGAAAATACTTACAAGGTTTTAAAAGCGCAACTTGATGCTATTTTGGATACACTGCAAGGTGGCGAAGTTGATATAGAGGAAGCAACTGAGCTATACAGCGAAGCACTGCAAATTACTGAAAAACTCAACAAATTCATTGCTCAAGCTCAAAACACCGTAAGCAAAGTAAAGAAAACTAAATAATGCTCCAAATTGCCTGGAATACCACGGTGATTGTTTGTGCAGTGGTGTTTGTTTGTTTTTGCTTTGTCATTGCTTTTGGTGCACCGTTTTTGCCAATTCTTAAACCTGAGATGTACAAAGCTGTTGATTTGATTGACCTAAAGCCTGGGCAGACTTTACTGGAGCTAGGCAGTGGCGATGGTCGCGTACTGATAGAAGCCGCCAAGCGCGGCATAAACGGTATTGGCTATGAACTTAATCCGTTGCTAGTCATTTACTCCTGGATTTTGACTCGCAAATATCGCAAGCACATCAAAATTAAATGGGGTAATTATTGGCGGGGGACATTACCGCCAGCCGATGGGATTTTCGTTTTTTTGCTGCAACCTTACATGGAGCGTTTAGACAAAAAAATCCAAAGCGATTTTAAAAAACCAATTAAGCTGGTGAGTTTTGTATTTACGATTCCAAATAAGAAGCCAATGAAAACCAAAAAAGGAATATTCTTGTACGAATATAATAAGATGGCGAAGTAGAATATATTAGTTTATAGTAGCTGCTATACTTTTGGAGATTTATATGCCAAATATGAGTGATAGCACAAGTGATTTACATGATCCAGAGAAAAGCGGAGAGATAATAAGTAATCCGGGTGAGACGTTTCATTTTCGAGATCGTGAACAAGCAGAAAAAGCAGTAGAGTTAGCAAAAGCTATGGCAGAAAAGTTTAGGGATCATGGGGCGAGTGCGGAATTTTTCCGCATTGTGCGGACCATTAATTACGATGTGGGTGGCGATACTTTAACAGTTGTTTACGCAGCGTCAAAAGGTCTTGATCTTGGACCTGGCAGAGATTATCACGAAAAAGAGCGGAGCTGGAAAAATATATTTGATCAACGTAATCGAGATAAGTTTGTAGTTAGTGTCGATGGACGCGAGATAGATACACGAGTCGGCATGACATACGATGTTTACCGCGGAATGATTTCAGATGCCCGGTTGCGTGGCGAAGAAATTCCTGACGCAAATAATTATACTGACACTTGGCTTACTGGAGAGACTACAATGCCGGAACCAGGGTGGGCGCCTGTCTGTCGATATCGTGCTGACAGAGGCAAAATTCAAAGGGTACAATTTCAACAAAACGATAATTACGGTTCACTGCGCTTTAGGCCTGCGGCAGTAATTGAGGAAGGTCCTGGCACAACTATTGCCTAAGGGTGGCAGTTTAGGTTACCATTAGCGTTATGAGTAAACTCCGCTCAAATGAGCAGGGCATGAATGTCCTTCTTATACCGTTGATTTTTGCTGTCGTCTTTTTTTTGCTGACTCTTGGTTTTGCGTTCTGGTCCTACAGTAGCCGACAAGATTATAAAAACAACACTGACCAAAAAATTGCTACCGCTGTTGATGTTGCCAAAAAGGATACGGCTACTCAAAAAGATGATGAGTTTATTGAGCGCGAAAAACAGCCGCTCAAACAGTATCAAGGACCAAGTGCATATGGAAGTGTGCAAATTCACTATCCAAAAACATGGAGTGCGTATGTTGATGAAAGCGGCAATGGCACTGCAGCGCTCGACGGTCACTTTCATCCGAACTTTGTGCCAGGCATAAGCCCGCAACAAAATTATGCATTGCATCTGGAAGTAGTTAATCGTGGTTTTGCGGATGAGATTAAGAGCTACGACGCACCAGTAAAAACCGGCAAGGCCACAGCTGTTCCGTATAAGCCAGTTAATGTCCCAAATGTTATCGGTGTGAGGATTGAGGGCGAAGTGGAGTCAGGCAAGCAAGGCGTTGTAGTATTGTTACCTCTTCGTGATAAAACCATCAAACTTACAACAGAGGCAAATCAGTACAAAGACGACTTTAATAACAATATTCTCGCCAACTTTAGTTTCACACCATAACACCCGTAACAGTGCTATAATTGATAGCTGATTAAGTGAGGGTAATTGAAACGTGAATAGCGGTGTAGTACTGGGTGGAGAAGACCAGTCGCAAAGTCGATTACTACGAACATTGGCTGAAGAATTAAAGCTACCCTTGATGCAAATAGCTCGCAGCGCCGAACTTGCTCAGGTAACCGGCAACACCTGGGAAATTGATCGGACAGCGGTGCTTGCTGACACCGCGCTCAGATTACTTGATAGCTACGTGCTCAGTACCCAAGCGATGCTTGGTCAACAAAAACTCGAGCTTGAACCTGTTTCTCTCAGCGCAACCATGTACGATACCGCACAGTACTTGCACAAAATTGCAAAGCTCTATGATTGCCAAATTAATCTGTCCATAAAAGGGAAGAAGGGACTGGTTATGGCGCATCGTCAGGCGCTGCAAGCGGCGTTAACAAGCCTGGGCTACAGTTTTATTAGCTCAGTTGATAGCCAGCCAAAAAAGACGAATATTATTCTGATCGCTCAGGGAAGTCGGCAAGGAGTTCTGGCAGGTATTCAAACAACAAATCTGGATTTAAGTAGCCAATTGCTGCAACAGGCTAAAGATTTATATGGTTTTGCACGTCAGCCGCTTGCGGATATGACGCATGCCAGTGGTGCAGGAGTGCTGGTGGCCCGTTCACTATTTGACGCCATGACATACCAGCTAAAGGTTACTCATACTCGTGGTAAAGCAGGTTTAGCTGCGATACTTTTGCCAAGCCAACAACTCGCGCTACTATAAAGATATGACACAGGTGCTTTTGATTGAGCCAGACCGATTGCTGGCTAAAACCTACACAGCGGCTTTAAAAGCAGCGTCTATTAAGATTGGAACGATTTCCTCAGCCCAAGGGGCGATTACTTTTATTGATCGTGAGCACCCCGAACTGATTGTGCTGGAATTGCAGCTTGCTAAACATAATGGTGTGGAGTTTTTATACGAGCTTCGCTCACACAGTGATTTGCGGCAGCTGCCCGTCATAATTCACACGGTTATTCCTGAAGATGACTTACACTTGAGTAATATGCTCAAACAGCAGCTTGGGATCATCAAATATCTCTATAAGCCGCACACTACACTGGCCGAGCTAACCAAAGTTGTGCAGGATTTGCTCTCAGCAAAGACACCATCATGAAACAAGTTGTTACAACCGCAATAGTGCTCAATCGACTGAATTTTGCCGAAGCTGATAGGATTTTAACAGTTCTGACCCCAGATCAAGGTAAATTACGCCTGATGGCCAAAGGTGTACGCAAAATCAAAAGTAAACTGGCTGGCGGCATCGAACTATTTAGTGTTAGTACGATTACCTATATTCCCGGCAAACGAGATATTAGTACGCTCATTTCAACGCGCTTAGTCTCACATTTTGGCAACATTGTCGCAGAAATTAGCCGAACGCAAACTGCCTATGAGTTGTTAAAAATGATAGATAAATCAACACAGGATAGTTGCGAAGCTGAATATTTTGAACTTTTGCTTGAAGGCTTGCAAAGTTTGAATGAGCCAAATAATCAACCTGTGGTTATTGAATCATGGTTTCGTTTTCGACTGTTGCAACTTTTAGGGCATGAACCAAACTTAATAACCGACACACAAAACAAAAAATTGGAAGAAGGGCAACGCTATTTGTTCGATTTTGACGCCATGGCTTTTGGGGTGAATGATCAGGGAAAATTTAACTCAAACCACATTAAACTCCTCAGGTTATTTTTGTCACAGACGCCGGAAAAATTAATGCACATTGAATCAATTGAAAAAATAGCGGACCAGATCAACCCAACAATTAAAACGATGTTTAGTCAGTTCGCGCACGGATAGCATCTGTTATGACCTTGCGTTGCAAGGTCGAACCAGCTAGTGCCACTGCGTGTCACCTAAATTGCTTTGCAATTTACCAGGCTCATTATATTCGCCTCAGATCTGTTATACTTATGCGTAAGATGAGCGACAAAAAAGTTAGTTTAGACGATATTGTAAGTCTTGCCAAACGCCGCGGTTTTGTATTTCAGGCTAGTGAAATTTATGGTGGCTTGGCTGGCTTTTACGACTATGGCCCACTTGGTGTGGAGCTGGTAAACAATCTGAAAAAAGAGTGGTGGGACGCAATGGTGCACGAGCACGACAACATTTTTGGAGTCGACGGGGCTATTATTCAAAATCCGAAGCTCTGGGAAGCCAGTGGTCACGTAGCCGGTTTTACCGATCCACTTGTTGACTGTAAAAACTGTGGGGCGCGGCACCGAGCCGATCATTTAGCTGGCACCGATTCGACCGATCTAAAAGAACTCACGGAACTACTCAAAGATAAAGCTTGTCCAACCTGTGGCAAAAAAGCCCTGACTGAACCGCGAACTTACAACATGATGATGAAAACGTGGGTTGGCCCAATCGAAGATGATTCAAGTGTGGCGTATTTACGACCAGAAACGGCAGGTTCGATTTTTACCAACTACGAAAACGTTCGTGAAACCATGCGCGCCAAACTGCCTTTTGGCGTTGCCCAAGTAGGAAAAGCCTTCCGAAACGAAATTAGCCCTCGTGATTTTATCTTTCGAGTTCGCGAGCTGGAACAGATGGAGATGCAGTATTTTATTCGTGATACCGATCAAAAAGAAGTGTATGAAACATGGCGTGAGTTTGCCTGGAATTTCCTAACTAAGCGACTAGGCATTGATGAGAAAAACCTGCAGTGGCACGAGCACGACGAAAAAGAACGAGCTCACTATGCAGCGGCGGCGCATGATATTTACTTTAACTTTCCGCAAGGTTTTAAAGAGCTGTGGGGAACACACAACCGAACCGATTACGATCTTTCCAACCATCAGCGTGTCAGCAAAAAAGATCTCAGCTATTTTGACGAATCAACAGGTGAACGGTTTGTTCCGTATGTTATCGAAAGTTCAGTCGGAGTTGGACGTATGCTCATGGCTGTTTTGGTGAATGCCTATCATGAGGAAGAAGTGAACAGCGAAACACGCGTGGTCCTCAAGCTTGCATCGCACTTGGCGCCGTATCGGGTAGCAGTATCGCCACTGCTCAAGAACAAACCAGAGCTAGTTAAAAAAGCCGAAGAAGTCTACAGAACTCTCAAAAAAGAACTCGGCAATGTTATGTGGGATGACAACGGTAACATCGGTAAGCGTTATCGTCGCCAGGACGAAATCGGTACGCCGTATTGCGTAACCATCGACTTCGATACTCTCGAAGATGGCACCGTCACGCTCCGAGACCGCGACACCACCAAACAAGACCGCATCAAGATTGAAGATTTAGTAAAAAAGGTTAGCTAGCAGTGGGATCATTCATCGAAGTTAACGATACGCTCAGAATCTCAAAAGAGCAGGGATTCCCATTGGAATTAGATATAACAAAGCACCTAGCGAAACCCTTTTCACTCGATGACGTTAAAGACAAAATTTTTGAGTTTAAATCGAAGAAGGGAATTCGAGTTTACAAAGTCCCTCCAGTGCGAAACTTTTTGTCTGAAGATCTTGCTGGTAAATGGTTGTACTGGGGCTTGGTTTACATAACTGAAATTCATCATGATTATGAAAATGGGGTAACATCAGGCAAGTTTAAAATTATTCGACTCAACACCCCTGAAGAAATGAAAGAAATGTTTAAGCTTACTCATTACAACCGCCCAGAAGATAACTATTTTAGTGACTAAGGCAATATGAGCGAACTATTAACTGTCGTTGGATCGCTAATTGTCGCACTGTCGTTTACCCCGTATCTTATTGATACCATTAAGAAGCGAGTTAAGCCTCGACTAGCCACATGGTCTACTTGGGGATTACTTGGAATTATTGCTACAGTTGCTGAAATAAGTGCGCATGCATACACGGCAGCAGTATTAACTGGAACAGCGTCGACCATTGATATATTAATTGTGATTTTTGCACTTCGAAATGGGGATAGGGGATATGGATGGTTGGATGCAACCTGTCAGGCAATATCAATTATTGGATTGGTGCTGTGGCTCGTGAGTAGTAACCCAACATGGGCCATCGCGTTTGCTATTATCGCAGATCTCTTTGCTGCAATACCGACATATTACCACGCGTGGATTGAGCCTTTTGAGGAATCTTGGCACCCATTTGCTCTTTTTGCTTTCGGCGCAACCCTTGCCATCGCTGGCATAAGTAGTCACAAATTTAATAATTTTGCGTTTCCGCTATACTATTTGTTTTCAGCTATATCGATAGGCTTAGAAATTTATCTACGCCAAAAGATAGTTAAACATTCTAAGAAGTGAACGGTTAGAATGAAAGACGAGATTATTGAGCTTGTTGAGCAGCTTGATTTGCCAAAAGGACAGTACTGTTTGTTCGGCGGTTCGTCATTGGCAATTCGTAATATTCGCCCAACATATGATATTGATTTATATGTCACTCAAAAGCTTTACGGGGAACTTAAAAAGCAGGGGTGGGAAGAAATAAAACTCGATAACTTTATGCCGTATCTGTATAAAAAATTTAGCAAGTTTGAGTGCGAAGCGTTCACAACTTATAACAAAAATGACCGCTGGATTCCTAAGATCAAAGATTATATTGAAAGTCCTGAGGTGGTTGAGGGAATCCCGTTTATGCCACTCAAAGAACTGTATGATTGGAAAGCTGATACTGCTCGGTTCAAAGATTTAGCCGACAATAAGCTTATCGAAGCCTACTGGGCAAAGCAACAATAAAATAAAGTTGTAAATCCATAACTCTTATGGTATACTAATATCATTACAACATAAAACAAAAATCATGTCAGCAGAAGTACCACAACCAGAACAACATAATCACAAAGCTCTCGCTAAAGTTGCTGCTGTTGCAGTTGTTGGAAGTCTGTTGCCAAGTGTCGCACATGAACAGCATACTGAAGCCATGACTGTCCCTGTAGTAGAAGTACATACAGATACAATTACTAAAGAATTACCAGCCGATCCACGACATTTCACCGTTGAACTACCTGCAAAAGTCCATAACAAGTACCAACGAGGTTTTGAAACTGATGCGGACGATGCTCAAGCATCCAAAGAGCAAGTTGATGAACAGCTCAAGAAAGAACTTGGAGACACAGGCTGGGATAAAGTAACCAAAGTTGATGTTACAGGAATGGCTTCTGCTGAAGATGAAAATGCAAATGGCGAACAAACTTCAAGTGTACCTAACCAACACTTAGCTGATGAGCGAGCAGAATTAGCAGAAACCGCAGTCGAAGAAGACTTTGCAGAGCACGGTGTTGATATCAAAGATAAAACCACGACTAAGGGCGTTGAAGATGAGTGGAAGTCAGACGTAGAAATAAAGCGTGCTGACGAACTTGTTGAGCAATTTCATTATAAGGACCGAAGAGAGATGGAGGATGAATATAACCTTGACCATGAATTATCACCTTATGCAGTAAGAATCTTTTTAGACCAAGTGTTGGATAAACGACGTGGCGCACATATTGGGATTACGGAAAAGGGTGATGAAAATGACACCAAGACTGTTGAAGAAAAGGTTCAAAAGTCTGAAGTTAAAAATGTGCCTGTTAGTAAAAAAGTTAATAAAACTAAAATTACCAGCATTAATAACATTGGATTTATTCCAGACGAAGAAAAAGCGATCATCGATAATGGTCCAACAAATCCTCAACTTCGTAACAAAACAAAAGATCGCCATCGAGACAAGAACGGGTGGAAGAAAATCCAAGGCCAAAAGCCTGTTCGACACCGTGGCCGTACACATCAAACCGGACCTCACTGGTAAAAGTGTGGCTAAAGCTCTGAGGGCGGCTGCCACCGGCCGCCCATAGTTCTATGCGGCTTTTTTGACATAGAGCGTTTTGCCGTATTTGTTTATGCTTGGTGCACTTTTGTCCTTAAAACCAAATTTTTCGAACAGATGAGCGCATGCGGTATTACTTTCTTTTACCATTGCTGAAAGATTTTTACCTGGCAATGCATCGATCAATGTTTTAAGCACTTCTGCTCCAACACCAAGTCCACGTTGGTTCTTGTCGACTAAAAAGCTGCCAATTTGGTCATAGCTTTCACCTTCGAACTCATAGGTATCGACGATGCCAGCGTAGCCATAAACTTCTGACTGAACGTGATTGCCACGCTGCCAATTTGTCTCATGTGATATAGCCGCAGCTCCAATTACATGGCCAGCTACATCCAGGGGTGTAAATGGCTTAACGCCGCCCTCTAGACTTTGTTGTGTGAACCAATAGGGAACGGCTGTGCCATTGGCAGTTATGAGACAATATTCACCGACCGACATTGGATTGTTCGTATCTAAAATTTCATAGTAAAACATCTTAAATCTCCTAAAATTAAAAGAAGCCCGTTGTAAGTCTTGGAGTGGGCGCGGGGGCTTCTTTTTAAGATTTAAAATTTACAAACAATAGCAAAACACGCCACTCCTATATACGAGCGCGGCGAGTGTTTTGAAAAGTAGTATTGTTTGCAAATAAATGCATGGGAATTATTCTATAACCATAACGGTAAAAAAGCAAGTATACAAAAGAGCTGGTACAATTAAGCTATGGGACCATTAGTTTTATTATCATTTCTGGGGACTTTGCTGATTGCACTGATTGGTGTTGGAATTGTGAAGTTATATGAGAAAGCAAAGGACGAAGAACACAAAATCGTCGAACATCACAAACACCACGAAGAATGAAAAAGCTTAAGCTTGCAATTACAGCCAGCACTAGTAAAATTTGCTACCATGGCTGATTATGTTGAAGCAACCGAAAGATTACAGAGTCAGCTAGAAGCATATCCCGGGGTGCTCAATCCAGCATTTTTTGATAATCCGATTTCTCATCGGGATGCCATCGCAACAGTAAGTGCTTTAGTTGCGGATCAATTTGTGGCATTTCCGGAGGGAAAAGTAGCCACACCTGACGCAGTCGTTGATTATTTAACCGAATGGCGTGAATCGCTTAAAGGTGCCTGCTCGGATGAATACAAGGCCTTGACAATGGGCGATAGGGGAATTACAGAAGGGCTGGATCGGGAAAGTCTGAATCGACAGCCGAAACTTATAATTTTGAACGGACTGAGGCTTGGTGTGAGCCAGGCTTTGCGGCTAGCACGTTCGCGCTATGATGCCGAGCGTCATGGCCATCGCTGGAATAAATATGGCTGATGTAGAATTTAGATCTAAAGAAGTGATGACTCCTGGTAATGATAAGATTGCTGCAGTTATTTCCGGACTTGGTGGCAAAATTGAGCAATGCGATCCCGCGATTGAAACCTTAGTGCAAGGTGAATATGATGTGGTTGCGTATGAATATGATGACGCCGTTTTGACTGCTGGGCATGCAGAATTTGTGCCTCAACTAATGGATGATATTGGTGCCCATTTTGCTGAGCGGGCTGAAGGTTATTCGTACAAGCGCTATGTTGGTGGTAGCTGGGGGTTTGCTATTGGTTTAAATTTGCAGAGAGCTGATCATGACAATGCTTTGCCGGGTTTGTTCGCAGCTGGGGGAGTTGATACTGCACGAGTTATTGCTCACAACCCTATATTTTTGCCGGTTCGGAGAGCTTATAGTCGCAACGGTTGGGATGAAACCAGTCTTCGCGAGTACTGGGGACCACTTCACGCTTCACCCGAATCTGATTTTGTAGTCGTTTTAGGCGCACTTGATCACCTTATACATTATCGTGAGGCTATGAACCGATTTAGGCAATGGGATCAAAATGGAACTAATCTTGCTGTAGAAACGCTTTGGCTAAGCGGACACCGCGGCGCAATAAATTTCTTGAACAACAACATTGTGCATATGAATTGGCTTGCCAGGCAAATTTCACACGAGCAGTAATCTGGTACAATTACGATAAATGAACTGGTTATTTTTTACTGCTATTGCCGTTGTTGCTCGGGCAATTTATGGCATTATGACCAAAGTTCTTTCGAACAAATTGGACGTCTCGGCGTATACCAAAGGTTTTTTGCTGCCGCTTGCAGGTATGTTTATATCACTTTTAGCTGCACCATTCTTAGGAGGAATTCACTTTACAGGCAATGTGGACGTGACAACCGTATTATTGGTTGTTGTTAGCCAAGGCTTGGGAAATATTTTCTACTTTGCCGCTCTAAAAGACTTAACAAATTCAACGGCTCAGATTGCGTTTTCTTCTGTTCTTGTTTTTAACACGGTGCTGGCTATGACTTTTCTAAATTTGCACCTCAGCTTCATAAATTTTGTTGGCATCATCTTATTGTTACTCGCGATCATCAGCGTGACGACAGGTAAGATTGAATTACATCGGCGAGGGGTTATGCTCATGATTGTCGCCGCGTTTATATTTGCCATCTTTCAGTTGTCCAGTGGCGAACTGTCAAAACAAGTTACTGCCGCAACTTATTTAGTAACAGCTTATGGTGGGGCAGCACTTACTGTGTTGATTGTAAAATTCCGTCAAGTCGTCGGTGACCTTAAAAAAGTGACCGACAAAGCGGTGATTATTAAGATCCCGTTACTTACAGCTATTCCAAGCGTCCTAAATTCTTGTTTGCGTACTATGCCTACAAGCACGCTCCAGAACCAGCGCGGGTTGCCATGCTACTAACTGCGCAAGTTGTCGTGACAGTTGTGCTCAGTTACTTCTTGCTCAAAGAACGATCCCATGTGTGGCGCAAGATCGCTGCCTCGATACTGGTGCTTATCTCTGCTGTCATGATCAAAAACTAAGTTGGCTATCTCTTGCAATAATGCACACAATCTGTCAATCTTAATTCATGAGTGTGAACGACCCGACTGTCGGAAGTGAGCGTGCCTTATCCAGTCAAGAAGTTATAGATTTTCGTGATGAAATTATTTGGCCAGCTGTCAACCAGCAATTTGGCGGTGACTTTGTTGGCCTGGCTCTTCCGGGATCTGACATAATGTGCGCCAAAACTGTTATTGATCCTGAGGATCCAGTTTTTGGAGTTTTCCGAATTGAATTTCAGGCACATTGTATTCTGGCTGAAGTCAATAATGGCGATGACGTAATTGTTAATCCTCGAGAGCGGTTATGTTTAGCGGCTATCGCAGTGCTTACCAAAAGGTTTGCACAAACATATGAACTGCTTGCTAGAGCGGAAAAGGCTTTAACGCATTATGACCCCGATTTTGTACTCACTGAAGAGCGACGTGATGGTATGTCGGCATGGCAACGTGAAACGTACTGGTTCACGACTGATGATGATGATCCAGGGGATACAAAAGTCGAGATGGAGCTTCAGCTAGATGACGGTCGTGTATTTTGGGACAGCGACATTGAGGGAGCACTTCAGCTACCTAGCGATGAACAGCCTGATGGTGAAACATCGGACGATGAGCTTGATGACCTTGGAGAACTTTTCGATGAAGAGCAGGATATTGGAACAACAATGACAAATGTGGATCTTATAGTTGTAAAAAGTTCGTTAGGTGGGCTCGGCTTTAATTTTGACTAGAAGGAAATGATTTGGTGGAAATAAAAACACTACTAATTATCATGAGCACGATTTTGGTGCTGAGCTCACCATTGGTCTATATCCGCTCAATTTTACGGGGGATTTCAAAACCGCATCGCACGACACGATTTGTACTATTGATTATTACTGGGCTTTCAACGGCAGCGTTGTGGGATGCTAAGGGGGCTGCCTTCTGGCTAGCACTTGCAAGTTTTATTCAAGCACTTCTTATCTTCATATTAAGCATAAAACGGGGGATGGGCGGTTGGGCCAAGATTGATATTGCTTGCTTGATCATTGCTCTTATTGGGATTGTACTTTGGCAAACTAGTGGTCAGCCAGCGGTTGGACTGTTTGCTTCGATTATCGCTGACTATGTCGGCATGGTGCCAGCTCTTATCAAAACTTATAAACATCCAAACACGGAAGATTGGCGTTTTTACGCGATGGACACTATTGCTGGAATGTTGAGTATTTTAGCACTCGAGATCTATACTCTTTATACGCTGAGTTACCCAATTTACATCGTGCTCATTAACGCGGCGATGGTAGCAATAATTCTATTAAGACAAAACCGTATTACAACTGCTAAAATTAACACAACATGAACCGAGCTTTACGGAAGCGTTTTCTGCCACTTTATATTGCGGCATTTTTTCATGGCCTGATATTTTGGTACGCGATCGAAAAGGTTTTTGAAACCTCGGAACTTGGATTGACACCACAAAAGATCGCCGCTGTTACAATGGCGGTTGTTGTGGGAGTTCTGTTGACTGAGCTTCCGAGCGGGATTATGGCCGATCGATGGAGCCGCAAGGGAATGCTTATGGTATCAACAAGCATGCTTTTTTTAAGCACAGTAGTCGGAGGCTTAAGTCATAGTCAAATTTCGTATATGTTTGCAGGTTTTTTGTGGGGTGTGTTTTATGGGACGTTTTCGGGTATTTATGAGACATTGGTGTACGATACACTGTTGGATGAAGGAAGTAGTGGCAAGCTATATGAGCGCTACCTGGGGCGCATGCTTTTTATTAATAGTGCTGGACTAGTAATAAGTTCGCTAGCATCTGGCCTGATTGCCAGTAAATTTGGCATTCGTTCGCCATATTTCATTAGTATACCTTCAACGCTTCTTTGTTTTGTTGCATTAATTTGCTTTAAAGAGCCCAAACTCCATCGTAAGTCAGCTGCAGCAACTCTTGTCGGCCATTTGGGCGAAATGGTGACTAATATAGTCAAAGACCACACGATTGTGGCGCTTTTGTTGCCGATTGCTGGGGCAGCTATACTTTTCAGGATCATACTTGAGTTTAATCAGCTGTACTATATTGCACTGTTGGTACCGCTGGTTTTATATGGACCGTTCACCGCGTTAATCCAATCGAGTATTGGTGCAGGTGGGTTTATAGCCGGACGTGTGAAGGGTAAACAAGTTTTCTATGGACTACTTGTGGCGATGGTAATGAGTAGTGTGCTCCTAACGTTTAAACTTTCTATTGCGAGCTCAGTTATTGGCCAAACAGTACTTATCACTAGTGCATTTGCGATATCAGTTGTGCTAGAGGGCAAATTACACAGCAAACTCAGTTCTACGCTCCGGGCAGGAGCGACTTCTACCGCTAACACAATTGCCCAAATAGTGTTTCTGCCGATAGCTTACTTTTTTGGATTTGTGACACAGCATTTTTCAGTGTTTCAGGCGAGCTGGCTGATTGTGGCGATTGCGCTTCTTGTGGCGATTGGCTCGTTGCAGCACACTGATCGGGCAGAAACTAAAGTCTAAAAGGAGTATACTGGAGATATAAAGGGAGGAAGATTATGTTAAATGAAGGAAATGTTTGTGCAACAGTGGCCGTAAAGGATCTTGAGGCTGCGAAGAAATTTTATACAGATAAACTTGGGCTTGCGCAGATGGACGGTGACGATCCAGGTGGTGTAATGTTCAAAAGCGGTGACTCAAAACTATTTGTTTATGAATCAAGCTTTGCTGGCACCAATAAAGCGACAGGTGCTTCATGGAATGTAAAAAATGTTGAAGAAGTCGTTGAAAATCTAAAAGCCAAAGGTGTTAAGTTTGAACAATACGATTTACCGGGTGTGACTCGCAATGGTGATATCCACGTCATGGGTAAGATGAAAGCCGCATGGTTTACAGATCCAGATGGTAACATTTTGGTTGTTGAATCCCACGAATAATGAAACAAGAAAACAAACCGTTGACAACTTTTGCATTTATCGATAGCCAAAACCTAAACTTGGGTGTCCAAAAGGTTGGCTGGAAAATGGACTGGAAAAAATTCCGCGACTATTTGCAGGTAGAACACAACGTTAGTCGTGCTTACATGTTTATTGGTTATATGCAGGAGCATGAAGACATGTACAATCAACTGCACGACCTTGGCTATTTGATTGTTCTTAAGCCAACACTAGAGATAAAAGCTACCGAGAAAAGCAAAGACAAGCCTATCGTAAAAGGTAACATCGACGCGGAGCTCGTTCTGTACGCCATGAAAGAAATGCCAAATTATCAGCAGGCTATTATCGTATCTGGTGATGGCGATTTTTACTGCTTGGCCGAATACCTGGCAGAAAAAAAGCGGCTCAAGCATGTGATGACACCAAATTATCAGTATTCATCTCTGTTAAAGCCATACGAGCAGTATATTATACGCATTGATCAATTACGCAGGCAACTCGAGCACAAAGACTACCGGCGTAAACCTAAGAAAGCATAAATAGAATCAGATCTGTAAAACAGCTATACTGCTTTAATTATGTTTGGCTTTGATGCGCATGAGGCAATAGTTCCTGCCGTTATGACGGTCGGCACCATAGCTGGCGCTATATATGGTTACCATCTTGCAGGCGAAAATGTTCCGACACCAGATCAACTAGCGGCGACTAGCAGTCAGCTGCAGGCTGCTCAAAAGTCATTAGGCGAGGTAACGAACAAAAATACTTGTGAGTATGCTGTTGTTAGTACGGCGACTGATTATGAAGATTCAAATCGAGTAAGTCTTACGGCAAATACTCTAGCTCAGAAGCTTACTGATGTATGCGCCACAAACAATGCTGAAGCAGATCATATCAGCAGTATTGCTGTGACTCAATTTAATGCCGTAAAATCTCTCACGGAACAACTCAAGCAGCAAAAGGATGCTACGCAAAACGAAACACGAAACAAAATTTTTCTAACAGTTATATTTGGTGCGGTCGGGACAGGGCTTGGTTTTGCTGTTGGCGATGTAATTGAAGGCGGTTATTACTAAATCTAGACGAAATAAAAAAAGCGGAGCATACTATCATCATAAATAAACTCTTTAGGAGGGCACTATGAACGTAGAAGTTAATTATTTAGCGGTCATCTTAGCTATGGCATCATCAATGGTGATTGGCTCGATTTGGTACTCCAAATCGGTTTTTGGTAAAAAGTGGATGAAGCTTGTTGGTATGACCGACGAGAAAGCCAAAAAAGGGGCAGTAAAGGCGCTCGCTTCAACAGTTGTCGTAAGTCTTATTACGGCCTATGTACTGGCGCATGTAATATTTTTGGCAAACCACTTCTTTAATAACTCGTTTCTCTATGATGCACTGATGACATCATTGTGGGTCTGGCTTGGTTTTGTCGCCGCTCGATTTATAACTCATGACATGTTTGAACAGCGACCGGCTGAACTTACTACCATGACGCTAGCACATGAATTCATCACCATTATGGTTATGGGACTCATCATTGGCTTGATGGGGATCTAAGCTTTTTCTAGAATATCCATGCGATTATATCGCAGTAACAGATAGATAAGCGCTGTACTGATAGCAATTGCTGGGTATAGATTTACGGGGAAAAAGAACAAAACTAAAAAACCGGCCAGCAGTGGTTGTTTAAGTACGGTTGCAAGCATAGCTGTCATGCCGGCGACAATACCAATCATAGGCGGAAGGTTAGCAAAGTTTGCGATGCCGAGCCCGATAGCGGATCCGGCAAACATTACAGGGAAGAACTGCCCACCTTTCCAACCCGTTGCAATCAGTGTATTAGTTGTGAAGCTTTTAGCTAGAGCAATTCCAATCAAGAGAACACTACTGGAAAGGGCATAAGTTGTCATTAGCTGGCTAATCCCTTCATGCCCAGAAAACAGCACAAGTGGCCAGATTGCGCCTAAAACTCCTAAGACTAAACCGCCAAGTATAGCTTTCCCAAAAATGCCAGGCACACGCTTGAGAAACTTATGCACGATTCTACCAAAGAAAAGAAACAGCAAACCAGCGGCAAAGCCACAAAGACCAATCAAAAAGGCATACAGTAAATCAATTGTATGAAACGAGTACGGCATTAAAGGAAAGTTGAAGTAATTAGATGAGGACGTATCAGTAATTTTATATATATAAAAACCACTCAGTGTGGCCACCATAAACGATAGCCTAAAGTGCAATTTTGTCGCAAAATCATCGTGCTGCGCTGAAATAAGATGTAGTTTTTCAGATATCCAGGTGCAAAAACCACCAATAATTGCAGTAAGCGCAGCTTCGGGTCCTAAGGCTGCACCAAAGCCAAGTGAGATTAACGAATTAATAAAAGTTTGCGGAATGTGCTTGTAGTCAAACTTACCAGTTTTCTTAAACTCCGTAATGTCTTCTTGAATATTGTGAGGATGATTGCCGAGGTATTTAACTCCTAATCCCATCAACACCCCGCCAATAACACAGGTAATAATTGTGTAAGTACTTCGTGGCAGAGCTGGCAATTGAGCAGGCAAATATGTCCACAAAAAGTGTTGGATTTCTTCGATTGCGAACACAAAAGCCCTTGTAACTAAGCCAGCGAGCAACCCAAAGATAGCCCCCATAAAAAGCAAAATAAAAAGACGTGAAATATTAAGATGAGATTTTTTGGCCATTAAAATAAGTGTAGCGCACGTAACTGGCTTATAGCAAAGCAATAATTAAACTGTTTATGCTATGATCTTAAGAGGAATGGACAAATATAAACGCGAATTTCCACCGAACTTTTTCTGGGGTGCTAGCACATCAGCACACCAGGTTGAGGGCGGCAACCACAATCAGTGGACAGTTTGGGAACTCGGCAATGCAAAAGAGCAAGCTCGCTCGGCACATCAGCGCCTGTCCTGGTTGCCAGGTTGGCGAGATATAAAAGAGACGGCAGAAAATCCTGAAAGTTATGTTTCTGGCGCAGGGGTTGAACATTACAAGAGATACAAAGAAGATTTTAAACTTATAAAAGAGCTAAACCTTAACTCATTTCGCTTTAGTATAGAGTGGTCACGAATTGAACCAAAAGAAGGTGAATGGGACGAAAAAGAGATTGAACACTACCGTGATTACATCGTCGAGCTCAGAAAACTCAAGATTGAGCCATTTCTAAATATATGGCACGGGACGCTGCCAGTTTGGTTTTATGAAAAAGGTGGGTTCAAGCACAGGGCGAATCTTAAATACTGGGAGCGTTTTATCCAAAAGGTTGGCGAAGAATTCTGCGAAGATGTGACCTATGTTTTAACAATAAACGAGCCAAATGTATACACGACATTTTGTTATCTTGCCGGCGATGCATCTGGGAAGTGGCCACCACAAGAAAAAAGCGTGGTCAGTGCAGTGAAAGTGTATGTTAATTTGATCAGCGCCCATAAGCGCGCTTATCGAATTTTAAAGCGGCAGCGCCCGAGTCTTATGGTTGGCATGGCACATCATTTGGCCAATATTCAGGCGAAGCGTCCTCATAATTTTTGGGACGGCATTGCCACGCAGTTTATGCGGTTTGCCTGGAATTGGTGGTTTTTAAACAGGACCAAAAAACAGCAGGACTTCATCGGTTTTAATTATTACTTCAGCGATTACTACCGGGGATATAAAATTGATAATCCAAAAGTTCCCTTAAATGACATGGGCTGGTATATGGAGCCGGAAGGGCTATATCCATTATTACTGCGAGCCTGGGCACATTACCGTAAGCCGATTGTGGTGACCGAAAATGGTCTTGCGGATGCCAGTGATCAATATAGAGGCTGGTGGCTGGATGAAACGATTGTTGCCATGGAACGAGCTCTGAGTGAAGGTGTTGATCTGCGTGGCTACTTCCACTGGAGTCTGCTCGATAACTTTGAGTGGGGGTATGGCTGGTGGCCAAAGTTTGGTTTGATAGAAGTGGATCGTGAACATGCTATGAAACGGACTATTCGTCCGAGCGGGCATAAGTATGCCAAAGTTGTTAAAGAAATCGAAGACCAGTATTAGACAATCACATTGACAAATACGCTTATGTTTGATATAGTATAAACATTATGACAAAAGCAGTCACACAACAAACCCCAGAAAACTCGGCAGGACGTCCACATTATGGTCTTCGCCGTGCCGTCGCTGGGGGTGCACTAGTAGGAGCAGCTCTTATCGGCACGGGTGTCGCTAAGGTTGCGGGGTACACTAATGATAAATTTACTGGATCAGACGTTCCTACCGCACAAGATGTAAAAGACAATCCTAATAAGTATGTTGATTACCATATTAAACCGGACGAAAATCTCTCGATTGTTGCTAAGAAATTTACCAACGAACCACACCTTGTTGCTAACAATACCGAAAACTTTATTGGCCAGAACGGTGGTAATCCAAATGTTCACCCAGGTGATACTGTCAAAGTAGATCCCAATTCAACCACGACTACTCAGCCAAACCAAGAAGGCTAATTTAAATAGCGCTTGCTAATTTATCAAAAACACCACATATTGTGGTTTTTTTGATTTTGTGGCAAAACTGTGGATAAGTAAGCAAAGAAACAGATAAAAAGGCTTGCACGTGGGTAGCTGTGGGTAGTATGCTCATGGCAGTGGGTAATTGTGGGTAACACGAACTACCACCAAAAAAACAAAAACAACCCAAGAACAATAACAATCAAAGCCTATGGCCACAGTGGACTATTTCGAGAGGAAACTAGACGATAAAAGGCGGTTAACAATACCGACCGAACTTCGTGATGAATTCACAAGTGGCGTAGTGATTACTCAAGGTTTCAAAGACTACTTGCACCTGTACCCCAAATCGGTATGGGACGAATTAGTGGAACCCGAGCTGCAAGGTAGCATTTTAGATGAGCAAATTGCTGATTTGAATGTTCAATTCAGAACTGGTAAAACAGAAAGCCTGATTGATACTAAGCAGGGCCGAGTAACACTCGAGCAGCATTTGCTGGACTACGCTCATATTGATCGTAATGTCAGTGCTGTGCGTGTAGGCAAGTACTGGCGCATAAGCGCTATATAGATTGTTATTTAAGAGAACTGTACATTAACAATTCGGAAAAACCGAACAGAATCACTCGAGAGTACCTGTTCGGCAGCCAACAGGTTTCATGGGACTAACCTTAAAAAAGTCCTCGCACATTACGACAAACAACACCTCCCAAAACTCCACCTCACACAAAGTCTCTCAAATGTAATTGAGTTGTAAGAAATGTCTATGATCTAATAAGTCATACAAACATTTTCTACTATCAAACTAAATTACATGACAAACAAAAACAAAAACAACGAAAAAACAAAAAGTTGACTGCTGAAACAGGTGACCTTGAACATATAACGAAGCAAAAACAAAAAATGCAAAAACAAAAAGATCACCAAATACATATACCAGTACTTCTAGATGAAGTTCTGCAGTATCTCAAACCAGCAAAGGGCCAAAATTATTTGGACTTGACGGCAGGATACGGCGGACACGCTAGTGAAGTATTGGCGCGCACCTTAAACGGACAGGATAGTGTACTCGTTGACCGGGATGAGCAGGCAGTAGAGACACTAAAAAAACGATTTGCCAAAGACGAAGCAGTAACAATACTACACGAAGATTTTTTGACAGCAGCAAAGCATTTGAACGAACAAGACAGGCAATTCGATATGATCCTGGCCGACCTAGGAGTCAGCTCAGCGCACCTTGACAATGCAAGCAGGGGATTTAGCTTAAAAGATGATGCTCCACTGGATATGCGAATGGATAATCGGCAGCCACTCACAGCGGCAGATATAGTCAATACATATCCCGAACAAGCAATTGCCGAGCTATTAAGACAATACGGTGAAGAGCCAAAAGCTCGCAAAATCGCCAGCTTAATAGTCAGCAGTCGTCCAATTACAACGACCTCACAGCTTGCGCAAATAGTTACTCGCGCGTGGCCAGGACATAGCAAAGTGCATCCGGCAACACGAACCTTTCAAGCACTCCGAATTGCTGTTAATAACGAACTGATGCAGCTTGAGAAAGTGTTACCAATTTGCTTGCAGCTATTAAAACCTGGTGGCCGTTTGGTAATCATAAGCTTCCACAGTTTAGAAGATAGGATCGTTAAAAAGTTTTTGAGTGAATTTAGTGGCGAGCGATATGATAGTGAGCTTACACTGCTCACCAAACAGCCTGTAAGTGCGAGTAAAAATGAGTTAGCTTCCAATCCGCGAGCAAGAAGTGCGAAACTTCGAGCCGCAGTAAAAATAAACACAAAAGAAAGGGAGACCAATGCCAATTCAGGTAAAAAGTAGCTCCCGAACCTACAAAGTTCGTGTAAGAGTGTTATAGCTCGAGCGTGAACAGTGTGAGTCCTGAGAAATCGGGGCTCACACGCCAAAAATATTAACTAAAACAAAAACAAAAAATATGACATACTCCACCATGGCGCTCAACCGCCAACGGTTCGCATCAAGGAACCAGAACTTCACCAAATACCAAGGTGAACGAAAGGGCATTGGCCCAGTCAGCAACACGATTATTCTTATTGTTTTGGCTTGTTTGCTTGGACTTTTATATCTGACTCAGGTAACAAAAACCAACGCATACGGTTATAAAATTAACAGCCTTAAAGAACAACAGAATCAACTTTCACAAGAGCATAATGAGCTTGAAGTATCTGCAGCTCGTTTACAATCAGTCGATCGTGTTAAGAATAGCGATGCAGCAAAAGGCTTAGTCAGTGTTGCACCAAGCGGCAGTGTTCAAAACTAAAAACGTGGTTATGCTAAACTAGATTCACCTCTAGGAAAAACAGATTATGCCACCGAACAGCCAACCATCAAGTTCGAATTTACACCAGCGTCTTCGACTTTGGTATCTAGTGCTTATTGTTATAGGTGCTGTTTTTATCATTCGCCTTTTTTATTTACAGGTAATTCGCCACAGTTATTATCAGCAACAAGCGCATGCCAACCAACTCAAAGAATATGAAATCCCAGCCGATCGCGGTTCGATTGAAGCCCATGATGGTTCGCATGTTGTACCAATTGTATTGAATGAAAAACTATACACGCTATTCGCCGATCCGAAGTATATAAAAGAACCTGACAAAGTGGCCACACAGGTGCAGGGCATTATTGGCGGCAATGCCAGCGACTACGCCAAAGCGATGAAAGCCAATACTCGTTACGCGATCTTAGCAAAAAAACTAAGTAAGGATCAGCAGAAAAAACTCGATGACTTAAATCAGAAGGGACTCGGAACGCGCGAGGAGTCGTATCGCACGTATCCTCAAGGCCAACTTGCTTCGCAATTGCTTGGTTTTGTGAACGATGATGGAGAAGGTAAGTACGGCATCGAGCAGGCACTGCAAAATCAGCTAAAAGGAACCCCAGGTCAACTTAAGGCAATTACTGATGCACGAGGTGTGCCGCTGGTCGCCAATAAAGATAATATCAACACTGCGCCAAAAGCTGGCAAGCAGGTTGTCTTAACTATTGATATTGCTCTGCAACAGCAGGTAGAAGATTTGCTTAAGAAAGGCTTGGATCGAGCCCAGTCTAAATCAGGAAGCGTTTTAGTTATGGATCCAAATTCTGGAGCCATTAAAGCCATGGCGAACTTTCCAACATACAATCCAGCGGAGTTTTACAATGTGTCTGATGCAAGTGTCTTTAGTAACTCGGCTGTGAGCTCGCCACTCGAAGTTGGTTCGTCAATGAAACCACTCACTGCTGCAGCTGCACTCAATAGCGGCGCTGTAAGCAAAAACCAAACATACTACGACCCGGCACACTTTACAGTTGATGACGCCACAATCACGAACATTGAGGAAGATGGCGGGGCAGGGACCAAGAGCATTGCCGACATTTTACAGCTATCGCTCAACACTGGTGCAACCTGGCTTTTGATGCAAATGGGCGGCGGCCAAATTAATGAAAAGGCCCGAACAACTTGGTACGACTACATGGCAAATCACTATCACTTCGGCAAAGCGACCGGTATTGAGCAAGGTTATGAGGCGGATGGTTATGTACCGGATCCCAAAAAAGGGTACGGGCTTAATATTCAATATGCAAACACCGCCTTTGGGCAAGGTATGACTGCCACGCCGCTGCAAATGGGCGCAGCGTTATCAACTGTTATTAACGGCGGTACATATTACCGGCCACGGCTGGTTGATGGTTACGGTGACGATACCGGGAATGTACAGTGGAGTAAACCCGATGTGCTCAAGCCAAATGACATCAAGGCTGATGTGTCGCAGGATCTTCAAGGTTTCATGCAGTACACCTTTAATAAGAATCACTTAGTTTATGGGATGTCGAGCGTACCGGCCGGCTATAATATTGGCGGTAAAACAGGAACTGCTCAGATAGCCAAACCTGGTGGCGGCTACTATGAGGATAAGTTTAATGGAACATTTATTGGCTTTATTGGTGGTGATTCACCACAGTATGTCGTTGTTGTTCGTGTCAATGAACCAAAAATTGCTGGCTACGCGGGGTCCAAAGCTGCAGCGCCAATTTTTTCTGACGTTGCTCAAATGTTAATTAATACAGGAAATGTCACTGCACAAACACACTAAAGCGTTATAATAAAAGGATACAAATGAACCAAACACTAACAATCATTGTCGACAATAGTACGCTTATTCAAATCCTTGGATTGGGTTTCTTAGGTTTCTTGGTGAGTATGTTGATCACTCCCATTTATACGTCGATGGCTTTTCATTGGCAGTGGTGGAAAAAACCACGCACAACTGCCGTAACTGGCGAAACAGCCAAGGTTTTCAATAGTCTCCATGGTGAAAAACACAAGCGACATATTCCAGTGATGGCTGGTTTAATATTTGTTATTTCAGTCACAGCGGTGACACTTGTTTTAAACCTTAGTCGTTCGCAAACCTGGCTGCCATTGGCTGCATTTGTTGGTGCTGGTGCTGTTGGCTTGCTCGATGACATTATTAACATTCGTGGCAGCGGTAAGGGTGTTGCTGGCTTGCCATCAAAATTAAAATTATTGCTGACAATTTTGGTTGCTTTAATTGGCGGTTGGTATTTCTTTGCAAAATTAGATGTCTCAAGTATTCATATTCCTGTTTACGGCGAATGGCATGTCGGTTGGCTTATTATTCCATTGTTTGTGCTGGTGGTTGTGGCAACAGCGAATGCCGTGAACATTACAGACGGGGAAGATGGCCTGGCAGGTGGCCTGACATCGATTGCGTTTGGCGCCTATGCTGTCATTGCTTTCTTAGAGGGCCGATATGGTGTGGCAGGCTTTTGTATGACAATGGTCGGCGCTTTGCTGTCTTATACTTGGTTTAATATTTATCCAGCGCGCTTCTTCATGGGTGACGTTGGTTCGTTTGCACTCGGAACAGCGCTTGGTGTGATTGCGATGATTACGAACACAGTGGTGCTTTTGCCAATTATCGGTGTAGTATTTGTTGCCGAAGCCGGCTCATCAATGATTCAGATCGTGTCCAAAAAACTGCGAAATGGTAAAAAAGTCTTTAAGATCGCGCCAATCCATCATCACTTCGAAGCCAGTGGCTGGCCAGAAACAAAGGTAACGATGCGTTTTTGGATTTTAGGTCAAGTGGCTGCTGTGGTTGGCTTGATCATCTTTGTACTAGGTAAATATTTATGAACATCCGCTCATATTCTGCTCGGCGACGTCCGCTCATTTCTACGCCAGGCAGCGCTACAACTCGCCGTCACAAACCAGATTATATGTTACTTATGCTTTCAGTATTACTGCTCGGCATTGGTTTAATGGTAGTTTACGCTATTAGTCCGGGCTTGGCAGCCCAGCAGAAAGTTGGTGAAAACTATTACTTTACCCGTCAGCTGGCAGCCATTATTTTAGGAATTATTGCTTTTGTTGGTGTGTGTAATATGCCAGTAAGAATGTGGCGTAAGTTTGAAATGCCGCTGCTCGTGGCAGCTGGTGCCGCTTCGGTTGCAGTAAGGTTATTTGGCGAACGAATCAACGGTGCGTATCGTTGGATTCAAATTGGTGGGTTTTCATTCCAGGCGGCTGAACTTATTAAGTTTGCACTGATTATCTGGTTGGCTGGCTTTTTAAGTGACCGAATTCGCACCGGTACGCTCGAAGACAGCAGCAAGACGCTTAAAGTTTTAATCATTGCGTTTGGCATCATTGCCGTTGTAGTTGCTATTTTACAAAGTGACTTTGGTTCAACTGCTGTAATGATTGCGATTATGGGTTCCATGTCGTTTGTGGCCGGATTGCCGCTGAAAAAAGTACTGATGATTGGAGCGGTTATTGGTGTCGGTGCCATCATTGTTATTCTGCCATTTAGCTATCGCCGACAGCGTCTGCAAACGTTTTTCCAGCCGGCTCGTGATTGCCAAAATACCGGCTATCAATCTTGCCAGGCACTTATTGCCGTAGGTTCTGGTGGAATTATTGGCCTTGGCATTGGCGGGAGTGTACAAGCTTACGGTTATTTGCCTGAGGCTGCAAATGACTCGATATTTGCCATTTATGCTGAAAAGTTCGGGTTTATTGGGACGGCGATATTAATCGGCTTATTTGGGGCGTTATTATCGCGTATGGCAAAAATTATGGAGCGAGCCCCGGACGACTACAGCCGATTGCTGGTGACCGGCATTGTTGCATGGCTGAGTACCCAAGCGATTATTAATGTTGGTGCTATGTTGGGGCTTTTGCCACTTAAGGGCATTACGCTGCCGTTTATCAGTTATGGCGGCACAAGCATCATATTTGTAACGCTCGCTATCGGTGTTGTTTTTAGTATTTCACGGTATACTACATATAGGTATGAATCAAACACAAAAACAGATCAAACCTCGGCCCCTGACTATCGCACTCGTGGGCGGGGGGAGCGGCGGCCATATTACGCCACTCCTGGCCGTAGCCGCTGAGCTAAAAAAACAGAAGCCCGATTGCCAATTACTGTATATCGGTGAAAAAGACGGTAAGTTTTTTGATTTAGCCAAAGATAAGAGGTTGATTGATCAGACATATGCAGTGAGTGCTGGAAAGTTCCGTCGCTATAATGGTCAATCGTTTTTGTCACATTTGTTCGATGTCAAAACTAACTTGTTAAATGCACGTGATTTTTTTCGCTTTGCAGCCGGCATGGGCCAGGCAAAGAAGCTTCTCAAACAAATTCGACCTGATGTTGTGTTTATAAAAGGCGGTTTTGTTGGCGTACCGGTAGGCAAGGCCTGCGCAAAATTAGGGATTCCGTATATTACTCACGATTCTGATACCTTACCAGGCCTGGCTAATCGCATGATTGCTAAAGGTGCATTTTTGCACGCCGTTGGTATGCCGAAGGAATTTTATAATTACCCAGCCGAGAGTACGGAGTTTGTCGGTATTCCGCTGGCACAAGAATATGAGTTTGTAACACCGGCGAAAAAGCAGCAATACAGAAATCAGCTCAAACTGCCGTCCGATGCGCAAATTGTGTTTATATCTGGTGGTAGCCTAGGTGCCGAGCGGCTTAATACCTACATGGGTATGGACGCACAGGAGCTTCTGACAAATCATCCCAAACTTTATATTTTGCACCAAGCAGGGAAGGGCAATACAGGTATTTACAGTAATCTTCCTTCAGAACTAATGCCTCGAGTGCAGGTGGCTGAATTTTTAACAGATATGCACCTCTATAGTGGGGCAGCCGACGTTGTGGTTACTCGCGCTGGCGCAACTACAATTGCAGAACTGGCCTTGCAGGGAAAACCAACAATTTTAGTTCCGAATCCATTTTTGACAGGCGGTCATCAGTTGACCAATGCCACACATTTAAATGAAAGTGGGGCAGTGGAGGTGGTGCATGAGGAAGTGCTCAATAAAGACCCCCATGCGCTTGGTATTGCTATTGCTGCTCTTATTAATGACACTCAAGTGCAGGAAAAGCTGAGTACTCAACTGCATAACTTGGCTCAACCCCAAGCGGCAGCACGACTAGCCACCATCCTGTTAGAATCGGTTGATTATGTACACGAAAAACAGAAAAAATAGAAAACAGTGAGCATATTGAGAAAAAAACAAAATAAACCAGGCCGGATAACAAACACTCAAAGTGATCGAGCGGTATTTTCCTTTTACCAGAACCGTGTGATCCCTAAAAACGACAGCGTAGATGCGGTTCAACAGCGTACTAAGAAAACAAAATCTGGCCTACGCCGACTGCATATTACTACCATACTAACGCTGATAGTCATTGCGGGATGTTTTTTGTATATTTTGACGATTGATCCAAATCCGAAGATTGTTATTGTTAACGAGCATGATCAAGCAACACCATCGCTACTACGGAGTTCGGGCGCTTATAAACAGGCTGCCGAAAAGGATTTAAAAAGCTCACCCTTAAGTAAAACCAAGATCACGATTAACACGACAGGATTAGCTCGTAATATTCAAAAACTATTCCCGGAAATTGCCGGTGCTAACGTCAGTTTACCTCTGATAAATCGGCGACCCGTGTACTATTTGCAAATTACCCAACCGACCTTTTTACTGCAAAAAGGCAGCAATGATATTTACGCTCTCGATGAACAAGGGCGAATCATCATGAAAGGCGATCAAACATTGCCGCAAAGTAACCTCGTTCATATTGAAGACCAGACTAATCAAGACACCACTGTTGGCAAACAATATTTGCCTTCCTCACAGATTCAGTTTTTACAAAACGTTCAGGCACAATTAGCGGATAAAGGAGTCAAAAATATTTCATTCATCCTACCCCCGTTAGCGAACGAGGTGTATGTAAAACTTGCCGATAAGCCGTATTACATCAAAATGACCTTTGCCAGTGATCCTCGCTTGCAGTCAGGTACGTATCTGGCGGTGAAGGGGAAACTAGAGGCTGATAAGGTTACGCCGGCTGAATATGTGGACGTTCGAGTTGAAGGACACGCATTTTACAAGTAGTAGGCCTCTGAGCTGAACCCGATAGGCCTTCTGCCACTCTCCCCTCAATGTTCGGATTTTGTTCATTAGTGAGTGACACCTGCTATTCTAAAAAAACTATACGAACATATCGAAATCGTGAAAAGTCAAATTTTCCGTGAAATATAGCAGGACAGGGGATAAATAAAAAGCGACATAAATCACACGAAAAAGCAAATATAGCAACACCGCACTGTGGAAAAGTCAAATTGTGGTTAAAAATGTAACGAGACACTAGAAGGATATTTGAGTGTCTAGGTGCTTATTGAAATGCAAGTATGCGTGTAGTGCAGTGACATCACAAAAACACGTCCAAACACGTTTTTACGTTAAAACTCCCCTGTTAGGCAGGTATGAGTTAATCATCTTTGAGAGACTATATATGAGTCGCAAAATATACATTGTGCGACACGAGATCTATGGCCTTTTGCGCTGCTGTATATTTGCGTCTGTGCAGACGTTTTTAAATCTTCGCTTTCAAAATTTTGTTTTTGAATTTTATTTACCTGACTGCACTGCCCGTAGTTATACCCAGCATTTTATTCCTACTATTTCTTTACTACCCATGACTATAATCATGTTCGCAAAATGTTCTATATTTTGAAAATCATTAAGTGAGCTGAGCTTGCAGTTGCGTAGCAACAAGGTGTAAGCCATATTCTGCTACTTTTAGGTTATCTATGTCCACATGTTCCCAGAGGGCGTCAGTGGCTTCTATAATGCTCCCTGCCCTGATTGCGAAGCGGGCGCAGTACGCACTCTTACTGGTGCCGTCGATTGTATTTGGATATGGCGGAAGATCAATCTCATCGCGCAAACGAACATCTGCCTTAGCAATTGGTGCTGGATCCCTAAAAAAGCGGCCGGGCTGTTCAGGATTTGTGCTCCAACTAGAAACGAATCGGCTTCCACGGCCATCGACAATATAATTAAAGGTTCGGCCCACAAACGTATTACAAAGCTCGTTGGGGTAAACGTATCTTCGCTTAAAGTCTTCGACATGTTCGCGAACAACGAAATCATCAGGATTTACAATTTCGTCAAACCGAAATAATCCTTCGGTTACACCTGGCTTGAGCAAACTTATATGAACAGGCTGCTGTGGTCTGGCATCATATTCATCGGCTGGTGTATATTGAATTGCAGAAAACCCTGCTACCCGTTTCAAAAATTCTGTAATAAAGCGTTTGTCATCCGGACTTAAATCGCCTCTGGCGACAAGAACCTCAGGGTGTTTCTCTTGTCTGTCGACTTCCCTGCGGCTTCGAGATGAATGTGCCATATCTACACTTCTGTTGGCTCGGGGCGGTCAATTGGGCGTGTTACTAGTTTGAAGGCAGTTTCACCAAGTATGAGATATGCAGGTTCGTACAGCGGTAATTGATCTATAGGTTGTAGTTTTGTATCTCCACCTAGAGTACTGACCTCTTTGACGAATTGGTCGATATCGGCCATTCCGCGGAAACGGACTTCTTTATCGGCCATTATTGGTAGCACGGCTCGTCCTCTGTCATCAAAGGGACGAGGATGCCATGTCCCTTCCCGATCAATAACATTATCACCGTCTCGAGCACCCATGAGATGAGTTGGTTCGAAAGTTACACTTGCCTGCAACGGATTAGTTTTGCTCGTGCTCACCCCTTCATCCAGTAGTGTTGGCTTTGCATCAGTAATTATTGTGCCCCACAGATGAGATATTAAGCCGACCTGTCGGTATTCTGTACCGCCACTGCGGCCATCAAACATCAGGCTTTCAAGATATTGATTTAAAACATTATTATTAAAAGTACCTTCTATAACCATGCCGTCGGCAGCTTCAGTTATTGGGATGCCCGGCATTTCCTCAAGAGTATGTAATTTCCAGTTCGTCATCCAACAATAACCTTAGCTTTCTGCTAGTGTGTAGGTTGCTTTAGCAACACGTTTGAATTGCTTCTTGCCCTGTAAGTTGAGAAGAATTGTCGTTTCCTTGACGTAGCGATCTTTTAATACACGCTTGACGATTTCGTCGCGGTGTAATGGTTCACCGGCTTTTCGAAGCACATCGCTGATCACATCAGCGACAGTTCCCTTCTTATAACCCCATTCTTTGAGCGCGTAAATTCCCCGCCCTACCAGCACGAAGCGTGAATCTTTAATAAGTTCGTTATGGATAGCCTGAGTTGTTACGTCTTTGCGCTTGAACTCTGATTTCTTGATTGCATCAGCGATTTCACCGAAGTGCATATGTTTGCCGTTCTCAAACAAAATAACATAGATTTTGTCGCGAATGTTCTTAGGATTGACCATCGGCCACTTAATAAGTCCCCAGCGGTTGTTCAGATTTGCGAGTTGCTTGCTAGTGCTGGCAAGCGCTGCAACTTCTTTAGCGTTTGGATGCTTGATAGCTTCGGCAACTTTATCAATAGTTGTTGGCTCACCAATTTTCTTGATAGCTTCAATAATTTTAGCGACAGCATCTTTGAGCGATTTTTCATTAAAACTGTCAGATAGCGCTACGCTTAGGTAATAAAAGTCGTTTTCATCAACAACAACCAGCTTTGGGCATAGTTGTGCGAGGAACGATACACGAGCTTGATCAAGACGAGAATTGTCTTTTGTTAGCTTAGCCGAGAGGTCGCTCACACGGCCTGACTTCCCCATTGTACTTACTCGCTCAACAAATTCTTTTTCGATTTCTGCGATATGTGGAACTTTGCCCTCAGCTGCCTGTGCTTTTAAGCGAGAAACAACAGCTTTTTCCAGCTGACGAACACGTTCACGAGTAATACCTAACAACTCCCCTATTTGCTCGAGAGTCTCTTTACGGTCAAACAAGCCAAAACGTCGAGATACAATTTCGCGCTCACGTTCTTTGTCGATGGTTTCAAGAATGTCATTAACGTACTTCTCCACCGAAGTTTGCGCTGTTTTCTGCTCGTTAGCCATAATGAGTTATTTTCCTTACCTAATTATACTTCTGATCGATGTATTTAGTATAATTATAAAACTTACGCTGCTAAAAGTCAAACATATATTGTTATATTTTTATTTTAGCACAAAATGGCCCTTTTTGCGCCCTCATTGCCTACCAATATTACAACGAAATACTTCTTAACAGATGACAACCTGTGGAAAGCCCTATTTGTCTATTTAAAGGTAGTAGGTCAGAAATGCGCGGGTGTTTTGCTTGAGGTAGTCCCCGGGTTCTTCTATTTTCAGAGCCTTTTCGCCAAATACTAGAACCATTGAGTCTAGACATTCTCTCGAGGTAATCGTAGAGGTAATAAGTTCAGCTTGGGCTGTATGCGCCAGCTCAACCGCATGGCCAAGTAATACTCGGCCGTATCCTTCGTGCTGTTTGTAAGTATCAAGCCGGCGGACATCAAAAATATCGGTTGTTGGATCAAAGTAACAAGTCATATGACCGAGATCGTCATCCAATCTACTTCTATATTCCACTGAACCATCAAAGTCAGTGCTGTGAGTAAAAAGCTCCAGCTCCGGACGATCAATAACAAATGTTGTCGACGAAAAAATAGGCATAGAACGACTATATTAACATGTTTATGCTAATAATGCAATACTCTTATGCTTTTTTGCGGGGGAAGCGGCGGCCTTTGCCTTTTGCGGGTGCTTCATCCAAGAGTTTCTGAGCTTCGATTTCTGTTAACTTCTTCGGATCTTGTTCTTTTGGAATCTTGGCATTCTTTTTGCCATCTGTTACGTACGGGCCGTACATGCCGTTTAGCACCTTAATTGTGCCAAAATCGGCAATATTCTTGGCGGCTTCTTTGTCGAGCTTTTCTTTGTATAGTTTACGGGCTTCGGGTTCCTTAATAGTGAACGGATCAGCCTCTTTCAGCGATACAAAAATCTTATCTACCTGAATATACGGGCCAAATCTACCGATGTTGGCGGTGATTTCCTGACCATCTTCGGTTTTACCGACGACTCGCGGCAACTTGAACATTTCCATGGCTTCTTTGAGGGTAACAGTTTCGATCTTGGCGCCTTCAGGCAGTGGTGCGAACTTTGGCTTCTCTTCGTCCTCGGCCTCACCTATCTGTAACATTGGACCGAATCGGCCATAACGAGCAATCACTGGCTTGCCAGACTTTGGGTCTTTTCCAATCTCACGGGCTTTAGAGGTTTCCTCACGGGAAACTTTCTCGGCCTTACCGATTAACGGATGAAATAGCTTATAAAAACGCTCAATGCTGTCTTGCCACTTGTGTTTACCATCGGCGATATCGTCGAATTCCTCTTCAGCCTTAGCTGTAAAGTCATAATCTAAAATCTCAGTAAAATATTTAACCAAAAAATCTGTGGTCATTTCAGCTAAGTGTGTTGGGATTAGTTTGTTCTGATCGGCGCCGTAGCGCTGTTTCTCAACTTCTTCACTCACTTTCCCACTTTTGAGCGTAACCACGCTGATATCGCGCTCTTCGCCTTCCACATCGCCTTTTTCAACGTAACCACGATCTTGAATAGTACTAATAGTTGGTGCATAGGTGCTTGGGCGACCAATACCGAGTTCCTCGAGTTTTTTAACGAGTGAGGCTTCAGAGTAGCGGCCTTTTGGTTTACTAAATGTTTCAGTGGCAACAATTTGCTCGGCTTTCAAGCTTTCACCTTGCTTGAGCTCTGGTAAAATCACATCTTTTTGGGTGTTATCGTACACTTTTAAAAAGCCATCAAACGTCAGAATCTCACCCTTAGCTAGGAATTGTTCCTTGCGAGTACTAATGTCAATCAACGCTTCGGTTCTCTCAACACTTGCGGCTGCCATTTGACTAGCCAGCGCTCGTTGCCAGATTAGTTTATACAGACGTTGTTCTTGAGGCGAACTGCCAGCTGAAGTTTTGGTAATGTCGGTTGGACGAATAGCTTCGTGAGCTTCCTGCGCGCCAGCAGATTTGGTTTTGTACTGACGAACTTGGTGATACTTAGTGCCATACTGCTTTTCGATGTAATCTCCAAAGGATTTAATAGCTAGACCAGATAAGTTGGTGCTGTCGGTACGCATATAAGTGATGTGCCCGTTCTCGTACAGGCCTTGTGCGAGTCGCATAGTTTGGCGAACCGAATTCCCGATTTTACGAGAGGCTTCTTGTTGCAATGTGCTGGTCGTAAACGGTGCACTCGGATTACGTGAGCCCGGTTTTTTATCAATTGAACTGATGGTAAAGTTAGCTTTGACGCAGTCTTGGAGGAATTTTTTGGAAGTTGCTTTGTCTTTAAGCCGCACTGTAAGCTCGGCTGGAACGGTGTCTTTGCTGGCTTTAAATTCGGCTGTTACCTTAAAGTCGCTCGCAGCGACGTGATCTGTTATTTCGCGTTCTCGCTCCTGAATAAGTCGTACGGCAACAGATTGCACACGACCAGCGCTTAAGCCAGCGGTAACTTTTTTCCAGAGAATTGGCGACAATTCATAACCTACTAAACGATCCAAAACACGGCGAGCTTGCTGAGCATCAACAAGCTTTTCATCGACAGTTCGAGGGTTTTTTACTGCCTCTTCAATCGCCGGTTTTGTAATTTCATGAAAAACAATTCGTTTGGTTGTTTTAGGGTCCAAACCGAGTGCTGAACAGAGGTGCCACGCAATCGCCTCACCTTCACGGTCTTCATCGCTTGCCAGCCAAACTTCCTTCCCTTTTGCGGCTTTTTTGAGATCAGCGATCACCTTTGTTTTATCTGGGCTGATCTCATATGTCGGCTTAAAATTGTGCTCGATGTCAATGTTCAAACCTTTTTTTGGCAAATCACGAACATGGCCAAAACTACTTTTAACAGTGAAATCGCTGCCTAAGTATTTCTCGATGGTTTTGGCTTTAGCTGGACTCTCAACGATAACTAGGTTTTTGGACATGTGTAAGCTTTAGTGTAACAAATAAATAGTACGAAGCACGATACTACGGCATTTTTGTGTTGAGTGCAATCACAATTTTGCCCAGTGGTTGCTGCCGAGGGCTTTGATCTTCCCTGTTATTTCAAGCATGGTGAGCGTCTGATTAAACACGGCGGCGTCGAGTTCACTCTTGGCCAGCAGCTCGTGGCCATCGCTCGTTCCCTCTTGAATCAGACTAAGAATAATAAATTCCTGCTCGTTGGCAGCGTTAATGACGAGGCTTGTTTTATTCTTATTAATGCCCAGCACACTAAAGATATCTTCGACGTCAGTAACTGGTATTGCGCCAGATTTAAGCAGATTATTGGTGCCAGCGCTCTGTGGGCTGGTTATGTTACCTGGTACAACAAGAACTGGTTTGCCTTGCTCAAGCGCAAAGTTTGCGGTGTGCATGGTGCCACTGTTGGCGGCGGCTTCGGTGATGAGTACCGCATCGCTCAAGCCTGCCACGATACGATTACGATTAATAAAGTTTCCACGGTTCGGCTCGCTGCCCTGAGGGTATTCACTTACGAGAGCGCCATTTTGCTCTAAAATCCGCTGAGCAAGCGGTATATGGGCTCTAGGCGCTATGTTTTCAATTGACGAAGGCAGCACGGCTACGGTGAGCCCACTGGCAGATAATGTGGCTTGATGTGCAATACTGTCCACACCAAGGGCTAGCCCACTTATAATGACAATTCCGGCTTCGGCTGCTTCCCTGGTGAGTTGCCCTGTTACTGCTTTACCGTAAGGTGTTACTTTACGACTGCCAACCACTGCCAAACGAGGTTTTTCTAACAGAGGTGCCAACTCTCCATAAATAAACAACTCCTTCGGTGGCGAAGGAATTGTTTGGAGACAATCAGGGATTTCGAGCCCTTTTAGCTTATGCTTTTTTGTCATCTTTTTTAATATATCACAAAAATGTTTTTTAGTATTGACATAAGGACATTGTTTTGCTAAAATTGCAACTCGTAAGTCCGCTTAAGCGGTTTCTTACGTACCTTTATCCCCCATTCTAACTTTCACCCATGTGGTGAAAACGTTAGGTTGTTTTAGAGTTATAGACTTTAAAGTTGTTACCCTCCACTTTGAGTCTCCGTGCAAACGAGGCTCTAAAACAAACTAACCCCTTTAACTACCCGGTTTTCAACAGCGAGTACGCCAGTATGAACAACTGTTCGGCACAGATCTTTACGTGGAGTTTGATTCTGATGCTTCGCTCGTGGTGGGTTGAAGGGTGTATTTTCGGGAGGTCCCAGGTGGACGTCCCCAAAATAGACTTCCAGTGGTGCCCACCCCCTCTGGAAGTCTATTTTGTTTAGAGACTTTTTGAGCGACACTTCGCTCGTGTCTACGGAAAGCTCCACTGGACCTTTCCGCCCTCTGGAAGTCTATTTTGTTTTAAGAGTAAAATGAGCCGATGAATTACGTAAAGTCTGTTCAAACTTTCGCTGAACCTAGTCCTGAAGTACTAGAGGCTTGTATTAATGATGGCGTAGCAAAAGTAAGCAGTTTTGTCTCAGAAATGTCGGCAAAGCGGCTTTATAAAAATGTGCGACCAGCTCACGAATTGAAAAAAACTGGTGTGCTGAGTCTCACTACTAATAAGGCTAATAATGGAACCCTACCTCATCATGCGGAAGCAGATGCGATGACATGGGCTCCAGAACTTCATGTTGTAAAGGACCTACTCTTTACGCCTGAAAACGAGGCTGCGCGTATCGCACTCAAATTTAATAGTATTTATCTTGAGCCAGAAGAAGAAGTCAAAGGACATCTTGATGAGGTGGCACGACGCGGCATTACAGTTATTGTGCCTACTTGCGGTGGAGAGGCGCTCTTCGCAGCTTCACCAACAGATGACAAAAATCAAAAATTTGTTTTGTCTGAAAAGACACTTACAGGTGAAGCAAGCATCATGCCTGAATTTCTTACTAGTTACGGACCTGGCGACGTACTGTTTGTGCGTCAAGCTATTGCGTTATGTAATGGGGAGCAAGTTGGACTACCTCAAACTCGTCACTGTGGCGCAGGCGCCGAAAATAGAATTCTATTTTGTATGGATTTCATGATCGATTCTATTCATACGGGTTATGATTTAGCAGCATAAATATTAATGGCTGCTACCACTGTTGCTGCCGCTTCCACCACCCGAACCGCTATTGCCGCCGTGAGATTCGGTTTCTGATTCAGTCGTAGTGTTACTTGTTGATTGTTTATTTTCTGTCTCGGTGCTGTTTGAGCTCGACGAACTGCTTGAGTTGCCCGACGAGCTAGGGGCTTTTTTTGAGCTGTTATCCGTTTTCTTGTCTTGGCCATTGGTTGCGGCTGGTTTGCTCTTGATAGTATCGCCCGTTGTGGCGTCGAGCGTTACTTCTCCACCATGTCCGTATTTAATAACGTACACGAGCTTACCATCTTTATTCCTTAGCGCGACGCTCCGTACATCCTTAACGTTTGCCTTAGCCAAAATTTGTGTGACAGTTAATACGTTATTAGACGAGGCTAGTGCGTCAGCTTGCTGAACAGCGGCGTTTTGCGTACCGATTACTGCGCCAGTTTTGGCATCGACAACTAAGACTTTGCCTTTTAGGAACTGCACCTTAAAGACAAGCTTGCCGCCTTCGCTTTGAAGCTCGGTGCTCGCAACTTTATCATCCGTAACTTTGGCCTGAGCCACTTTTTGGGCATCTTCGAATGAAACTGTATCATCAAGCTTTGTTGGCAAAGTTTCTGCTGGTTGAACTTCTTGATTTTGAGTTTCAGCGTTATGAGTTGTCTGGCGCTGAGAATAAACATAATAGCCGACGCCTCCAATTAGAACGACGACCACTCCAATTAATAAAACTTCGAGCGCGGCGAAGCCCTGTTGATTTTTGGCTATGTGAGGCATAAGTTTTTTCCTTTTTGAGTTGTACATTCAAAATACCACAAGCGGGATAACAGATCAAATTAGTTGACACTCTATTCGCTTAGATCTACCATTATTGGTATAAACATAAGCAGGATAAAAACAAACATGCGAAAACATCTATTAAAAGATAACCGTGGTAGCTCACCGCTCATTATTGTATTAATTGTCGTTGTGTTGGTCGCCATTGCTGGTGCCGGCTACTACGTATACAACAAGCAAAAAACTAAAAGCAGCGTCTCTAACTCATCTGGACCTACTGCCCAAGAAATCCAAGCGGCTTGTAAATCGGAAGATAAAAACATCTGTAAATTTATTAGTAGCTGGAAGAATGTTAAATATTATACGATTAGCAGCTCGAGCACGACTGGTGGAAAAACTTCCACGATGCAGATTGCGTATGTTGCGCCGGACAGTTACCACTTTACTATGACCGGTGAGACTGCAATGGAAACTATCACTATTGGCAACACCACCTACACAAAGGACACCTCTGACGGCAAATGGTGGAAGCAAACCCTGAGCCAGCAAGACACTGATAAATCAACATCAGCTGCCAAAGAAGACTTTAAAGAGCCGGATTCAAGTCAGCCAGCTGCTCAACAAACGACCTATAAGTCGCTTGGCACCGAAGCCTGTGGCAATCTAACTTGCTACAAGTACCAGGTTATTGATCCAGCTGAAAAATCTACTACCAATTACATTTGGTTTGACACTAAAGACTTTCAACTTCGCAAGACTCAAACGGTTACGGCCGATGGAACAGATACAGCTACATTTAGCTACGACAAAGTTAGCATTAGTGCCCCATCGCCAACTAAAGATCTCCCTGCCGGGCAGCCACCGGTAAGCGTGCCTTCTTTGGACAGTTCAGAGCAGTAGCTTACGACAGAAACGAGCGTGTCTCGTGGTTGAGATCACCGCCAAACACATACTCGGTTAAAATGCTTACAACTTCCCGGCTCAGGTCGGGAAGTTTTGCTTGTTCGTCTTTATTAAACTTGGCTAGCACAAAATCGGCGCTGTCTTGCTTCTGTAGCAAATCGTTTTTGATACCGATCCTCACCCGACGGAAATCTTCACCAATGTGCTGAATGAGGGATTTGATGCCGTTGTTGCCGGCGTCGCTACCGCCAACACGTGTGCGGATTTGGCCAAAGTTTATATCGAGCTCATCGTGAACAACTAGAGTTTGTGAGTTGGTGATTTTATAAAAGTGCTGAACTGCCTGGACGGCTTGACCGCTGTTATTCATAAGAGTTGTTGGCTTGATGAGTATAACTCGCGTGTCCCCTAAGTTCTGATCTGTGAAGTGACATTTTAAGTCGCGCTTTACGATCCACTCTGGAAAACCTTGGTCCTTCACTAATGCGTCAACAGAGAAAAAACCAATATTATGACGGGTCCCATCAAACTCTTTGCCAATGTTGCCAAGGCCAACAATTAATACAGTTTTTTGCGAACCAAGTGTATAGAGTGGCGCTGCGTTAGCACCTGTTTCGGTCTTTTTTACGAACAAACCCATGCAAATAGAATACCGAAACTATATGCAAGAAGCTAGCTGGCGTGTTTTGCAGCCCTGGCTCTTGATCGACGAATTCGTCGGATAGCAACTGGCATACTCCCGGCCCACATCATATCTTGCATCTTTTCAGGTGGACGCGAAACAGCCCTTTCACGGCATTCTTCGGTTACGACACATGCGTCGCAGGCGGCTTTGGCGGCAGATAGATCGGCACCAGGGTAAACAATAAACAGTCGAGGGTCTACGCCCATCACGGCACAGTAGCCAAACTTCAAAACTTCTGGATCCATTGGATCCGTAGGGTCAAAATCTTTACGAGCCTCTTCGAGTTGTCCAGAATGTCGCTCTATAAAGCTTTGGTAGCTTTCACCTTCTGTCAATGGAGCAATCATAACTAAACTGTACACCCCGCAGCGCGAATTGCAAATTACTAGTGTTTTTCGATGAACCAGAACTTGATTGGTGTGCCTACAAAGTCATATTTTTCGCGTAGTTTGCGTTCCATGAAGCGTTTATAGCTCCAGTGCAGCAGCTTGGTGTGCGACCCAAACACTTTGAAAGCTGGGTTTGGATTGTCGTTTTCCTGAGCGATGTAATTCAGCTTTGGTGTGGAGTTTTTGAGCCCAGCTGGCGGGTGTGCGTCAATAACGGTTTTGAGCCAACGATTGAGCTCTGGTGTGGAAATCCGCTGTGCACGGCGTTTCATAATCTCGAGCGTGAGTTCAAATAGTTTGGCCACATTCTGCCCTGTCACAGAACTCGTAAAAATGAGCGGTGCCCATGGTACGAAAATAAAGTTTTGTTGAATTTGTGGGGCTAGCTGATCACGTGTGAAAGCGTCTTTATCAATACTGTCCCATTTGCTAACGACTAGCACCAAGCCCTTGCCTGCTTCTTTGATCATGCCGGCAATTTTTTGATCAAGCTGCACATTAAGCTCATTGGCGTCCATAAGTAGCAAACAAACGTCGGCCTGCTCAATGGCACTCAAACTGCGAATAACGCTGAACTTCTCAACGCCCTGCTCTATTTTGCCACTGCGGCGAATACCGGCAGTGTCCATAAGTTCAATTTCTTGACCTTCGAATTTGATAATTGTGCGGTTGATGTCGCGTGTTGTACCTGCGCGGTCAGCCACAATCGCCTGCTGCTTCTTAGCCAGCGTATTAAACAGATGTGATTTACCGACATTTGGCCGGCCAAGAATTGCTATGTGAACGCGGTTGTCGTCCTCAGGCATCTGAACTTTTGGAATATCAGTTACAACCTTATCGAGCAGTTCGTCGACACCACGGTTTTGGCTGGCAGTCGTCATAAAAATGTCTTTAACACCGAGATTGCGATAGTCGTCCGAAGTTGCTTTGGGAGCTTTATCGGCTTTATTAACAACTAAAATAACCGGCTTTTTACTCTTGAGTGCAAGCTTGGCGACACGGCGGTCTTCCTCGGTTATGGCCACATTGGCTTCGATGACAACCCAAATAATATCAGCGCTGTCGGTGGCTTGGGTGATCTGCTCTTGAATCGTAAATTCAAAATCGTCTTCCGGGTCTTTCATACCAGCGGTATCAACCAGCCAAAAGTCGTGGTTTTGCCACGAAGCTTTGGCAGCAATGCTGTCACGTGTGGTGCCCGGCTCATTAGCTACAATAGCCTCACGGCGCCGCAGTACGGAGTTAAATAAGCTGGACTTGCCGACGTTAGCTCGTCCAACAATTGCAACAATTGGCAGCTTCTTCATTACAGCTAGTATAACAGAGGTACAAGATATTGACAATAGAATAGTTTTATGCTACAATTTTCATCATGTCTGATACTTCAGAAACTTTTGAGCGAGTTGAGCGGCAAGATGTTTGGATCTCGCCATACTTGACGGCGTATGCTCGCGGTGCTGAGATTACCCCTGCTGATATTGTTTTGGCAGGTGCAATTGAAGTTATGCACAACTCTACTTCCGTTGTTGATGTTGATGCCGAATTAATTCTTGAGCATCTAGGAACACTAGCGTATAACCCAACTGCAGAAAGAGCGAATGCACATACTGTTGAACTTAGTGTTGAGCAAGATGAAGATCAAATTATCTGGAAGTCACTCACTTACCATAATGTTAGTGCCGAGAGTCTTGAATATGGACTTGCTGCGGTTGATGCAATGGGGCCAGAAGATCGCACCGAGTTTGCAACCAGACACTACGAGCGCGAAGTAAGTTTGCTCGAACGAACAGTACTTCACTTGCAGCAAGAGCTAGCTCGAATGAAGATAGTCGATAATGCAATTCATGAGTGGCAGCCGAAAAATAGACCGGAAGATTTAATCAAAATCAAAGTTACTAATAGAGTCGGTAAAGACAGTAGTTATGTACGAAGGGATCTTGCCGACGCCAAACAGGAGTTAGAAGCACTTCAAGGCCGTACCCCTCAAGAGGAGTTAGATGGTAGAATTGCTGGTGCTCGAAAAGCACTACACGAGCTTATTCTTTCAGCTGAGCAATCAGAAATTGATAGAGTGACCGGCGAGAACAGACAGCGAGCTGAACAAGCAGCCCGTTTGGCTAGAACTCATGATTTAATTGACACAATCGTTGCTTGTGTAAAGTTACCTGAAGATACTCCGGAGAGCGAGTAATCCCCGAAATTTGTGCGGTGGAGTTTATCCACTCTATAACCGAGTTTTTCGAACGTGCGACGGATTTGGCGGTTTCGTCCTTCACTCATTCGGACTGTCCACTGTTTGTCAGCGCCGGTAAGTTTTAGTTTACTGATGCCATCTTCGAGTTCAACCCCCTGCTGGATAGCTTTTTGGTCAGTCTCGGACAGATTTTTATTGAGCTCGACCTCGTAAACTTTTTCTTTGGCAAAGCTCGGGTGTGTGAGCTCGTTCGCAAGTTTGCCATCGTTTGTTAATAGTAATAACCCGGAAGAATCTTTGTCGAGCCGCCCGACCGGTTTTAGGCTTTGAAATTCGGCCGGCAACAGATCATAAACTGTTTGGCTACCCTGCCCGTCACGCGAGCAAACATAGCCGACCGGTTTGTTAAGCATAATCGTCACAGTCTTGCCAATACTCACGGGTTGGCCTTTGTAGGTCACTTCGTCTTTTTCGCTCACTTGTTGACCTAAACTTGCAGGTTGTCCGTTTACGGCAACACTACCCGCTTCAATTGCTTTGTCAGCGCTGCGACGTGACAAGCCAGTCGCATGGGCAATAAATTGGTTTAAACGCATGCCAATAGACTAGAGGCTTTTAACTAGTGTGTCTAGAGACTAATGTTGTTAGCGTTAGCTGGAGGAGTGGTTGGCGGTGTGTTTATGCCAGGATCGACTGGAGCCTGTACAACACCTGGTGCAGCGCTGCTATCGGTAAAAGCTGGTTGTGCTGGAGCGGCTGGATCAATCGGCGTGTTGTTATGCGTAACAGCACCACCTGGGGCGATTACAGCATTAACTGGCGGTGGCGCAATGCCATTGTTGCTTTCCTCACGGGCTAGTAATTCATCAAGACTTGGGCCGGCAGACTGCGTCGGATCCGTAAGTGGTTGGATAACACGTTCACCACCCTTTTTTTCGGCTGGTTTAGGTTTGCCGTCGTCATCGGTGGCTGGGTTTGGCAATGTGTTTTCGGCATTTTCAGGTGGCTGAGTTGGACCTCCGGCATTTGCGAGCGTATCAACAGCATTCGCCATAGTTTTGTCGGCATCGCTTTTTTCAGGCTCATCGCTATGAACAGTAACTGGAATTGTTTTAGATTTTGAGGCGTCGTTAACGGCCGGTGCACCACTGATTGTTTCTTCTTTGAAGCCTGGCTCGTCGGTAGCGGCTGCGGGCTCAGCAGGAGCAGTTTCAGGTGGTGGAGTGGCAGCAGTCGACAGTGTTGGGTTCTTGCTTATAAAGTCGTCAATTTGCTTTGTCACATCGGCTTCCTCAGTGGCGGTCGTATCACTTTGCTGCGTTGCCGTGGAAGCAGCAGCAGGATCGTCAGCTGGCGGTGGTGTGACTGGTTCATCAGCAGGTTTATCGTCTGCTGGTGCGGCGCCTGAGTCGTTGCTTGAACCAATAGTTGGCGCATCGCTGACTGGATCGGTCACTGGCGAATCATCGGCAGGTCCGTTTGAGCTTCCGCCACTCTGATCATTCAGCATTTCACTGGCGACTTTCACAACGTCTTCTAGGGTCACTTGTGATTTAACCAAATAGCGATCAGCACCAAGTTTTTCGGCTCGAGCTTTATCTTCGGCCTGGCTGAGTGCAGTCATCATAATAATCTTGGTGTGTTTGGTTTCTGGCGTGCTGCGCAAAATGTCGAGCATATCAAAACCGCTGACCTTCGGCATCATAATATCGGCAATAATAAGATCAGGACGCTCCTTAACGGCCAAAGCTAACGCCTCCTCGCCGTCCTGCGCTGCTACAATTTCATAACCTTCTGCGGCCAGACGAGCTTCATAAATCTCACGGAGATTATTGTCGTCCTCAACCAGCATTACTTTTGCCATCAGTGTTCCTTTTCTTATCTAAATGCTTATGCTCTTATGGATTATTGTATCACGAACTGGCAACAGGTGTATCAGATGATAATGGCGAAGCCTGCGCCTCTGTTGCTTTCAGCTCGGATGCCTTTTGATTTGTAATACGTGGCAGATTCACAAAAAACGTACTGCCCTTTCCTAGATCGCTTTCGACCCAAATGCGACCCCCGTACAGCTCAACAATTTTGCGAGAAATAAACAAGCCCAAACCCGTGCCGCCAATGGTTCGAGTGGCAGAGTTGTCTACACGGTAAAACTTTTCAAATAGGTGCGAAATATCCTCTGGAGGAATGCCAGGTCCGGTATCTTTAACATAGAACTGAACAACTTCGTTATTGCCGGTCATACCCAACGAAATTTTGCCAGTGTCGGTGTACTTAACAGCGTTGTCGAATAAGTTAGTTATAACTTCGCGCAGTCGATCAGGATCGGCATGCACGTAATAGAGTGGTTTGACCATCTTGGTACTTTGGCTGCCGCTGGCATCGATGGTTTGATTGTTGGTGCCCATGACAAATTCCATACTGAGGTTCTTTTTTTGGGCGGTAAACCGTAAATCATCCGCCAGTTTTTCCAAGAATTGTCCCATTTCGATTACGACGGGATGACTCGACAGCCGGCCATCTTCTGCTTTGGCCGACGTTAATAAGTCCTGGAACAGCTGTCCGAGATGTTGTGTGGATAGATGAGCTTTTTGTAAATAATCACGCGCTTTAGTATCGATGGTAGTAACTTTTTCATTCATGGCCAGCGCTAAATAACCCTCGATAGCGGCGACCGGCGTGCGCATTTCGTGGCTGGCTGTGCTAATGAATTCAGCTCGTTGACGTTCCTCGCCCCGTTCTTTGCTTACATCGCGAAAAATGGTGACAGAGCCGTTTACATTGCCCTGCTTGTCAAACAGCGGCGAAACACTGAGGTTTACGGCCGTTCTTTTATTTGAGCGAGTGAGTAACATAGCGCTGTGATCACGGATGGTTGTCTTTTGCGTAAACACCTGTACGAGAGGGTTAACTTCGGGTTGGTAGGCATTGCCCTTCTCGTCGATCAGTTTGACGACCAAATTAAAATCGAGCCCAACGGCTTCTTTGGCTGGCCAGCCAATAATTCGCGATGCTGCTGGATTAAACACGCGGATGTTATTATGGGCGTCAATTAAAATCACACCGTCTTCTATGGCGTTAAGGATGATGTCGGACTCGAGGTTTTTGTCGGACAGATCAATGTCACCTGCGTCGTGCTTTTTTTTGGGCTTTTTGTGCTCGCGGCTAATGACGGCAAATAAAATGAGGAACAGCCCCATAAAAGCTATAACAGATCCACCAACAATAATTAATGTTTTCATATTGCTTACGGCTATTGTAGCATTTTTTGTAAGGTGGAAAACAGAGGCAAAATATGCTAAGATTCTCGGGTTCTCTGGCCTCTTCGTCTAATGGTTAGGACACCAGGTTCTCATCCTGGCAATACGGGTTCGACTCCCGTAGAGGTCACCACGTCCAAGCAAATTACAATCCCGCTTAAATTTGCCCATCAAGTGGCCAAAATTTTGCGGGATCTTCATTGCTTCTCCTTTTTGCAAGCTGAATCCTCTCAGCTTGCATGATTTTATATATACTAGTAATATGCTCGATCATCACCTGCAACGATCAATTGTCTACCGCCTGGCGCTTAGCCACGAGTTAAAATTTTCAGAGCTCAAGCCTGATACAATCGATAATAAACTTTTCACCTATCATCTGCACAAAGTCGAAAAAGCCGGCTATGTAAGCAAAAATGAAGATGGTTTGTATAGCCTAACCCCAGAAGGTCGCAGACTTGGTATTCGCGTACTACAAAACCCGCAAGCACTCATCGATCAGCCCGAATCGGTACTGTTTTTGGTGATTCGTCGCAAGTCCAACGGCGCCTGGTTGCTATACAAACGAAAAGTTCACCCATTGATTGACCGTGTTGGTTTCATGCACACCACGCCAAATGCTAGTGAGAACACAATCGAAACAGCCAAAAAGGCCTGTAAAGAAATCACAGGCCTCAGGTGTACCTTCAGCGTGCTAGGAGGTGGATACTTTCGTGTGTTTGAAGCTGGTTCCCTTGAAAGCTTTACCCACTTTTCGCTTTTGATTTGCGAAAATGCCGAAGGTACACTTGTTCAAAACGACGACTACGCCGATTACTATTGGCAGGAGCAGCCAGATTTTACGGACAAGGCGATGCTCCCAAATATGCCGACCCTTGCCGAGTACTACGCGGCCGGAAAACCTTTCCTGATCGAGAAGACGCTGCAGATCTAAATTATCGGACTGCTGCCATGAATTCTGGTATTTCTGTTCCATATGCCAGTGCCTCCTCCAGACTTACATTAAATGCTGCTCGACTTTCTTGCGGACCGTTGTGGCGCAGATAAGTTGAAAGATCGCTGTTTGGATTACCGAGCTGCGCAATCGATGGAAAACTCTTAATCTCTTTAATGAGCATGCCTGAGTCACGAAGAGTATCTTTAGCCCGCTCGCGTGCAAGATGCGAAGCAAAGAAGTTACTGACTAAGCGATTGCCGCGTACTTTATCACCAAGATCGATAGCGCTTAGTGTAAGGGCAATGTTGCCGATTGTCCTGCCGTAGGCTGGGTTGAAATCAATAAGATTTGCCTTGCCTTTTTCATAGGCTTTAGCAATTTTGAACGCTTCCCACTGTGCATACTCAAACTTATCAAGAGCCGTTTGGTGTAGCTCCGCGCTTGTTGGTCGCCAATCTACATTGTCACTATCAAGAACAGGTAGCTTTAAAACGCGCCTTTGAACATCTTCTTGGTACCTGGCAAAACTATACCAGGCGGCATTCAAGCCACTGGCTGCAATAAAGCGGCTGCTAAATTTGAGCGCTTCAGGACTTTCAACGAGGCGAATATTGCTGGTAGCAACTCGTGTGCCGATTAATTGCTCAATAGCGACTTGTGGTTTCCAGGTTACGAACTCGTCACCTTCAGCACGCGCCTCATCACCAGACATGAATGGCTTGTCGGGAGCATAATGCCCTTCGACAAATTCTGGTAAGTGTACAACTGGCAAGTCAAAGTTTCTATATGGTGCTTTTTCTGCTATATCAAATCTCATGTGCCCCATTGTGGGCGCAATGGGCGTCAGTTGCAGTGAACACTTTTTCACTTGATTGTAACGGGGGCGAGTTCATCCCAACGGGTCGTGAAGCGTGGCATTTGCTGTTTGCGCTGTGGCTGCCAGGAATTGCCTAGATCCTCGGCTGCGTAATATATTGTGTGCTTGCCATAGCGCTCGTTGAGATTATCAACGGCGCTCATTCGGTCTGTTGATTGCTCGTGTATATCCGGCCGCGCATTGCCGAGCAGATCAATCTGAAAAGCCCGCTCGGGAATAAAATCGTAGAGCCACACGCCAGCGCGGTGGTAGGAACTATGGGAGTTAAACATATCACGCAATTTCTCGGTTAAAACTTGGGTGATCTTCCCGGTGTCGGCTGTTGGTGCCAAAAAATCAACTGTCTCAGTTTGCATACGGTAACCCGGTTTATGCTTGTTGGTGGCAATAAAAATGCCAGCCTTGGTAGTGAGCTGGTGGCCAGCCCGCAACTTCTGAGTAGTTTTAGATGCAAACGATGCAATAGCAGCTTCGAGCACATGAAATTGATTGGTGTCTTCGCCAAATGTTCGGGTGTTAGCAATACTCTGTGCTGGCTTGCCAACTTTGGTGAGCGGTAAACAACATTCACCATTAAGCTCCGCAACTAATTGCCGACCGTGAATGCCCATCAGACTTTGGGCGAACTGCGGTCGCATGTTGGCAATATCCATAGCACTGTGAATACCTTCGGCTTTGAGTCTAGGCGCCAGTCGCCAGCCAACTCCCCAAATATCTTTTAGTCGCGTGCGTTCCATGTACGGTGCACGGTCTTCTGGGTGTGGTGAATATAAATCCAGCACACCACCAAGTTCGAATTCTTTTTTAGCCCGATCAGTGGCTAATTTGGCCAGTGTTTTACTGCCAGCAATACCGATGGCAACCGGCAAACCTGTCCACTGTAAAACCATCGCTCTCACCTGCTTGGCCCAAGCGGTGTAATCCTCAATTTCAAGTTCTGACAAATCTAAGAACGATTCGTCGACTGAGTAAATCTCGATATGCGGCGTGATTGATTTGAGCATGGCGGTAACGCGGCGGGACATGTCGGCGTACAGTTCAAAATTGCCGGAAAATTGGATAACGTTGTGTCGCTTGAAAATTTCTTTCCATTTGAACACTGGTGCTCCCATTGGAATGCCGAGCGCTTTGGCCTCGTTGCTGCGCGCGACTACACAGCCGTCGTTGCTCGATAATGCCACGACTGGCTTGCCTTCCAGATCAGGCCTGAACGCGCGGACGCAGCTGACGAAAAAATTATTACAGTCTATTAACGCGAAGATTGGTTGTTTCATTTTCTAACTCCTGTATCGATGAATAATATTAGTAACGACGCCCCAAATGGTTGTATCAAGGGGCAATTTATGAAATTTGGCGAGCACAAAGGTAGTTTCGTCCCACCAAATGACTAGATCAATCTGTGTTGGTTTGAGCGAACGATCAATAATCGCTAGGTCTTCTTTGAAAATGCCAAATCGCTCCCACTCATTGCTATCAATGCGCATAAAAAATGTGGCGAGCGGGTGTTTAACAAGTAGCTTGGTGAGATCAAGTGGAACAATATTGGTGTCGGTCGCAGGATTCGGAAACCCGCGATGCTCAGTCACAACACCTTCTTCCAGCGTTCCATCTATAAGATTTGAGTCCATTGCAAAAACTCCGATTAACGGTTTATAAGAGAGGTTTGTCGCTCCGGTTGCCCTTCACCACGACGAGTAAGTTGTTGGCAGATTAGATCTGCAATGGATTAAGCTTGTACGGAGGAAGATTGCTCAGCCCGCACATTGCTATTGCTTATTATACGCTACGGATCAAGCCTATTCGAGCGATTGTAGTACGCCAACCAATTCTCGTGGTGTGACGTTGGCTTTTACAATATAACCATCAGCTTGCTTTTCAACTTCTTTGCGAGTTTCTTCTTTTTGTTCCAAGTTGGTTGTGATAATAATTTTGGCGTGAATTGGCTTATTTTGGGGTTCGTGAATCTTCTTTAAAATGTCGATGCCGGTCATGTTTGGCACCATTATATCCAGCAGGATAATATCATAGGCGTCGCTTGACGCTTCTTTCAGGCCTTCATTGCCATCAATAACTACCTTAACGTTGTAACCGGCTTTAGTGAGTGCACGCATGTAAAGCTCGCCAATAAAGTGCTCGTCTTCAATCACGAGAATATTTTTGTAGCGTGGTGTTGATTTAGTGGCGTCCACATTATCTCCTATAGAATGAGTGATTTTTAATCCAGCCGTGCGCTATACGGGTGACATCGTTATTATCAGGTTTTTTAAGGTCTTCGGCAAGTTTTGCATAAGGTACGAGCGTGAAACCAAACGTGCTGCCCTCGCCTTCTTTAGACTTGACCCAGATCTGTCCATTGTGCGCACCTACGATTGATTTACTCAAATATAAGCCTAGGCCGGTGCCACCAACGTGTGATTTGCTGTGATAACTGCGATAAAATTTTTCGAACAGATTGCCGAGAGCATTGGTTGGAATGCCAACACCAAAATCCTGCACGGTGGTTTCAACAAAACCTTCGTTATTCATATAAGTTTTTACGATGATTTTATTGCCACTGCCGCTGTACTTAATGGCATTGTCGACGAGATTGATGATAACTTCAGTAATAGTGATGGGATCAACCGCTACATTTGGCAAATCCGGCTGCACTTGCAGTACGATTTGCTTGTGGTGCACCTGCGCACGCAAACTCATTTCTTTTAATGTATCGCGTAGCAAGCTATCCCATTTTTCTTCTTTTAGTTGTAGAAATAGCTGATTTTCTTCAACACGTGCGACATTTAAAATGTTGGTGACAAAATTAGCCAACTGTTGAGAAGCTACCTGCATTTTTTGTAAATAACCGTTGAGTTCGGGGTCCAGTTTGCCTCGCAATTCTTCCTCAAGTACTTCAATGTAGCCGCGCAGCATGGTGAGTGGCGTGCGAAGTTCATGCACTGCCAGCGCAATGAAGCCAACACCACTGTCGTCTTGTTTATATTTTTCGGTTTGATCAAAGAGCCCAATGATTGTTTCCACATTATTCGGGTTGTTCTTATTGTAATAAGCGACCATATCGAACTGGTGACGAACTTTTTGGCCAGCGGTTTGCAGGCGTACGCGTTCCCAGTTCATGGTGGCCGTCAGCTTATCTTTACGACATTGTGTTAACCAACTGTCAAAGGTTTGGTCATTTGGAAACGCCAAATCAAATAATGAGTACATATCCTTGCCGATCACTTCGTTTATTGGTAGTTGCAAGCAGGCAGCCGTTGAAGTGTTGGCGTAAATTACAACTTGGTTCTGATCTAGCACAATTACTGGCATCGGCAAATTATTAAGCACGCTCTGACTACGGTTATCAGTTTGGGTAGGTTTAGGTGCACTTTTTGTTTGCGAGGAGCTACCCAATTGATAAACCTGCAACGCCATAGTCGTTACAAGTTCGCGACCAACCTTAAGATGGTCTAAATCTGGTGCTGGACTTCCCTGATGCTCCGGCAATACGTGGACAATCGCCTGAGAAAGTTTCTCGATTGGCTCTGTGCTAAATCGAGCTGCCCAGCGCGCCGCTAAAAATGATGAAGCTGCTACGGCTATTAGCGCGAGTGCTGCCACGATCAATATGTGTAATTTCAAGAAATAAATAAGTATTAGAACAGCTAATACGACTAAAATATTAACTCCAGCCAGAACTAATAAGACTTGCTGCTGTATCTGGTTCTGAAGTTTCTTGAGATTATTCAAAGTTGCCCACCTTTATGGCCCGGCAGTAACGTCTTGAGCTCCGCCCACTGCTGTTATCCATGTGATGCCTGTATTAAGCGCTAGTGGCTTGCCGTCATCACCAGTAAATACAATCTGACTTTTGGCATCTTTTTTGCTCCAAGTACCGCCAACCATGGCGCCGTCCTGGAAGACCATTACTTTTCCACTCCCAATAGTCGTGTAGGTTGAGTGGTAGCCGTCGGCCATAATGCCCTTTTGAGTTTCGAGTGCAACAATCACGTTGGCGCGAATTGGCTGCCCTGTTTTTTCATCGGTGTGTGGCTTACCACCTTCACTTCGTATGTATGTATTTGTCGTTTTATCGTAATCCCAATGCGGGTTGTACAAAAATCCAGACATATTGATATCAATTTTATTTTGGTTTGGTGCTGGCGACGGCGCATCTTTCTTACGCACGAAGCCTGTAAAGGTGCTTTTAGTGTAGCCTTTAGAAGCTTCCAGTCCGTTTAATCTGCCAATGCTGGTGTAGACATTGTGTGGTGCATAACGACTCGTTACGCGGTCATAACTGCCAGAGTTAGAAAATTGATCGAGGTCTTTTATACTGCTGTCACCTTTGATGATAGCTAATGCTTCTGGGCTACCGCCAACATGAGCGTACGCGGCGTCAAAACCACGCATCCAGTCAATGTAATAAGAGCGTGCGCTGCGGATCGGACCAACATAATCGGGTGCGGTGTCCTGAAACAATGCCACAAAACGTGTCACGCCACCTTCGGCGACGGCTTCGAACACAACACCGGCGTCGATAAGTCCTGACTGCGGTCGAGCGTCGGGACTGTTTTCGATCATAACAGCAGTAACTTGCCGTTCGTTAACATCAGGTGAAACTGGCCGACCAGTCAATGTTGATGGAACGGTAGTTGGCTTTGCTGCTTCTTTCTTTTGAGCTGGCTTGTTCATGGATATCGGCATTTTCTTGTTTTTCCACATCCATGCACCAACCAACAAACCAAACAGAGCGACTATCAATACAATGATCAAAATTATTTTCTGCTTTTTAGTCAGGTTTTTATGGCTGAATTTTGACCAAAATCCCTGTTTTTTGCTCTTCACTTGTGGGTCGTCTCCTTCTACTTTGTCTTCAGCCTGGGCAACTTCTTCGGGGGTTTTAAAACCTTCGTCATCGTCTTTGAAAGCGTCAGCGGCTAACTTTTGGGGTGACTTTTGGGTGCCGTGATCTTTTTCGAGTTGCTCTAGAGTTTTACTGGTATCAACATGATGATGTTTAGCCATCGGGTCAGTGCCAGATGACTTATCTGTATCGTCCATGGGCTACATTATACAAGCGCTTATGCTTATTTACCAATGTATTGTTGAGAGGCTTTGAGCCTGTTCAGCGATTTGTCTTTGCCGAGTACATGTAGGCTTTCTGCAAGAGCTGGCGATGCTGGTGACCATGTTGTTGCCACGCGGATTAAGCTAAACAGCACGCCAGGCTTTTGCTCGGTGGTTTCTAATAAATCATTGAGCTTTTTGGTAAGGTCTTCGGTGCTAAAATTACTGGTTTCTAAACTATCAATTGCTGTGCGCAACAGTTTTGCCAACTCATCATGCGAGAATTTTTTGAGTTGCTTGCTATTGTCAATTAGCTCTATGTCAGGGCTGGGCTCTTCAAAGAAAAATTTGGTGAGCTCGGGCAGCTCAGTAAAATATTTGAGCCGTTCTTGTACAAGTGCCAAAACCTGTTTTTTATAATCTTCGTCTGAACCCTCGGCTTCTGCTGGCCAAAAGTCTTTTACTTTTGTATAGAGTTCATCGAGTTTGAGTTGTCGAATAAAGTGACCGTTGACCCATGTTAAGCGTTGCTCGTCAAAGTGCGCGCCGCTTTTGCCCACTCGTTCCAAACTGAATTTTTTAATGAGCTCATCAACAGTAAAAACTTCTTGTTCTGTACCATCATTCCAGCCGAGTGTGGCGATAAAACTAACCAATGCTTCGGGCAAATAACCTTCACGGATGTAGTCTAAAACATCTTTAGCGCCGTCACGTTTACTGAGTTTCTTTTTGCCCCCTTCAGCCATAATCCACGGTAGAGTGGCAAATTTTGGTTTAGAAATATCGAGTGACTCATAAAGATTAAGATACTTTGGCATACTGGCCAAAAATTCTTGTGATCGAATCACATGAGTTACATCCATGAGATGATCATCAATAATGTGGCAAAAATTATACGTTGGATAACCATCAGATTTTATGAGCACAAAATCGTCAACAGCTTCCTCGCCAGCAGACAAATCACCCATAACTTCGTCGTGCCATTTATGAGCTTTGGGTTCTGACTTGAGGCGTAATGGTTGCGTACCGTCCCATTTGGGAGGGTTCTCTGGCCGATGATCGCGATACAAAAAGGGCTTTTTATCTTTTTGAGCTTGTTCTCGGAATTGTTGTACTTGCTCGGACGTGTATGGATCAGCGTAAGCCTTGCCGGCATCAACGAGCTTCTGAGCCCATTCTTTATAAATATCTAGTCGCTGGCTTTGCACGTAAGTTTTAGCTGGCCCGCCAACATCCGGACCTTCGTCCCATGTAATACCAAGAATATGTAGTGTTTCAATGATATGCTCGAGAGCACCTTTTACTTCCCTGGCTTGATCAGTATCCTCGATGCGCAATATAAACTGCCCGTCAGTCTGTTTGGCAACGAGCCAATCAAATAGTGCATTACGCACACCGCCAACGTGCATATAACCAGTTGGACTAACAGCAAACCTAGTTCTTACTTTCATCTCTGTATTGTACCAGATGATTGAAGAATTTCAGGGGAGAGAGCCAGAGCAAAAATCACACTTTTTGCTCTGCGCGTTGAGAGGGGATATCCCCTCTCAAAAGGCGAAGCCGCCTCATCAGATACTGCCAGCGAGCTTGACTAATTGTTCAGAGCTTAAGGAAGAATTACCTTCAATTTGATACCACACGCCACCGCTCACCCAGGTTGCATTCGTGCCATCGTAAATATAAATAGTACGGCCTTTGTCCTGTACTGTTTGGTAAGATTTGCTGTTAGTTGAGACAAAATTACTGAGCAATGCTTCGCTATTCCAATCAGAAGCGCGTTGAGTAATATGGAAATTACGATTGTCGGTGTGAGACTTGAAATTCAATGTTATCTGACCTGGGCCGTATTCAATAGGTCCGCTCAAGCCAAAACCAGCTGGTTTGTATGATGGCAAAACGGCGCTAATACCAGCTTTAGATGCAGCAATCTTCATGCTAATATTCGGTGCATTTTGATATGCAATAAAGCCGAATAGCAAAACAGCTGCTAGAGTTGCAGCGCCAAAATGAACAACTTTTGGACTAACACCAAGTCTACGAGCGGTGTTGTGCTTTTTTGCCTTTTTATGCGGCACTTCATCAACACGCGCATCGTTAAGTGCTTTGGAAACCATCTGCTCTTTTAGTATTTGATTTTGGCTGGCAATTGGCACCGATGCCTGCTGAATCGCGGCGCGGGCTTTTAATTGATTCGGCGAATGTTTAACAGGCATATGAGTTGTTTTTTTGGTTACTTGAAAAGTGGCTGCGCTCGGCAGACCGAACCTTGATATATGAGGACTCTGTGGTGTTGATTTGGCCCGAGCCAGTCGTTCTGGTTGAGGTGTGCCTTTAGTGTAAACTTCAGATTCTTCAGGACGTTCGGCGATCGGTTTCTTAAGACCCCGGCGAACTAAGGTTTTGGAGTGATGTTGCGTATGAGCAGCAATGCTCTTGGCTGCTTTATGTGCTTTATTGTGATGAGTTGGAGCTTGCACGTGGATTGGTTTTGGTGCGGTTTGTGTGTGATGGGCCTTAGGCTCTTTTACGGGAGCACTTCTCACAAATCCATCAACGGCCGTACCAGGCTTAATTACCGTTGGCCCGGCGTTGCCTTTGTTGCCCACCATATGACCGCTTACGCTATCATATAGCTTTCCATTTAGTTCAATGACGTTTTTGTGATCACTCACGCTTGTAAGGTACCCTCGGTGATTTACATTTCACTGATATCTTACCGCTGATTGGCCTCAAGAGCAAGCATTAAGGATTAGCATTTTCACCAGGATGTATAGACGCTGGAGACAGATAAGTATAAACTGGAGAAGCTAAATATGGATTTTCTTGACCCTCACAAAAAACGAGCTCATACCATTCGCCTATACATCGGCTACGCGCTGATGGCCATTGCTATAACTATGTGCACAATTATTGTGCTTTATAGTTCTTTTGGTTATGGTGTCGATCGCCACACCGGTAAAATTATTCAAAACGGTTTAGTATTTTTGGCATCAAGCCCGAGCGGAGCCAAGATTGATTTAACTGATCAAAACGGTGGACATTTGCCAGAGTCATCGACCAACGCCCGTATAACCTTGCAGGCGGCAAAATATAGCGTAACACTCAGCAAAGACGGCTACCGTAATTGGCAGCGAAGTTTTGAAATCGATGGTGGCAGTGTCGTGCGTCTGGATTATCCGCTGCTTATTCCGAACCAACTGAAAACGACGAATACGCAGACTTATAACTCTGCTCCGGCAATTATTACAGGCAGTCCGGATCGACATTGGGTGCTAGTACTCAAGCCAGGTGGTTTTAACCAGTTTGAAGTTTTTGATGCTAGTAAAAAGCAACCAACTTCCACGCTTACAACTATTCCAGCAAGCGTATTGAGTCCTGGCGCTAATCAGCAACTCAAAGTTGTAGAGTGGTCAACCGACAATACCCATTTATTACTGCAGCATGATTTTGATGGCAAAAAAGAATTTATTATTTTCAACTTTGTAAATCCGACTGAAAGTGTGAATATCAACCAACAGTTTAGCCAAACTCCGGACGAAGTTGCCCTATTTAATAAGTCGACTGACCAGGTTTTTTTGCTGACAGGCGGGTTGCTGCAACAAGGCGTTATTAAAGACAAAAATATAACTCCACTGCTGCCGCACGTCGTTAATTTTAAGCCACATGGCACTGATACGATTGAATATATTTCCAACGATCCAACAATTACACCTGGTAAGGTCGATGTTCGTCTTAAGAACAATAATGACGACCATGTTTTACGCGAATTACCCGTAGGAACACCATACCTATTAGACTTGGCACGCTTCGACAATCATTGGTTTGTGGTGGCTGGTGCACAAAGTGAAAATCAGGTCTACATTTATGAAGATCCGATAACCATTCTGCAAAACGAAAAACAAAAACAAAATTTGCCTGCACGAACGTTGCGTGTCGACGCACCTGAAAAGGTTTTGTTCTCGGCTAATGCTCAATTTATTTCGGCCCAAGGTAAAAACCAAACTTTTGCTGTTTATGATGCGCAGACAGACCGCCAGTATCGCTACAGTATCAATAAGCCATTTGACCTGAATGAGCCAGCCTCATGGATGGACGGGGATCGTCTGGTAGCAATTAGTAACAATCAAGTTATCATGTTTGATTTTGATGGTAACAATTTGCAAACCCTCAATGGTGCGCTCAGCGGCAGCACACCACAATTCGACCGCGATTTTACGGCTATCTACAATATTTCCACCCAAGAAAATGATAAGACAAAGTTTGCACTTACCCGAGCAAGCCTACGAACAGATCAATAGGTTTGCCTAACCAGTGATCCAGTTTTTAAAGCGTTGCCATAGGCTTTCGGCATTGCCTGGCACGATAGCTGGCTTTTGATTATTGTTAACTACTGTGCTGGTAACGTTGGCGCCTGGGTCTGGGCTGATTTGCTCACCAGTTACAACCAAACGATTCAGTGAAGTTCCAGGCGGATCACAAGTAATTAACGTTGCGGTCGATGGTTTGTCTGCAGGACCGAGCACAGATACATCGGTTGGCTTAACAATTTTCTTGTCGTAAACGCGGTAGACATATTGTTTGCCATCTTTGTCTAGCATGAAGGTGTCACCTACCTCGAGCTTTTTGAGTAAGACAAATGCAAACTTATATTTACCTTTGTTGAAAATATTATTGCTGGAGTGACCAACAACAACTACATTTCCCTGCTCTCCAGGGCTAGGTGTGGACGCGTAATGCACTACGCCGCGCTCTAGGCCGTTGTCTACTGATTGCTCATCAATTGACGGCACATCATAGACAACAGGAATCTCAACATTAATTTTTGGAATAATAACTTTCGGATCATTGTTAACGGCGGTGGAATTTTGGTCCACAATTATTGGTGTGTTGCTGACATCACGACTTGGGCTGATAAATGGTGCGATGATTCGATCATTAAAGAAACTGAACATCAGAATAAATAACACGACTGCACCCATACCCAGGCCAAATACAATCGACTGCAGGTGATGTTTTTTTGATAATTTGCCCCGGGTACCGACCTTGGAAGCTATCTGTTCTTTAACATCGGCGATTGAGCGCGGTTTGATTGGTTTGCGCTGGTGAGTTTTGTGGTGCTGCGCTGGTGGCGCTTCTTCCTTTGGTGCTTCATTGTGAGCCGGTGTTGATTTTGCAAAATGCGGCGCACGACCATGCTCTTCATAAAACTCCTGCCAAACTTCGTGTTTTTCCTTGTCTGGCAAGTTGGTGTAATAATTGTGCCACTGCGTTTGTATCTCGGCGAGTGATTTGCCTGATGTGCTCAACTTGTACATGAAATCTTGATGTTTGGTTCGGTGGCGCCCAGCTTCCTCGGCGTCGACAATCTCCTCTTTTGTATCTGGTTCTTCGGCATAGAGGGAATCTAATTTTGAGCGAATAACATTAGCCGCCGCGTCTGCAGTGTCTTGTTCAACTTGTCGATTGGTTTTAGGCTGGTTTGGATCGTCTGGATGCATTGTTGCTTAAGCTATCTTAACAGATTAAAGTATACCACGCATTCACACCGGTCGGCCTGCTTTCTGGCGGAGCCAGAAACTCTGCCGACCTCATTGCACCAAACGCGATTTTCTTCTGTGATGCTCACTTCACCGTATCATACATACGGCTTACTCCGCTTCTCATAGAAAAATCGCGTTTGGCACTAAAGTGTGAAGCCGCTGTAGCTTAAGAGGAGGGGTTATAGTACAATTGTCCCTGTTCTCCTACCCGGGCGGGTGGCGGAATTGGTAGACGCGCTGGACTCAAAATCCAGTG